>JAJKJU010000288.1 GCA_021153565.1 Rhizobacter sp.
GCCGTCTCGATGGCCGCCGCCAGGACCAAGGGCATCCGGTCCGAGGTGGCCGGCGATGCCGACATCCTCGTCGTACCCGATCTGGAGTCGGGCAACATGCTCGCCAAGCAGCTCGAATACCTCGGCGATGCGCAGGTCGCCGGCATCGTGCTCGGCGCGACCGTGCCCATCGTGCTGACCAGCCGTGCCGACTCGGCGCATTCGCGCATCGCGTCATGCGCGATCGCCTTGCTGTGGGCCAAATCGCGCCGTGGGGTAGCCACATGACAGACGAACGCGGGCCCTCGGGTGGCTCAATCGTCGTGCTCAACGCGGGTTCGTCGAGCATCAAGTTCGCCGCCTTCGGCAGCAACAAAGGCGCTGCGGGCGTGCCCGAGCGCCTGCTGCATGGCGAGATCGATGGCATCGGCCGATCGGCTCGGCTGGTCGCCTGGGGGCACGACGGCACGTCGCTGTCCGGCGAGGCTGTGGTCGCGGCCGAGGCCGAGGCTTCGCCGCCAGGTCATGCACAGGCGCTGCGCCTGCTGTTCGAGTGGCTGGAGGGGCGACTGCCGGGCCGCAACGTGTGGGGCGTGGCCCACCGCGTCGTGCATGGCGGCGAACATTTCATCGGCCCGGTCCGCGTCACGCCCGAGGTGCTGGCCCAACTCGACGCGCTGAGCCCGCTCGCGCCGCTGCACCAGCCGCACAACCTGGCGGCGATCCGCGTCATCGCGGCCCTGGAGCCCGGGTTGCCGCAGGTGGCCTGCTTCGACACCGCCTTCCATGCCCGGCAGGACTGGGTCGCACAGGCCTATGCGCTGCCGCGGCGCATCCGCGATGCAGGCGTGCGGCGCTATGGCTTTCACGGCCTGTCCTACGAGTACATCGCCGGTGTGCTGCCGTCGCATCTGGGCGCGCGGGCTGACGCGCGGGTGGTGGTCGCGCACCTCGGCAACGGCGCGAGCATGTGCGCGCTGCGCGAGCGCCGCAGCATCGCCACGACCATGGGTTTCACGGCGCTCGACGGCCTGATGATGGGCACGCGCTGCGGCAACCTCGATCCCGGCGTCGTGATGTACCTCGCGAGCGAGATGCACCTGGGCCCGGCCGAGATCGAGAAGCTGCTGTATCAGGAATCGGGCCTGCTCGGCGTCTCGGAGATTTCCGCCGACATGCGGGCGCTGGAAGCGAGCGACGACCCGCGCGCCCGAGCCGCCATCGATCTGTTCGTGCACTGCATAGCGTGCCAGCTGGGCGGGCTCGCTGCGGCTCTCGGCGGGCTCGATGCACTGGTGTTCACCGCCGGCATCGGCGAGCACAGCGCCACGGTCCGCCGACGTGTCTGCGAAAGCGCGGCCTGGCTCGGTGTCGAACTCGACGGGGCGGCCAACCAGGCTCATGCGACGCGCATCAGCACGGCCGGCAGCCGTGTGTCGGCGTGGGTCATTCCGACCAACGAGGAACTGATGCTGGCGCAGCATGCGCAGGCAGTCCTCGCCTGCGGGAAAACCGGATGACACCGAACTCAGGACGCGTCACGGCCGTGCGCGGCAGCGTCGTCGACGTGCGCTTCGACCTGCAGCTGCCACCGATCCGGACGCTGCTGCGCGCCGGTGCGAACGACGAGATCGCAATCGAGGTGCTGGCCCAGCTCGATGCGCAGCGTGTGCGCTGCATCGCGCTCACCTCGACCCAAGGCATGGCGCGCGGCATGGCCGTCAGGGACACGGGCGCGCCGCTGCAGGCGCCCGTCGGTCCCGGCATCGTGTCGCGCATGTTCGACGTCTTTGGCCAGGTGATCGACCGCCTGCCGGCACCCACCAAGGTTCACGGGCGCTCCGTGCATCGGGCGCCGCCCGCGCTGGCCACGCGCTCCACGCGCTCGGTCGTGTTCGAGACCGGCATCAAGGCGATCGACGTGCTGCTGCCGCTGGAAACCGGCGGCAAGGCCGGCCTGTTCGGCGGTGCCGGGGTGGGCAAGACCGTGCTGCTGACCGAGCTCATCCACAACATGGTCGGGCGCCACCATGGCGTGAGCATCTTCTGCGGCATCGGCGAGCGTTGCCGCGAAGGCGAGGAGCTCTACCGCGACATGCGCGACGCCGGCGTGCTGCCGAACATGGTGATGGTGTTCGGCCAGATGAACGAGCCACCGGGGGCGCGCTTTCGTGTCGGCCATGCGGCGTTGACGATGGCAGAGTATTTTCGAGACGACGAGCACCGCGACGTGCTGCTGCTGATCGACAACATCTTCCGCTTCATCCAGGCGGGCTCAGAGGTCTCGGGCCTGATGGGGCAGATGCCGTCGCGGCTGGGTTACCAGCCGACGATGGGCACCGAGCTGTCCGGGCTGGAGGAGCGCATCGCCAACACCGACACCGGTGCGATCACCTCGATCCAGGCGGTCTATGTGCCGGCCGACGACTTCACTGACCCGGCGGCCGTGCACACCTTCTCGCACCTGTCGGCGTCGATCGCGTTGTCGCGCAAGCGTGCGAGCGAGGGCCTGTACCCGGCCGTCGATCCGCTGCAGTCGAATTCCAAGATGGCCACACCGGGCATCGTCGGCGCCGAGCACTACCGGCTCGCGCAGGAGATCCGGCGCACGCTGGCGCAGTACGCCGAGCTCAAGGACATCATCGCGATGCTGGGGCTCGACCAGCTCTCGTCCGAGGACCGCAAGGTCGTCGGACGAGCGCGCCGGCTGGAGCGCTTCCTGACGCAGCCCTTCTTCACGACCGAACAGTTCACCGGCAGCCCAGGCAAGACCGTCAGCCTGAAGGATGCGCTCGACGGCTGCGAGCGCATCCTGCGCGACGAGTTCAAGGACCACCCAGAAAGCGCGCTCTACATGATCGGCCCGATCGCCGAGGCCAAGGGCAAGCCCCAGGCAGTTGCATCGCCCGCCGGCGAGGTGGAGCATGCCGCCCCATGAATCTTGAAGTCCTGCTGCCGTTCCGGGTCTTGTTGCGCCAGGCCGGTGTCTCCCGCATCGTTGCCGAGACCGCCGAGGGTTCGTTCGGCCTGCTGCCGCACCGGCTCGACTGCGTGGCGGCGCTGACGCCGGGCATCCTGACCTTCGAAACCGCGGCCGACGGCGAGGTCTTCGTCGCGGTCGACGAGGGCATCCTCGTGAAAGCAGGTGCCGAAGTGAGCGTGTCGGTCAGGCGCGCGATGCGGGGTGCGGACCTGGCGCAACTGCGCGATGCGGTGGAGCGCGAGTTCCTGACCCAGGACAAGCAGGCGCGTGAACTGCGTGCAGTGATGACCAAACTGGAGAGCGGCTTCGTGGCCCGTTTCGCGAGGCTTCGCCCATGACCGAATCCAAGCCGACACCCGCCACGACGGAGCCGCCCACGCTGGCTGCGACAGTGGGTGCCAAGGTGCAACGCAAACTCGATTCGCGGCGCCGCGGTGCGCCCGGCGTGTGGTTCGGCCTCGGAACCATGGGGCTGGTCGGGTGGTCGGTGGTGGTGCCGACGCTGCTCGGTGCAGCCCTGGGCATCTGGCTCGACGCCCACCACGCCGGGCGGCATTCGTGGACGTTGGCGCTGTTGATGGCCGGCCTGGTGCTCGGCTGTTTCAATGCGTGGCACTGGGTTGCCAAGGAAGAGCGGGCCATGCGGCAAGACCTGGGGGAATCCGACGATGCAAGTTCATGAGACCTGGACATGGCTGCTCGCCGGCCTGGCCGGAGCCGCGCTGGGCGCGTTCTTCTTCGGTGGTCTCTGGTGGACCGTTCGGCGCACGCTGCAGTCCGGCCGATCGCTGGCGTTGCACTTCGGGGGCTTCCTGCTGCGCATGGCCGTCACGCTGGCCGGGTTCTACCTCGTCGGGGCCGGGCAGTGGCAGCGCCTGGCGGCCTGTCTGGCGGGATTCATCGTGGCTCGCGCGCTGGTGCTGCGCGTGACACGCAGCACCGCCCTCGCGGTGGCGACCTCGGCGCCGGAGGCCAGGCATGCGCCTCAGCCCTGACGAGTGGATCTTCTGGCAGAGCGGCTTCGTCAAGCTCAATGCCACGATCGTGTTCACCTGGGCGCTGATACTGATGCTGGCCCTCGGCTCGTGGTGCGTCACGCGCCGCCTCAGCACAGACCATGGCCGGTCGCGCTGGCAGAACCTGCTGGAGATCGTCGTCGTCGGCATGGTGCAGCAGATCGAGCAGGTCGGCCTGCGCCGTCCGCGCCACTACCTGGCCTTCCTGGGAAGCCTGTTCCTGTTCGTCGCCACCGCAGCGCTGTGCACCATCGTGCCGGGATACGAACCGCCCACCGGATCGCTGTCGACGACGCTGGCGCTCGCGCTGTGCGTGTTCATCGCGGTGCCGTACTACGGCATCCGCGACCAGGGGCTGCGCGGCTACCTGAAGTCGTACCTGGAGCCGACGGCCATGATGCTGCCCTTCAATATCATCAGCGAACTCTCGCGCACGCTCGCACTGGCGGTGCGCCTGTTCGGCAACATGATGAGCGGCGCCATGATCATTGCCATTCTGCTGACCATCACGCCCTTCCTGTTTCCGGTCGTGATGACCGCACTCGGCCTGCTGACCGGGATGGTGCAGGCCTACATCTTCAGCATCCTCGCCGCGGTCTATCTCGCGGCGGCCACGCACACCGGCGAGGCTCGCCACGACGAGCCGACTGGCTCGAAACCCTGAGAGGCTGAGAGCTTTTCGATCATGCCCGCTCATCACGCCAAAAGACCCCGTGCTGCTCGGGCATGATCGAAATGCTCTCAGCCTCTGACATCAGCAAGGAGCAGTTCATGGACAGCATGACCATCATCGCGGTCGCATCGATCGCCATCGCCGGGCTCACCACCGGCTTCGGTTGCATGGGGCCGGCCTTCGCGGAGGGCAGGGCGGTGGCCACCGCGCTGACTGCGCTGGCGCAGCAGCCCGACGCCTCGGCCACCATCACGCGCACTCTGTTCGTCGGCCTGGCGATGATCGAGTCAACCGCAATCTACTGCTTCGTGGTCTCGATGATCCTGATCTTCGCCAACCCGTTCTGGAATGCAGCGATCGCCCACGCCGCCGGAAAGTGAACCATGCTGATCGACTGGTTCACCGTGGGGGCTCAGGCGCTCAATTTCGTCGTCCTGGTCTGGCTGCTGAAGCGCTTCCTGTACCAACCCGTGCTCGATGCCATCGATGCGCGCGAGGCCCGCATCGCCAAGCAGCTCGGCGATGCGCAAGCGACACAGCATGATGCCCAAACGCAGCGCGACGCTCTTCGACAGAAGGCCGACGGCTTCGATCGCGAACGCGCCGGACTGCTGGCGCAGGCAACGCAGGCCGCCGCCGCCGAGCGCGAGCGGCTGCTGAACGCGGCACGCCAGGCTGCCGACGAACTCGGCGCGAAGCGGCGCGAGGCGCTGGAGGCCGAAGCCTCGCACCTGGATCGCGAACTCGGCGAACGCGCCCGGCGCGAGGTGTTCGCGATCTCGCGGAAGGTCTTGACCGACCTCGCGGCCACCAGCTTGGACGAGCGCATCGCGGATGTGTTCATGCGTCACCTGCGAGCGCTGGATGAAACCGCGCGGGCCGAGCTGGCGACGGCCTTGCAGGCGTCGGCACAGACTGCGCGGATCCGCAGCGCGTTCGACCTGCCCGCAGCGCAGCAGGCGGCGATCCAGGCGGCCGTTGACGACACCTTCGGCGCGACCGTCGCGCTCCGGTTCGAGACCGCAGCGGACCTCGTGAGCGGCATCGAACTCGTTGCCGGCGGGCAGAAGCTGTCGTGGAGCATCGCCCATCATCTCGAGGCGCTCGAGCACCTGGTGACCGACGTGGTGGCGCCGCAGCCCGAAGTGGCACCGATCGCACCAATGGCCGACCCCACTCGGCTGGGTGCCACGTGACGGCCGCGAACGCCGGCCTGCGCGCCACGCTCGACCAGACCTTCGCCGCGATCGGCGAGGCACGTGGCGGGTTCGTGCCGCGCCTGCGTGCGCAAGAAGTCGGCACCATCCTGAGCGTCGCGACGGGTGTGGCCCAGGTCGCCGGCCTGCCCAACGTCGGCTTCGACGAACTGGTCCGCTTTCCCGGCGATGTCTACGGGATCGCTTTCAACGTCGATGAGGCCGAAGTCGGCGTCGTGCTGCTCGACGACTATTGGCGGCTGCGTGCGGGGGACCAGGTCGAGCGCACGGGTCGCGTGATGGACGTGGGTGTGGGTGAAGGGCTGCTGGGGCGGGTCATCGACCCGCTCGGTAGGCCGCTGGACGGTCTAGGCGCGGTGCGCTCCAGCCACCGGCTGCCCATCGAGCGGCCGGCCGCCCCGATCATGGACCGCGTGGCGGTCGACGTGCCGCTGCAGACCGGCCTCAAGGTCATCGACGCGCTGATCCCTATCGGCCGCGGACAGCGCGAGCTGATCCTCGGCGACCGCCAGACCGGCAAAACGGCCATCGCGATCGACAGCATCCTGAACCAGCGCGGCAACGACATGCTCTGCGTGTACTGCGCCATCGGGCAGCGCGCGTCGGCGGTGGCCAAGGCGGTGGCGACGCTGCGCGAGCAGGGTGCGCTGGACTACGCCGTGGTGGTGGTTGCCGAAGGCAACCAGCCGCCCGGCCTGGCCTACATCGCACCGTATGCGGCCACCAGCATCGCCGAGCATTTCATGGAGGCCGGCCGTGACGTGCTGATCGTGTACGACGACCTCACGCAACACGCGCGCGCCTACCGAGAGCTGTCGCTGCTGCTGCGGCGACCGCCCGGGCGCGAGGCCTTTCCCGGCGACATCTTCTACATCCACTCGCGCCTGCTCGAGCGCGCCACCCACCTGAGCGCCGAACGCGGAGGCGGTTCGTTGACGGCGCTGCCAATCATCGAGACCGAGGCACAGGACATGTCGGCCTACATCCAGACCAACCTGATCTCGATCACCGATGGACAGATCTCCCTGTCGCCCAGGCTGTTCGAACTCGGTGTGCTGCCAGCCGTCGATGTGGGGCAATCGGTGTCGCGGGTCGGCGGCAAGGCGCAGCGCGGCAGTTTCCGCGCCGTGGCCGGCGACCTGAAGCTCGCGTACGCGCAGTTCGAGGAACTTGAAACCTTCTCGAGGTTCGGCGCTCGGCTCGACGACAGCAGTCGCCAGGCGATCACGCATGGCCAGCGGATTCGCGCCTGCCTGAAGCAGGCGCAATCGCAGCCGGTTTCGGTGCCCGAGCAGGTTGCCGTGCTGAGGGCGTTGACGGCGGGGCTCTTCGATGCCGTGCCGCTGGAGCGCATGGCCGAAGCCGAGCGAGCGGTCAGGGGCGCCGCCGTGCATCTGCCAGCGGCGGTGCTGGCCCAGTTCGACGAGGCGGGCAAGCCGAGCGACGAGGATGTGCAGGCCGTTATTGCTGCGGCCCGCGACTCGCTCGCCCAGTGGGATGCCGAGGCAGCAGCGAAGTCTTCCGTATGACCGACTCCACGGCAGCGCTGCGGCACGAGATCGCCACCGCAACCGACCTGCAGTCCGTTGTTCGCACCATGCGCGCGTTGGCGGCTTCCAGCATCCACCAGTACGAGCAATCGGTGCTGGCGCTGGCGGACTACCGCCGGGCGGTAGACCAGGGTCTGGGCGCCTGCCTTCGAGAGGTTTCCCCCGCATCCGAGCAGCGGACGGCAGCGCCCGCGAGCCGCACGACTGTCGGTGTGATCGTATTCGGATCCGACCAAGGCCTGGTGGGCCAGTTCAATGCGGTCGTCGTAGATCGCGTGGTCGATGCCCTGCGCCATATCGACGGGCCGCGCGTGATCTGGGCCGTCGGCGAACGGATTCGTGCCCGCCTCGTGGATGCCGGCATGGCGATCGAAGCTGCCTACCCCGTGCCGGGCACCGTCGAATCGATCCCGTCGCTCGTCGATCGGCTGCAGTTGGACACCGAGACGCACCCCAGCCAGATCCCAGCCGCACACATCGAGATTTTTCACAACAGCCCGACGGCCGGCGCGCTGTACGAGACCGTGCACCGACGATTGCTACCGCTTGACGCGTCGTGGCGCACCGGGTTGCTGAAGCAAGCGTGGCCGACGGCGCGTGTCCCGCAAGTGATGGGTCGTCGCGTCGACACCCTGCGGGCCTTGATCCGAGAACATCTGTTCATCTCGTTGTTCCAGGCCTGTGCTCAGTCGCTGGCGAGCGAGAACGCGAGCCGACTGGCGGCGATGGAGCGGGCCGACAAGAACATCGAAGAATTGCTCTCGAAGCTGCGAGGCCGGTTTCACGCGCAACGCCAGACTTCCATCGACGAGGAACTGTTCGATGTCACGGCTGGATACGCCGCACTTTCCGGAGATGGACGCTCGTGAGCGGGCGATTGCCATCGATCGAGTGTTCTCGCGCGCCCCGAGTGCGTGTCCGAATGGCGGTTTCTGAGCGGACTGCCGGCATTCAATACGCCGTCACGAGCGTCTGCGATGGGTCGCTACCGCGAGCTCGCGGCTTTTGGATGCAGTCGTTCACACGCGCTCTCGGCACGGTCCTCGATTGTGATGTTGTGATCGCCGGACACTGAACTTGGTTCTCCCGGAGGGAGTCGGCGAAGGCAAGTTGCGAGGTGGTCCGGTCGTTCGCCCAGAACGGCCGCGTAGGTCAGCTTTGTGCAGCCGGCGTCATTCAGCAGCCCGAGGTTGAACGTTTGCAGACAGTCTGAAGCGACCATCGATCATCTTCAACGAAGGATCCGTGGGCCCGAGAGGCGAGCGATGCGACGGACACAATAAGCAGCTCCGGCCAGCCCCGCACTACATCGATTCGGTAGCACAAGCAAGCCGAAACCCCCGGCACGTGCCGAAGGGTTTAGGACGGTAACTCGGACATCATTGACGCATGATTTGACCAGTGAACCCCGCCCTCTTCGCGGCAAAACCGCCCGGTCTGCGGCCCTGCGGATCGACAAGCTGCAAGCTTCGGCATCAATCAGGCACTCAAGACCCTGGACCTTCAAGAGTGAAGCTGGACGGTTCTGGATTGGTTGCGCCTCCACGATGGTTTTGAACAGTACCTGCCGCCCCACGACGATCCGATGCTCGGTACCGCACGCGTATTCGCGAGCATCTTGCGTCGTCGCACCAATGTGCGTGTCAGAGTCAGCGACACCATCAAGGACATTGAGGAGCAGCCCTTCATGCACTGGCATGCCCAGTGGCTTGATGGGCAGGGCGCAGCCGTCGGCAAACCGTGGAAACCGTTGGGTGAGCCCGCCGTGCCCTCCTGGGATTTTCTCCAGAACAAACAAGATGGCGCGCACGAGTTGCGCACCCAGCACCTGTCGCCCATGCATGTGGACTCGCAAGCATTGCGCAACTGGCTCGTCGCCGGCAACCTGCGCTTTGTGCTGCCGCGCCGCAATCCCACGACGACGCCGTGAGATCGGGGCGCTGCGCCTGACGGCTGCAACGCCGCGGTTCAACCGAGCAACAGATGCAGCCCATGCGTGGGAGTGGACCAAGGTAGTGTTCAACCCGGCGCCGCACTCGTTGAGTCCAATGCTCGTGCCAATGTACTGAGGCAACGCCAACCGTGCTCGAGTTGCTGCTGATCCTTGCCGTGCTACTGCTGTTGGTCGCAGTGTGGCTGCAACTGTCGTCCAACCCGCGTTGGATTCGGCGGCTGCCCCAAATTACGTTCACGCGTCATGCCCCGAGCGCCGAATCTGTTGTGGTCGAGTTGCCGGCTGAACCGGCGCCCAAGATCAACATCAGTGGCCAAGCCCCAGGACATCTGGCCGTGCTCACCCATCAGCAGCTGTTGCAAGTTACCGGAGCCGACCAGTTGCTCCCACACCTGGCGCGTCACTCGCGCCTGGCCAAGACAGTGTTCGAACGAGATCTGCTGCCGGCGGTCCAGCGTTATGCGGAGTTCGTGCAGTTGATGCCTGCGTCTGAATCGCATCATCACGCCAATGTCGGCGGCTTGCTGGCGCACACCCTGGAGACGGCGCATCACGCCCTGGTTCTGCGCGGCGGCTACTTGCTGCCGCGCAA
>JAJKJU010000289.1 GCA_021153565.1 Rhizobacter sp.
AACATGTGCGGGCACCGCCGAAAACATCGCGGGACAGGTGCCATGACTCAACCTCGATTAGCGTGGTTCGGCAAGCCGAAATTACATCGGGTCATAACAAGGGGTCAGCGGTTGCGCATCGGGGTCCGACAGGGCGGCTGCGGTGATCGCCTCATCCTCTTCGGGCGTCGGCATCACGATGGCTTGCTTGGGCGCTTTCGACATGTGGGGCGATGGTAAAGCGGGAGCCTCTATCCCGAAATCAGGATAGCCCAGCATCGAGCACCCTCGATGGCGCCCCCTCCTAATCGAACGAGCGCCGCGGGGCGAAAGAATCATGCCTCTCAGCACGGCGCACCACGTGTCACCGTGACGCATTTTCTATGGGGAGTCTTTTGGGGGGGTAGAAAAAGAAAACGGGGCGCTAGGCCCCGTATTTCCTCATCACCTGGCGGAGAAGGAGGGATTCGAACCCTCGATACGGTATAACCGTATACCGGATTTCGAGTCCGGCGCATTCGACCACTCTGCCACCTCTCCAGAATCTTCATGCGGGCTTGGCGGGTCGAGCCAAGCCCAAGATTCTAACTCAGGGTTTGAGCGCTTCCTGTCCGGCAAAGTACGGGCGGAGCACTTCGGGGATCGTCACCGACCCGTCGGCGTTCTGGTAGTTCTCGAGCACGGCCACCAAGGCGCGCCCTACCGCCAAGCCCGAGCCGTTGAGCGTGTGCACCAGTTCGTTCTTGCCCTGCGCATTCTTGAAGCGCGCCTGCATGCGCCGCGCCTGGAAGGCTTCGCAGTTCGAGACCGAGCTGATTTCGCGGTAGGTCTTTTGCGCCGGCAGCCAGACTTCGAGGTCGTAGGTCTTGGTCGAGCCGAAGCCGAGGTCTCCGGTGGCAAGGGCCACCACTCGGTATGGCAGCCCGAGCTTTTGCAGGATGACCTCGGCGTGGCGCGTCATGTCCTCCAGCGCCTCGTAGCTCGTCTCCGGATTCACCACCTGCACCATCTCGACCTTGTCGAACTGGTGCTGGCGGATCATGCCGCGCGTGTCGCGGCCAGCGCTGCCCGCTTCGCTTCGAAAGCAGGGGCTGTGCGCGGTGAGCTTGATGGGCAGGGCGTCTGCGGCCAGCACCTGCTCGCGCACGGTGTTCGTGAGCGAGATTTCCGAGGTAGAGATGAGGTATTGCTCGCTGCCCGCGGCAATCGTTTCGCCGCCATCGGCTTCTTCGCCGCGATAGACCCAGAACATCTGGTCCTTGAACTTGGGCAGTTGGCCGGTGCCTTCGAGGATTTCGCGGTTGACGATGTAGGGCGTATAGCACTCGGTGTAGCCGTGCTCCCCGGTCTGAGTGTCGAGCATGAACTGCGCCAGTGCGCGATGCAGCTTCGCCATCGGGCCACGCAGAAAGGTGAAGCGCGAACCGGAGAGCTTGGCACCTGTGTCGAAGTCGAGTCCAAGCGGGCCGCCCAGGTCCACGTGGTCACGCGGCTCGAAGTCGAAGCTCCGCGGCGTGCCGACGCGACGAACCTCCACGTTGGCGTTTTCGTCGGCCCCCACCGGCACGCTGTCGTGCGGCAGGTTGGGCACGGCCATCAGCATTGCCGACAGATCGGTCTGGATCACTTCAAGCCGATCGGCCGAAGCCTTTAATTCGTCGGCGATACCACCCACCTCGGCCATTGCGGCGGAACTGTCTTCGCCCTTGGACCTCAACTGGCCGATCTGCTTGGACAGGCTGTTGCGGCGCGCCTGCAATTCCTCGGTACGCGTCTGGATGGTCTTTCGCTCCGATTCGAGCGATTGAAAACGTTCGACGTCGAGAAAAGGCTGGGGCGACTTGCGCCTTTCCAGGCGGGCGATGACGCCGGGCAAATCCTTGCGCAATAAGTTGATGTCAAGCATGGCGGCAGGCCACGTGCGTGGCGGCGAAGGGAGTGCGTAGAGGCGGGATTGTAGGCAAGCAATGCCAAATCCATAGCAAGATGCACCGCCGCGCACGCATGGCCCAGTCCGCTTTTTTCCGCGGCCAGCACGACACGAGTATGCTTGCGAACCGTTCGCATTTGCAATATCGAACTTATGCCGAGGTGCACTAGAACCAGAGGAGTCGACGTGGTCCGCAGGTTGTCCATTGGTTTGAGCGTGTTGCTCTCAGCACTCGTGCTGTCCGCCTGCGGCGGCGGCACTGCGGTATCCGACGTTGACACCGCCTCCACGATGACCCCCCTTTCGGCACAGGCAAGCCTCGGCGAAAAGATCTTCAACGACACCTCGATCTCCGCCTCGGGCCGGCAATCGTGTGCGACTTGCCACGTCGCGAACAGCGGGCACGCCGCAGACAACGATTTGCCCGCACAAATGGGCGGAGCAGGACTTGAGCTTCAGGGCAAACGCAGTTCGCCTTCCATCCGCTACCTGGCGACCAACAGCGCGTTCCACTTCGCAGCAGACGGCACGCCCACTGGCGGATTCTTCTGGGACGGGCGGACGAGTTCTCTGCAAGACCAGGCAGGACGTCCCTTCACGAATCCTGTCGAAATGGCCAACATCAGCGCCAGCGAAGTCGTCGACAGGCTCTCGCACGCGGCGTACGCGGATGAGTTCAAAAGGCTCTTCGGCGCAGACATCTTCACGCGACAGGAAGACGCCTTCTCCCGCATGACGCTCGCACTGCAGCAGTTCCAACGTGAAGACACAATCTTCCACGCCTTCTCGAGCAAGTACGATGAATTCCTGCGCGGCAAGGCCAGCCTCAGCGACCAGGAACTGCGCGGATTCGCGCTCTTCAACAATCCGGCCAAGGGCAACTGCGCCGCCTGTCATCCATCGGCCAAGAACAGCGACGGCAGTCACGCGCTCTTCACCGACTTCAGCTACGACAACCTCGGCATTCCGCGCAACCCTGATCTGCTGCAAAACGCCGACCCGACTTCCTTCGACCTGGGCCTGTGCGCCCGCGAAGGCGGTGACATGGCATCGCGAGGCGATCTATGCGGAGCTTTCAAGGTGCCGTCGCTGCGCAACGTCGCCCTGCGCAAGGTCTTCTTCCATAACGGCCGCTTCAAGTCACTGAAAGACGCACTTACCTTCTACGTGCAGCGCGATACAAACCCCGAGAAGTTCTATCCCTTGAACGCCGACGGCACGGTGAAGAAGTTCGATGACCTGCCGACGCAGTATCACGCGAACGTCAACACCACCGAAGTGCCCTACAACCGCCGGCCTGGCGACGCACCGGCCCTCTCGGACACCGAGATCGACGACGTGATCGCATTCCTTCAAACCTTGAATGACGGCTACAAGCGCTGATCCGAATTCCACACACTCTCCCGCCATACATATGACAAGTTCTCGCATCCTTACCACTTCGAAGATCGCCCTCGCCGCAGTTTTGGCAGTCGGTGGTACACAAGTCTTCGCCCAGTCCGCGACCGAGGCGGAACTCGCACGCAGGCTCGACCAACTCTCCGCCGAACTCGCTGCCGTGAAGGCACAGTTGGCGCAGATGCAGCAGCAGCGTGCGACGACACCTGAGGCGTCGAAACCCTCTGCGCTGGCTGCCGCAGAACCTGCGCCCGCGCCCGTCGCAGCCTCCGAAGCCGCTACCGTGTTGTCGAGCTACGGCGAGATCAACTACAACCGCCCGAACAAGGCGAGCCAGAACGCGCAGGCCGATCTGCGCCGCTTCGTGCTGGGCTACCAGCATCGCTTCGACGCGAAGACCAAGGTCGTGACCGAGCTTGAGGTCGAGCACTCGGTGACTTCGTCGAGCGATCCCGGCGAGGTTGCGGTCGAGCAGGCATACATCGAACACCAAGTTCAACCGAACCTGGCCGTGCGTGCCGGCCTATTCCTGATGCCGGCCGGCCTGCTCAACGAGAACCACGAGCCGCCGGCCTTCTTCGGCGTTGAGCGCAACTTCGTCGAGACAGCCATCATCCCGAGCACCTGGCGCGAAGGCGGCATCCAGCTCGTGGGCAACTTCGACAACGGCCTCACGGTGCAAGGCGGCATCAGCAGCAGCTTTGACCTGACGAAGTGGGACGCGGCGGCCACCGAAGGTGCCGAATCGCCGCTCGGTTCGATCCACCAGGAACTGGCACTCGCAAAAGCACGCGACCTTGCGGTCTTCGGTGCAGTGAACTGGCGCGGCATGCCAGGCCTGCTCGTCGGCGCGTCGCTGTTCACAGGCGGCGCAACGCACGGACAGGCCGCGGCCAGCAGCCGCGTCACGCTGTGGGACGCTCACGCCCGCTGGACACCAGGGCGCTGGGATCTGTCGGCCGTGTACGCGCGCGGCACCATCAGCAACACCGCGGCGCTCAATGCGACGCTGGTGGGCAACCCGACGCTGATTCCAAAGTCCTTCGATGGCTGGTACGGCCAAGCCGCCTACCGCCTGTGGACCAGCGGCGACTACGCGCTTTCGCCTTTTGTGCGCGTCGAGCGCTTCAACACCGCGAAGAGCTTCGCCGACCTCGGCCCCGGCATCACGCCCAGCGCTGCCGCAACGGAGCAGGTGGTGACGCTGGGCGCCAACTTCCAGGTCGCGCAAGGCATCGTCGTGAAAGCCGACGTGCAGCGCTTCCGCGAGAACAGCGACGCGAACCGTCTGAACCTGGGCCTGGGCTGGAGCTTCTGATGCGCATCACGCTCACGACGGCGGCATCGGCACTCGTGCTCGCGCCGACGAGCGTGTTCGCGGTCGACTACCTGAGCGCCGACCAAGCCGCGAAGTTGATGTTTCCGCAAGCCGATCGCTTCGAATCACGCGAAGTGAAGCTCGATGCTGCGCAGATGCAAAAGCTGTCGGCACAAGGCGTGCAGGCGCGATCGGCGACGTGGCCGGTGCGCGTCGCGTATCACGGCTCGGCAACGCTCGGCTACATCGTGATCGACGAGGTCGTCGGCAAATTCGAGCTCATCAGCTACGCGGTTGGAATCGCCGCAGACGGCGCGGTAAGACAGGTCGAGATCCTCTCCTACCGCGAGAGCCACGGCCAAGAAATCCGCCTGCCTGCGTGGCGACAGCAGTTCGTCGGCAAGACAGTGGCATCGACGATCCAAGTGGGCGAGGACATCGCCAACATCAGCGGCGCGACCTTGAGCTGCAAGCACGTGACAGATGGCGTGAAGCGCATCGTGGCCGTCGTCGATCTGGCGCGGCGAAATGGGGTGCTGGGGTGAACGTGACAGCCACCACCGTGGCCTGGGTGCGCCGTGCCAAACCCTTGCTGGGCACGATCGTCGAGGTGGGCGCGCTCGGCCAACACGCTCGCGTCGATGACGCCGTGCGTGTGGCATTCGAGGCGGTGGCCGACATTCAAGCGCGGCTGTCACGCTTCGAGCCGGCGAGCGACATCACGCGCTTTCACGCCATTCCGAGCGGTACAAGCATCGCGATCGAAAAGCACGCAAACACCGTTCTCATGGCGGCGCAAAGCTTGCGCGACGCGAGCGGCGGCATCTTCGACATTACCCTGGGCACGGCGCCAGAGGGCTGGCGCTGCGAAAGATCGCATTTGCACAAACTCGGCGACAAAGTGCGCCTTGACCTCGGCGGCATCGCCAAGGGGTATGCGGTAGACCATGCTGTCGATGCCTTGATGGCCAACGGCTGCGAGGCCGGATGGGTCAACGCCGGCGGCGACGTTCGCGTGTTCGGCGACACCGACCTGCCCGTGTCCCTTCGCGACGAGCACGCAGGCGGCGTGCGGCAATTCGCCAAGCTGCGCGACGGCGCCTTTGCCACAAGCCACTTCGGTCACGGCAGCCGATCGCAGGCCTTCGCCCCGATACCCGTGCAAGCCCATGCCAGCGTCGCAGCGCCCTTGTGCCTTTGGGCCGACGCGCTCACCAAAGTCGTGGCGATCAGCGGCGATACTGCCAACCCCTTGCTCGCCCGCTACGGCGCGCAGGCTTGGCTGCATTGATCCGTTCGCGATGAACCGTCACATTCCCCGCCCGCACCGTCAGCACGGCCTGCCCCGCTGGCAGCGCGCCATGCTCTACCTGAGCGGGTTGCTGCTGCTCGCGACAGGAATCACTTGGTTGTCCCTTCACTATGGCGCGGGTACTGATGGCTTGCCCCATCCGCTCGAAGCCTGGACGATGCGACTGCATGGATTCGCGGCCTTCTTCGGCCTGTTCATGTTCGGCGCGCTGTCGGCTGCGCACATCCCTCACGGATGGCGCATGAGTGGACGGCAGCGCTGGGCGCAGCAGCGCGGATCAGGCCTGGTCATGTGCGGCCTGGCCGGGCTGCTCGCGCTGACCGGTTACCTGCTGTACTACTTTGCCCCCGAGGGCATTCGCCCGCAGCTCGGCTGGGTCCACTCCGGCGTCGGCGGCCTCATGGGCATGTTGCTCCTGCTGCATCGGCGACCGAAGTCACGCCACTTGCGGGATTGAAGGGATCAGAGGCTGAGAGTATTTCGAGCGTGTCCGAGCAGCACGTCAAAAGGCGCCTGATCTAGGCGCAAAGCGCAGCCATAGCTCGTGCTATGGCGAGCATTTG
>JAJKJU010000290.1 GCA_021153565.1 Rhizobacter sp.
AAGGCCTTTCGCAGTTGTTGCTCCTCTTCCATCGCATTCCCGGGCACAGGGATCGGCCCCCGGTACTCGGGCTGCTGTTGGTGTCCGTACCGATGGGAGCCCGGGGCGGCGTGTGGCTGCGACGGCCTCAGGCTGGCCGCCAGGGCCTTTCGCAGTTGTTGCTCCTCTTCTATCGCATTCCCGGGCACAGGGATCGGCCCCCAGTACACGGGCTGCTGTCGCGTCGGTATGGACCCACGGGGTGGCAGCGATGAGGAAGTGGGCGTTGGTGTCCCATCTTTACGTCGTAGGGCCGACAGGCCACCCTCAAAAGCGTGCCTGACAGTCGAGGCGACACGGTTGACGCTGCGCGTGCTGAATGAGGTGGCAAAGGTGTTTTTGATGGAGCTCAGTTTCAGTTTCATGCCGTGCCTTTCTTTACAGAAGATCCGAGTGTGACGTTGTCGATCGCGGAGGCTACCCATGGATGCGAAGCCATTCCGCGATATGCGAAGCGGCCGGGCAATTAGGACTTGGCCCGAAATAAGTTCCCGTCTTGGGGGCGCTGGGCGGGCGCGCTGCGGCGTTGCTCCTCACATCGGTGTCGGCCATGCCTGCGGGGCGTGATGCCGCGTGGCTGGGAAGAAGCCCGGCATGGCCCCCCGCGGAGGAATGGATGCGGGCCTGTGGGGGGCTGGTCTCATTCGGGCCCGTAGAGCCGTCGGGCCGTCCTCCACAAAATCTTTGACGGTCGTGGCGGCATTGCTGGAGCAGCTGAATGCGGATGCCACGGAATCGGTACTGGGACGCAGTGTCACGCGTCGTGCTTTTTCCTGTGCAGAATATTCCCGACCCTGATGGAAAGGCCGCGCGGCCACACACGGTCGCGAAGCCATGACTTCAAATGCGAAGTGGCTGGGCAATGGCCCGGAGTCGATGTCGGCCATGCGACCTGGGCGACACTCGCATCCTTGACGGAAATTTCATGAAGGCACGCTTTAGCGCCCTCGCATGCACCCTCGCCGCGGCTGCCCTTGCGGCGTGCGATAGGCCTGCACCGACCCCGGCCGCCTTCGCGCCGGCATCCGCCGCAGCCGCGTCGTCCGCACATGAGGTACCCGGCATCGCCTGGAAGCAGGCGGTCAGCGACGCCGATGTTGACGCAGCCTTTGCACAGGCCCGTGCAGACCGCAAGCCGATTTTCATTTACTGGGGTGCCAAGTGGTGCCCGCCGTGCAACCAGGTGAAGGCGACGCTCTTCAACCGCATGGACTTCATCGAGCGGTCCCGCGCCTTCGTGCCGGTCTACATCGACGGCGACAGCCCCGGCGCGCAAAAGCTCGGCACGCGATTCAAGGTGCGCGGCTACCCGACCATGGTGCTGTTCAATTCGGATGGCGTCGAACTCACGCGATTGCCCGGCGAGGTCGATGCCTCACAGTACACGCAGGTGCTCACGCTCGGCATGAGCGCGAAACGCCCGGTGAAGGCCGTGCTGGCCGACGCAAGGCAGGGCGGATTGGGGCTCACGCCCAACGACTGGAAGCTGCTTGCCTTCTATTCATGGGAAACGGACGAGCAGCAGGTGGCGCCCAAGGAGCAGATGCCAGCGCTCTTGCAGCAACTGGCTGCCGCATGTCCGGCGGATCAACCCGACACCGCCACGCGGCTTCTCTTGAAGGCGATTGCCGCCACCGATGCGAAGGCCGCGTTTAAACCGGACGACAAGGAGCGCGACCGAGTGCTCGCCGTGCTGTCGAATCCGGAGCAGTCGCGCATGCACATGGATGTGCTGACCAACAACGCCGCCGACATCGTGCGAGCCTTGTCGGGTACGAAGTCCGCACAGCGCGCGCAGCTCGTCGAAGGTTTCAATTCGGCCTTGAAAACGCTGGAATCCGACACGACGCTGTCTCGCGCCGACCGCATGACCGCCTTGCAGGCGCGAGTGGATCTTGCCAAGATCGACCAACACAAGGATGACAGGGCTTTGCCCCGGCTGCCCGATGCATTGCTCGCCGATGTGAAGGAGCATGCGGCGCGAGTCGACCGCGAGATCACCGACGGCTACGAGCGGCAGGCGGTCATCACAGCTGCGGCCTACTTGCTCGAAGAAGCAGGCCTGCTCGATGAGTCCGATGCGCTTCTCAAAGCCAACCTTGCGAAGAGTCACTCGCCTTACTACCTGATGTCCGAACTCTCGTCGAACGCGAAGAAGCGCGGCGACAAGGTCGGTGCCTTGCGCTGGTCGCAGGAGGCGTTCGATCAATCCGAGGGCCCGGCCACGCGGCTTCAATGGGGCGCGTCTTACGTCGGTGCGTTGATCGAGCTGGCACCGCAGGACGAGAAGCGCATTGAAGCCGCGGTGTCGCAGCTGTTCGCCGAAGCCGCCGCGCAACCGAATGCTTTCTATGAACGCAGTGCGCGATCGCTGCAGCGCGTGGGCACCAAGCTGGGCGAATGGAACAGCTCGCGTGCGCATGCGGCGTCGATCCAGCGATTGAAAACCCAGCTGGATGTCGTGTGCGCAAAGCTTCCAAGCGACGACGCGCAGCGCGGCATATGCGAAGGCGTGTTCAATTTCGCCAATGCAAAGAAGCAGCAGGGAGCAGTGTCGTAGTACGCCTGCAATCGGGGCTGGATCGGTCGCTCACCCGCTGTGACGTGCCCCTCGCTGGGCTCGGATACGCTCACTGTTTTCCAGCAGGAGTAGCCGATGCCCCGCACAATCCTTGATGAAACGCGCATGCACCCCATGGTGCGCGAACGAGTCGCCAATTGGCATGCCGACATCGTGCACAACGTCCAGGCAGCAACCTTGTCGAATCCGATCCTCGTTGTAGGCATGGCGCAGAACCCGTTCTGCCGCCGGGCGCGCAAGGCGCTGTCGGATGCGCAGCAACCGTTTCACTACCTCGAATACGGTAGTTATTTGAGCGAATGGCGCCGGCGGACGGCCTTGAAAATGTGGACGGGCTGGCCAACCTTTCCGATGGTGTTCGTGCGCGGAGTGTTGGTGGGCGGATATTCGGAATTGAAGGCGTTGATCGACAGCGGCGAACTGAAGCGCTTGCTGGGGCAGCCGTAGCCCCTTTGGGTGAAGCGTCCCAGATTTCTCCAGGCGCGAGAACGCGGGCACACTTTGCCCGCGTTTGAAAGGTCCCATTCGATGAAGCTATTCCTCATGTGCCATGCCGCCACGTTGTCGGTGCTGGCATTCGCCGCGTTGCCCGCGTGGAGCGACGAAGCCTTGAAGCCGTGTCGCATCGCCGGCATCAAGAACGAGGTGCAGTGCGGCGTCGTGAGGCGGGCGCTCGACCCGGCCCATCCCGAAGGAAAGAAGATCGACGTGCACTACGTGGTGCTGCCCGCCATGGCGCGACGCAAGCTGGCGGACCCGGTGTTCATGCTTGCGGGCGGCCCGGGGCAGAGCGCGATCGGCGTGTCGCCACAGGTGTTGCCGCTGTTCACGCGTCTCAACAACCGACGCGACATCGTGTTCGTCGACCAGCGCGGCACGGGCGAGTCCGCGCCGCTGGAGTGCGAGGACGTGCGGCATCTCCCGCTGGCCGACCAGGCCGATCCTGAGCGCCAATTCGCGCAGGTGAAGCAATGCCGCGAACAGCTTCAGAAGCTGCCTTATGGCGACCTGCGCTTCTTCACCACCACCATCGCGATGCAGGACCTCGACGCCGTGCGCCGGCAGCTCGGCGTCGATCGCATCAACCTGGTCGGTGCGTCCTACGGCACGCGCGCAGCATTGGAGTACCTGCGACAGTTTCCGAACCAGGTGCGCCGCACGGTGATCGACGGCGTCGCGCCGCCGGACATGGTCCTGCCGGTCAGCTTTTCGACCGACAACCAGGCGGCGTTCGATGCGGTGATCGCGAGTTGCGAGGCTGATGCGGCCTGTGCCCGGGCGCATCCCAACTTGCGCGCCGATTGGATCGGCTTGCTCGCGAGCCTGCCCAAGCCCGTGACGGCCACGCACCCCTTGAGCGGGCAACCCGAAACCTTCACGTTGACGCGCCATATGGTGCTTGGCTCCGTGCGTGGGCCGCTTTATGCGCCTGCGCTTGCCGCCGCGCTGCCGCATGCAATCGACGAAGCGGTGCGCGGCCGCTACGGAGCGCTCCTTGGCCTGAACAGCCTCTTCGCGTCGCGCAAGGGCACGTCGCTTGCGATGGGCATGCACTTCTCGGTGGTATGTGCCGAAGACTATCCACGGGTGGGGCAGGCCACCGACGCACCGGGGCGCGATTTCACCCACGATTTCGCCCGCGTGTACAAGCGCGTGTGCAGCGAATGGCCGCGCGGTGAGGTGGCTTCGGCGTTCTACAACATGCCGGTGAGCAACTCTGCGGCGCTCGTGCTGAGTGGCGGCATCGACCCGGCCACGCCGCCGCGCCACGGCGAGCGCGCCGCCAAGGCACTGGGCCCGAAGGCGCTGCACGTGGTCGTGCCCAACGCCGGCCACGGCGTGCTGAGCATCCCGTGCATGCGCGACGTGATGTTCCGCTTCATTGATGCCGTCGAAGAAAGCGATGCGCTGGCCGTGGACGCGAGCTGCACGAAGAACATGCCCCGGCCGCCGGCTTACCGCCCGATCGACTTGTCGCTGGAGTCCGCAAAGAAATGATCACCATCGACTCGCTCGCCAAGAATTTTCTCGCACCATCCACCACCAAGCGCGGACTGTCGTTCAGGCGATCTGCGCCGCATGTCGTGAAGGCAGTGCAGCAGGTCAGCTTTTCCGCACCCAATGGCCGCATCACGGGCCTGCTCGGTCCCAACGGCGCAGGCAAGACGACGACGCTGCGCATGCTCGCAGGTCTCATCACGCCAGACGCCGGCAGCATGTCGGTCGACGGCATCGACGTGGTCTCGCGGCCGCGGGAGGCTCTGGCGCGCATGGGCGTGCTGAGCGATGCGCGCGGGCTGTATCCGCGCTTGTCGGCGCGCGAGAACATCGTCTACTACGGCATGCTGCAAGGCATGGAGCGCGAGGCGGCCCATGCCCGCGCCGAAGCGCTCGCGCAAATGCTGGAGATGAAAGCCCTGCTCGAGCGGCGCACCGATGGCTTCAGCCAGGGCGAGCGCATGAAGACGGCGCTCGCCCGGGCGCTGGTGCACGATCCCGCCAACATCGTGCTCGATGAGCCGACCAATGGACTCGACGTGCTGGCCACGCGCGCCCTGCGCGATGCGCTGCGTTTTCTGCGTACGCCCGAGGGCGGCGGAAAGTGCATCGTGTTTTCGACGCACATCATGCAAGAGGTGGAACGGCTGTGCGACAGCGTGGTGGTCGTCTCGCACGGCCGCACCGTCGCGTCTGGCACGGTGGGCGAGCTGCTCGCACAAACTGGGGAAGAGGATTTTGAAGAAGCCTTCGTGGAGCTCGCGTTCGCAGAAGAATTCAAACAAGCCAGGGCAGCTGGGGCGGCAGCATGAGCATCGCCAACACATCATTTCTTCGCGCCGCATGGACGGTCTATTGCAAGGAAATCACCGATGCGCTGCGCGACCGGCGCACGCTCATCGTCGTGCTGTTGTCGAGCGTGATGCTCGGACCGCTGGTGCTCATCGCGCTGTCGTCCTTCATTGCATCCTTCGAGGCGCGTGCCGAGAAGCGTGAGGTCGTGGTGATGCACATGGAGCGCGCCCCCAGTCTCAAGAACTACTTCGAGCGCCAGACCTACACAGTGAAGACCGCGCCGGCCGACTTCGAGATGCAGTTGCGCAAGTCCAGGCTGGGCGATCCGGTGGTGGTGATCCCCGAAGATTTCGAGGACTCCGTGCTGCGCGGCGAGGCGCCGGTGGTGGAGGTGGTGAGCGACAGCGCCAACAAGCAGGCCGAAGGCGGCAGCCATCGCATCCAGCGATTGCTCAGCGGCTTCAGCCGCGAGCGCGCTACGTTGAACCTCGCGGTGCGCGGCGTGTCGGCGGAGTTGCTCGAACCCATGCAAGTGGAAGAGCGAGACCTTGCGAGCACGCAGACACGTGCGACGCAGATCACCGGCATGCTGCCTTTTTTCGTCCTGATGGCTGTGCTCTACGGCGCGCTCAATGCGGCCTTGGACACGACGGCCGGCGAGCGCGAGCGCGGGTCGCTGGAGCCTTTGCTGATGAACCCGGCAGAGCGGGCCGCGCTGGTGCTGGGCAAGTGGGGGGCGGTCGCATGCCTGAGCATGCTGATTGCGGTGTTGAGTTGCTTCAGCTTTCTGCCTGCACAGTGGCTTCTGCAAAGCGACACGTTGCAAGCAATGTTCCAGTTCGGACTGCGCGAGGCACTGCTCTTTCTCGCCGTGCTGCTGCCCTTCGCCGCTGCACTCTCTGCCGTGCTGATGGCCGTGGCCATCCGCTGCAGGACTTTCAAGGAAGCGCAGGCGAACAGTACCGTCGTGATCCTCGGCGTGTCGCTGCTGCCGCTCTTCACCGTCTTCAACGAAGGGGGAGAAGCGGGCTGGCATCTGATGGTGCCGGCACTCGCCCAGAACACGCTGATGACACGCGTGCTCAAGGGTGAAGGTTTCGGCATGGAGCAGGTGCTCGTGCCCATCGCGGTGTGCGCCGTGCTGACGGCGATGGGTGTTTGGTTCGTGGCGAGGATGCTCAGGGCGGCTGCGGTGCGCTGATTCGAAGGCCGGGATTTCACAGGTTGGTCTGGGCTGCGGCCGGCACCCTCACCCCAGCCCTCCCGGAGGGAGATGGAGCAATACACATGGAGAGGATGCAATACGCCATGGCTTTTGATGAATGGACGGTCGCGGCATGATGTGCGCATGAACGCGACGGCAACCCCCTCCATCACTTGGCGCATCTGCCCCTTCGACCAGCTCACGCTGCGCGAGCTGAGCAACATCCTCATGGCGCGTCAGCTCGTGTTCTCGCTCGAGCAGAACTGCGTCTACCTCGACGCCGACGGTCACGACGAGACTGCGTGGCACATCGCGGCATGGTCGGCCGGGCATCGCGTTCCCCAAGCCTATGCACGCCTGCTCGCACCCGGCGTCAAGTACGACGAGCCATCCATCGGCCGCGTGCTCACGACGTCCGCATCGCGAGGCACCGGTCTCGGCCTCGATCTTGTTCAGAGATCAATCGCGCTGTCGCACGATGTCTTCCCCGGTCACGCGATCCGCATCTCGGCGCAGTCGCGGCTGGAGGCGTTTTATGAAAAGGCCGGCTTCATCGTGCAGGGCGATCAATACATGGAAGACGGGATTGCGCACACAGAGATGCTTCTGCCGCCGTCACGTTGAGTGGGGTTGTGACCCTCATTACGCCGGCACGCGATGCAAGGCGCGCTGTACTTCGGTTTGCCAGGGCAGCGTGTGCACGAGGCCATTGAGATGCCGCGCGGCCAGGTTGCTCGGAAGAATGTCTCCGTTTGAATCCGTGAGCTGGAGATTGGTCACGAGGGCCATCGGGTCTGCCATGGCGACGACGCCCTCCTGCACCTCTACCCAGTCCCAAGCCACACCGGCGGCAGGGTCTGCCGAAGGGTTGCCCCACACGGTTTGTCCACATGGGTGATCGTTGTCACCCGCGTTGAACACACGTGTGCCAAGATGGATGAAATGCAGATTCGGAGCGCACTCGGCCTGCCACAATAGAGGCGGCCACGCACACACGATCCAAGCGGGTGTCATCTGCTTGCGGTCCTGCGTTGGTGGTTGATGGGATGGGGCCCGATGGCAGGGAGTGTGGTGCGTCAAGACGCGCTTGCCATCTGTAAATCCTTTCAGGTGATCTATCTGTTTTGTGGGCGGATCGCGCGACGTTGTTATGGGAGTAGACAAGAACCATGCTGCAAGATGGATTCACGTCAGTGCTGCAGGTGACGAGCCGTGATGAGCTGTTGAGTGAAGTGGTGCGCTTTACAAAACAGCTGGGATTCGAAACCGTCACTGCTACGGCAGTAGTAGATCGCTTCCGGGGCGAGCCTGAATTCGTGTGGGTCGACAACGCACCGCCGGAATACAGCGCATCGGCTGAATATGTGGGTGATGCGCGTCGGGATCCGGTGACTCAGCACTGCAAGCGCCTGAGCGTCCCCATCATCTGGAATCAACAGACTTACACGGCGGCCGGTCAAGGCGACAAGTGGGAGCATCAGGCGAGTTTTGGATATCGAGTCGGGATCGCGCTCGCTTTGCATATGCCCGAAGGTCGTCACTTCTTTCTAGGGGTAGATCGCGATCAGCCTTTGCCAGGGAGTTCGACCGAGGTAACGCGCTTGGTGGCTGATCTGCAATTGTTTGCGGTGCACGCGCAGGATGCGGCACTGCGTGTGCTGCTACCGGCGCAACCGCAATCGGACTTCCCGAATCTCACCCCGCGTGAATTGGAAAGCCTGCGCTGGACGATGGAAGGGAAGACAGCCTGGGAGTTGGGAAACATCCTGGGCATCAGCGAGCGCACTGCAGTTCTTCACATCAATAACGCAACACACAAACTCGACTGCATCAACAAGCACCAAGCTGTCCTCAAGGCGCTACGGCTCGGCATCATTCGTTGAAACAAACCTGTAAGAGTTGACAGTTACGTGCCCAAAGGGTCGCTGCTGGAATGGAGTCACACGCACAGGGTGTGCGTTCCATCCCAGGAGCCTCAAATGTCGCACCAATATACCCAGGTCGTTCCGCAGGCACAGTCGAACAAGCCGGTGGTGCCTGCTGCACCGTCCTTGCCGGTTCCCCTCGATCCGAGTCTCCTGAGCCAGGTCAGTGGTGGAGCCGGAAGCAGTTCATCGCCCCATCCCACTTGGTAAGTGCATCTGGCGAACGTGCCAGTGCTCATGGCGCAGTAATCGCTGCCATGGCCAGGTCGGTGTGAGTCCACTTGTTCTTATGGCTCAAGGTCCACTCACACCGATCAGCAAAGTCAGGCTTGAAGTCTGCGATCGTTTCTGGTCCCATCGTCATGGGAAGGAAATAGGCTATCAATGCGGTCACGACACGCATCGACGGTTCAAAGGAAGCTCCAGCAATTCAAGATGTAGATGCCAGAGTTCAGAATCCGTTGCGCTGTTGCATTTGAGATTTCTGCATTACAAAGCCTCTTGCCCATCCGCTAAAAGAGGCTCGCTATTTTCCGAAGCGCAGCGCGGACATTGGGGCTTTCAAACCTTGTTGATTTCTAGTCAGGCAAGGCCCTTGCCTTGACATAAAGTTGTGACGTAACGCGTGGCCCGCGGTGCCAGCGACCTATAGGTCGTCACGACAACAGCATGTCACTGCATTCAAAACAAGGTTGGCCGACACTCCCGAAATGCGCAACGAGTTCCAGTGAGTGGTGCGTTGCACGGGCTCAAGATTCTCAAAATGCTTTGACCCGGTCTTGCACCATTGCAAGCATGCCGGTGCCCCATCATTTGGACGCAGGACTGCTGCAAATCGATCGGGCATTGCAACCGGTGGGGTGCTCAGGCTCGCACGGCTCTCGTACTGCGTGAACCGCAATAGTCAAGGCCCTGCACCTTGGGCTCAATAGATGACATGACCGGAAATTGGCAAGACCATACGTGAAGACATGAGGAGATCTGAAGGCGGATGAATACAGTGAAATCACAAGCGCGCGCAAAGGCTCCCGCAGCGGACGGGGCCGCAACCAATGAGTTCCTCGGCTCGCACCCGGTGCGCAACGTGAGACGGGAGCGAGGAGGCAAAGGTTGGCATGTACAAGTGACGCGGCGCGGGACGTCTTACGTCAAGTATTTTTCTGACCTGGAACACGGTGGCACGCAAAGGGCGCTGCACGCGGCCATCGCGTACCGCAACGAATTGAGCCAGACGCCGGACGCCGAGCCCGAGCCGCCGAAGGAATTCGACCGGGTGCGCAACGTGAGGAGAGAGAAAAACGGCACCGCCTGGTTGGTGCAGGTGATGCGGAACGGCGTCTCGCACAAGAAGTATTTTGCCGACCGTGAGTACGGCGGGTGCGAGCCTGCATTGCTCGTGGCCATCGAGTATCGCGACTGGCTGATGCGGGTGGTGCGGCGGCAGGCCGCCGGGGTCGAGGAGCTTGGCGGTGAGGGCGACCTGAACTTCTCCCAACCTGGGAAATTGAAGAAGTCCAATACCAGCGGCGTCCTTGGAGTTCACCTGAGCCGAACGCCTAACAAGGACGGCATGCCCCGCTTGCACTGGGTGGCCGAATGGGTGCCGGTGCCGAACGGGCGCCCCGAACGGCGCAGGTTCAGCGTGGCGCGCTACGGGGATGCTGAGGCCAAGGCTTTGGCAATCGAAGCGCGCGACGAGGCGATGAGGTTGCTGGAAGAACAACGCCATGGGCAAAAGCATGGCGAGGCGCCCGGCGCATCGAGTCGAAAGGGTGACAAGGTGATTGTTGAAGTTCACCTTGGAAGGCAAGCGGCCCAACGATTGGCTGCACTTGTCCGCAAGCGCGGGATGTCGCGCAGTGCACTCATCGCAGAGTTCGTAGATGCCGGGTTGGCCGTGTAGCGGCCGGGCTCGACAGATGCCTGGAACAGGGCCCAGTCGGGGAGTTCCGTTGCCAGATTGCGGCGCAGTCAAGCAATGCGGTGTCGCTCGTCGCCAATAAAGGATCGAGGCGGCACGTGCCGCATTGGCTTTTAGGCGTCCTCGAGATAACGCGGGTCGTACGCAATGCTGGGATCCCTGGTGGCAATGGGTGGACGCATTGGAGCAATCGAATCAAGCTGCGGAGCCTCATCCCTCGCCACCTGTAAGACCTGCCAGTTGTCCCGCACCGTGGGCGATGTTGGAATCGGCTGCAAGTCAGGCGAATCCGCCTGTGCCTTGCCAGACACCGGCGCGGGTATGCATTCAGTGTTAACAGGCCCTAAAAGACGCCACATGGCCAACCTCTTCCGCTCTGAAGTTATTGAAGGCCGCCAGCAAGCCTGGCTTGGCAGCATCCAGCTCGTGCGGCCGGTGCCTCTCGTGGTGCTGACCCTCCTTGTCGTGATCATTGCCGTGCTCGTCTGTGGCTTCCTCTTCGAAGGCCGCTACACGCGCAAGGCGCACATCGTTGGCTACCTCGTGCCTGACCATGGCGTTTTGCGCCTGGTGCCGCCGCAGGCTGGCGTGGTAACTGAAAGCCATGTGCTCGAAGGGCGTGGCGTGAAGCGCGGTGACGTGCTCTTCGTGCTGTCCATTGACCGCACGAGCCTGAGCGGCGACACGCAGGTGCAGGTTCAAAACAGCATTGCCACGCGTCGAAACAGCCTGCAGGATGCCTCGCGCCGTGCAACTCAATTGCAGCAGGAGCAGGTCGCCGGGTTGGAACGTCAGCTCGCCGACATGAAGCGCGAGCTAACGCAGATGGATGCGGAATCGCATCTGTACGAGGAGCAGCTCGCGTTGAAGCGGCAAGATCTCGCGCAGTGGGAGTCCCTGCGAGGCGAAAACTTCGTGTCGGCCGCGCATGTGCGCACGAAGAAATCTGAAGTACTAGAGGTGCAGGCCAAGCTGCAGGCGCTGTCCCTCAAGCGCTCGGCGCAGTTGCGCGAGATGGGTGTGATCGAAGCGCACCGACGCGAAGAGCCATTGCGCAGTCTCGCCACCATCGGTGAAATCGAGCGCGAGCTGGCCACGCTGGCGGGCGCCTCGGCTGAGAACGCGGCGAAGCAGACGGTTGTCATTCGTGCGCCGCAAGACGGCGTCGTCACCGCGGTGATGGCCGGAGTCGGCCACAGTGTCACGCCCGCCACAGCGCTCGCGAGCCTGCTGCCCAGCGATGCGAAGCTGCAGGCCAAGCTCTTCGCGCCGTCGAGCGCGGTGGGCTTCGTGCGACCCGATCAGGCCGTTCAGCTTCGTTACCAAGCCTTCCCGTATCAGAAGTTCGGCCATCACGCGGGGGAGGTGGTGCAGGTGTCGCGCACCCCACTGCATGCGGCTGAGTTAGCGAGTCTGCCGCTGCCTGAATCGATGAAGGCGACACCTTCGGCGGAGCCGCTGTACCCCATCACTGTCGCCCTCGATCAGCAGACTGTGCAGGCCTACGGCCAGGCGCAGCCGCTTGTGCCGGGCATGCAGCTCGAGGCCGACGTGCTGCTCGATCGGCGCCGGCTGATCGAGTGGATTTTCGAGCCGCTGCTGAGCGTCACTGGCCGCGTCTGAGCGGCTGAGAGTATTTCGATCATGCCCGCTCATCACGCCAAAAGCCCCCTGCTCGTCGTTGCAAATGCTCGCCATAGCACGAGCTATGGCTGCGCTTTGTGCCTAGATCCGGCGCCTTTTGACGTGCTGCTCGGACACGCTCGAAATACTCTCAGCCTCTGAGCGGCTTGCTCGGCCGCCCCGTCATCTACCCCGGACCTTGCCCATGACCGGCTTCTTTTCATCCTTGAGACTCGGCTTTGGCCGGTCGCGCGTTCCGCTGCTGCTGCAGACCGAGGCTGCCGAGTGCGGTCTCGCAAGTCTCGCGATGGTCGCGGCTTTTTACGGCCTGCATACCGACATGCCCACGCTAAGGCAGCGCTTTTCACTGTCGCTCAAGGGCGCCACGATGATGGACCTGACGCGCATGGCAGGTCAGATGAATCTGAACCCTCGCGCGCTGCGGGCCGAGCTTGAACATCTGCCACAGCTGCAGTTGCCTTGCGTATTGCACTGGGACTTGAATCACTTCGTCGTGCTGGCGGGCATTCGCCTCGGGAAGGCGGTGATCCACGATCCGGCGCGTGGCGTGCGGCACTTGTCAATGGAAGAGGTGTCCAAGCACTTCACCGGCGTGGTGCTCGAACTCACGCCCGCGGCCGAGTTCGAGCCGCGCACTGAGCGGCAGTCTGTGTCGCTCAGGCAGTTGCTCGGACGCGTGACGGGGCTCAAGCGCTCGCTGCTGCAGGTCTTTGCACTTGCACTCGCACTCGAAGTGTTCATGCTGCTGTCGCCTTTCTTCATGCAGTGGGTGGTCGACAGCGTGCTCGTGGGCGCGGACCGCGATCTTCTCGTGACGCTGGGGCTGGGCTTCGGGCTGCTCGTTTTCATCCAAGTGGCGACGGGCGCGATCCGCTCATGGTCGGTCTTGTACCTGTCGGCCACGCTGAACCTTCAATGGCTTTCAAACGTATTTGCGCATCTGATGCGCCTGCCGGTGTCGTGGTTTGAGAAGCGGCATACGGGTGACGTGATGTCACGTTTCGGCGCAATCCAGCAGATTCAGCAGACGCTGACGACGTCTTTCATCGAGGTTGTGCTCGATGGCCTGCTGGTGGTGCTGACGCTTGCGATGATGTGGGTCTACAACGGCACGCTGACGGCCATCGCTGTGGGCAGCGTCGTCGCGTACGCTGCGCTGCGCGGGGCCTTCTTCAAGCCGCTTCGCAGAGCGACCGAAGAGGCCATCATTCACGACGCCAAGAAGGCCAGCCACTTCCTCGAGTCGCTGCGAGGAGTGCAGTCAATCAAGCTTTTCAATCGACAGCAAGACCGGCAAGCGCGCTTCATGAATCTGGTGGTCGACGCGATGAACGCAAACATCGCAACCCGCAAGCTGGACTTGATGTTCGGCGTCTTGCACAAGCTCGTGTTCGGGCTGGAGCGCGTGGCGGTGGTTTGGGTCGGCGCGCTGCTGGTGCTGGATCGCAATTTCTCGGTCGGCATGCTGTTCGCATTCATCGCCTACAAGGAGCAGTTCGCGTTGCGCGTGAGCGGGCTCATTGACAAGGCGGTGGAACTCAAGATGCTCAAATTGCAAGGCGAGCGCCTGGCCGACATCGTGTTGACCGCACCCGAGACGGAGGTGCTGGTGCCGCCCCGCGCGGACGTGAGCGCGCAGCTCGAATTGCGCGGCGTGGGCTTCCGCTATTCCGACGCGGAACCGGCGGTGCTCAAGAGCGTGAACGTGCTGATCGAGCCGGGTGAATCGGTGGCCATCGTCGGGCCGTCGGGCTGCGGCAAGACGACCTTGCTGAAGTTGATCCTGGGCATCCATGAGCCGCAGGTGGGCGAGGTTCGCGTGGGTGGCGTGCCGCTCGCGCATCTGGGCCTGCGGAGCTGGCGCGACATGATCGGAACAGTGATGCAGGACGATCAGCTCTTTGCGGGTTCGATCATCGACAACGTCAGCTTCTTCGATGCAAAACCGGATCTGGCTTGGGTAGAGGAGTGCGCCCGGGTGGCGGCAGTGCACGACGAAGTGTTGGCCATGCCCATGGGCTTCCACACGCTGATCGGCGACATGGGCACGAGCATTTCGGGCGGGCAGAAGCAGCGGTTGCTGCTCGCGCGGGCCTTGTACAAGAGGCCCAAGATCCTGTTGCTCGATGAGGCGACGAGTGCGCTGGATGTCGATCGCGAGCGGCTGGTGAATCTGGCGGTGAAGCAGCTGCACTTGACACGCGTGATCGTGGCGCATCGGCCCGAGACGATTGCGTCGGCGAGCCGCGTGATCGTGCTGAAGGACGGGCGCGTTGCGCAGGACTTGCGCACGGTCGACAGCGCCACCTTGGCCAAGGTGTAGCCGGGGCTACGGTTCCGTTTCGGGCGCCAACACCCCCAACCACCGCAAGGCTTGCTCCCGGCTGTCCCCGCACATGTCCGGTGCCGGCTTCAACGATGAACACACTTCGGGCCGATCCGGATGCCCGAAGATCAAGCTTCGGTCATCGACCGACAACTGCACGCACCGCACCGCCGCTGTTTTGCTGGTCCCATTCATCATCGGCATGCCGGGAATCGGCGACGACATCGACGGTGCGATGCAGCACGCACCGCAGCCGGGCCGGGAATTCATCCGCGGTCCCCTGTCTGTGGCCACCCTTCAATGGTCCACAGGCTGGCCGAGGCGAGCATGCAACCGATGAGCGCGCCGAGCGTGTCGGGCGCGAGGTCGGACAGGCGCGCGTAGTGACCGATGACGGTGGTCTGGCACAGCTCCCAGCCGGCGCCTACGGCGACCGTCAGTAGCAAGGACCGCGTCCACTGTTGACGCCCAGCTCCGAGCACCGCCAGAAATGCGAGCACTGCGCAGGCACAGATGTGCGGCGCCTTGACGATGGAGAACTCGAGCGCGTCCATGCTCAAACTCCACTCAATGTGGAACGGCCGGCGACCATCGGGCGCGAGCGCAGACATGACAAGGCTGAAGAGGGCAGTGGCGACGAACGGCAGCCAGCGCAGCGTGCGCCACTGGGCGTCGTTGAGGGCGGGCAGAGTCGATGGTCGGGAAATTGGTCGCAGCGGCATGGTGAAGTGCGGTACGGAATGTCTTGGGCTTAGGACATGGCCCGAAACAACTTACCGTTTTGGGGGTGCTGGGCGGGCGCGCTGCGGCGTTGCTCCTCACTTGTGTGGCTCGCCACACGGCGCTCGGAGCTCCTTGCATCGCATCCCGCCCAGCGCCCCCAAAACGGGAACTTGTTCCGGGCCCTGTCCTTATCGGCAGATCTGGGGATGGTTTGACTGGAAAGTCGTTCGAGCCGCGCATTTCGATGCAGCGTTTGGCGTGACGCGAAACGCTGCGCTGCCTACAATCTCCGTTTGCTCAAAAAATAGGCAGTGCGATGTTGTTTCCGAAGCAGTTCGACGTGATCGTGGTCGGTGGCGGCCATGCCGGCACCGAGGCCGCGCTGGCATCGGCACGCATGGGTTGTGCCACTTTGCTGCTGACGCACAACATCGAGACCTTGGGCCAGATGAGTTGCAACCCGTCCATCGGCGGGATCGGCAAGGGGCATCTCGTCAAAGAGATCGATGCGCTCGGCGGCGCAATGGCTGCGGCGACCGACGAAGCGGGAATTCAATTCCGGATTTTGAATGGTTCCAAGGGCCCGGCCGTGCGGGCGACGCGTGCTCAGGCAGATCGTGTTCTGTATCGGGCGTCAATTCGCCGACGGCTGGAGAACCAGCCCAATCTCTGGTTGTTCCAGGGCGCCTGCGACGACCTGATTGTCGAAGGTGACCGAGTGACGGGCGCTGTTACGCAAGTTGGTATTCGCTTCAGTGCCAAGGCGGTGGTGCTGACGGCCGGGACATTCCTCGACGGGAAGATTCATGTCGGACTGCAAAACCACTCCGCGGGTCGTGCTGGTGACCCGCCGGCGATCAGTCTGTCCGTACGACTCAAGGAGTTGAAGCTGCCGCAAGGTCGCCTGAAGACCGGCACGCCGCCGCGCATCGACGGCCGCAGCATCGACTTCAGCGTACTGACGGAGCAGCCCGGCGACCTGGACCCGGTGCCGGTGTTCAGTTTCCTGGGCGAGGCGTCGCAGCATCCGAAACAGGTGCCGTGCTGGATCACGCACACCAATGCGCGCACGCACGAGATCATCCGCTCGGGCTTCGATCGCAGTCCGATGTTCACCGGGGTGATCGAATGGGTGGGGCCGCGCTATTGCCCAAGCATTGAGGACAAGGTCAATCGCTTTGCCGACAAAGACTCGCATCAGATATTTCTGGAGCCCGAAGGCCTGACGACCAATGAGTTCTACCCGAACGGGATTTCGACGTCTTTGCCGTTCGACATCCAGATTGCCGCCGTGCAGTCGATGCGCGGACTGGAGAACGCCTACATATTGCGGCCTGGATACGCGATCGAGTACGACTACTTCGATCCGCGGGCGCTGAAGGCGAGTTTCGAGACGAAATCGATCGGCGGATTGTTCTTTGCCGGGCAGATCAATGGGACAACGGGCTACGAGGAGGCCGCAGCGCAAGGGATGTTCGCTGGCTTGAACGCAGCGCTGCAGGTTCGCGGTGACGAAGCTTGGGTGCCGCGGCGCGATCAGGCCTACCTGGGTGTGCTGGTCGACGACCTCATCACCAAGGGCGTGACCGAGCCATACCGCATGTTCACGAGCCGGGCCGAGTACCGGTTGCAGCTTCGCGAGGACAACGCCGACATGCGGTTAACCGAGGTCGGCCGTGGTTTGGGTCTGGTGAACGATGCGCGTTGGGATGTCTTCAACCGCAAGCGTGATGCCATCGCTCGCGAGACCGAGCGGATGAAATCGACCTGGGTCCGGCCTGACACATTGCCAGCTCTATTGGGTGAGCGTCTTTTAGGCAGGGCCATCGAGCATGAATATCGCTTCACCGATTTGCTGCGCCGGCCAGGGGTTGATTTCGATGCCCTGAGCGAGGTCGCAATGGTGGCAGGCATTTTCCCGCTTGTTTCACGTGAAACACTGCGGGCCGAATTCAGCCCGCAGTTGGCGGACGCCGTGATCGAGCAAGTTGAGATCAGCGTCAAGTACGCCGGCTACATCGATAAGCAAAACGATGAAGTCGCGCGTTCTGCCCACTTCGAGAATCTACGCTTGCCTGAAGACCTGGACTATTCCCAGGTAGCAGCTCTCAGCTTCGAGGTGCGCCAGAAGCTCAACAAGCATCGACCCGAGACGCTCGGTCAGGCCTCCCGTATATCCGGCGTGACGCCGGCGGCGGTGTCGCTGCTCCTGATCCATCTCAAGAAGGGGCGGTTCAAGGGCTTCGCTGCCAATGACCGGGCTACGGATGCGGCGGCCTGAGCCTGCCATTGCCGCAAAGAAAAAGGGCTTGGTTCGCCGAGCCCTTTTTGTCGCTGCTGCCGCGGAATCAGAAGAAGCGGCGACGACGTCCCATCCAGCCGACGATTCCCAGACCGGCCAGCATCATGGCGTAGGTCTCAGGTTCAGGCACAGGAGTGATCGAGACCGCGTCGAGGTCGAAACCCTTGCTCATGCCGTTCAGATCCAGGCCACCGATGCCGACCTTCGTGAACGCTGTTCCGCCGATGGAGGCCAGTGCGCCTGCGTAGGCGCCCAGGTCGAGCGAGATTTCGTCACTGACGCCGCGCGTCACCTGGAGCTGGATGTTGCCGCCATTGTCGGTCCACAGGAACAGTTGGGCGCTTTCTCCATTGTTGCCCGCCTCGAAGAGGTTCAAATTGCCGCTCGCTCCGAAGTTGTGGCCGAAGCCCACTTCGATGTAGGCGCCGGGGAAGGGCGATCCGACGGGTGTACCGGTTTCGCCAGGCAGCGACAGGAACTTGCCATCGGGACCTCCCAGTACCTGCGAGCGTGCTGTTGCGTCATCGAGTGCCACAGGGAAAGATCCTACGATGTCACCGCCATAGCTTTGGGCTGGGAAGTCGCCAGGCACGGTGCCCGGCAACAGCGTGAACGTGGTCGACGCGAACGTGTCGGCGGCCTGAGCAGCCAGGGGCATCAAGGCGGCTGCAGCGGCGCAGGCCGCAAATCGATGAAATTGCATTTATCTTTCTCCTGTACTCGGGACTTCTGGACTGCGCGCGCATCGTCTCCCCGAGGTTTCAGGCTGGCGCGCGCCGTGCCCCAAGAATTATTGCGACGCAGGGCTGTGTACATCCCTAACTGCCGTTACCCCCATGAATGAAGTCGACAAAGCTCGTAGGACGCACCTTTTTGTTGCTGCCCGACAACTCGATCTGGTGCTGGACGACGCCACAATCGATCAGCTGTTGGCCTATCTGGACTTGCTTCAGCGCTGGAACAGGACATACAACCTCACGGCAGTCCGCGATCCGGCCGAGATGCTGACGCAGCACTTGTTCGATTGCCTCGCAGTCATAGGGCCGTTGCGGCGGTTCGCTCCCGCTGGGCGTTTGCTGGATGTCGGTAGCGGGGGAGGGCTGCCGGGAATTGTGATTTCGCTGGCCTGTCCCGGCTGGGATGTCACCTGCGTCGATACCGTCGGGAAGAAGGCGGCGTTCATCCAGCAGGCGGCGGTCGAGCTGCGGTTGCCGAACCTGCATTCCCAGCATTCTCGGGTGGAGGCATTGACTCTGCCGGCATTCGATCTCATTGCATCCCGGGCATTCGCATCTCTTCCGGATTTCGTCAAACTCACACGCATGCATCTCAAGGCCAACGGCGTGTGGATGGCCATGAAGGGCAGGCGCCCCGACGATGAACTGGTTGATCTGCCGCCTGAGGTCGAAATGTTTCACGTGGAACAACTGACCGTTCCCGACCTCGCCGCCGAGCGGTGCATTATCTGGATGAGGCTTCAACCGCCAAGGCCCGAGGAGTCGTGATGTTCGGCATTACTGATTTCGGCTCGTTCTGCCTCGCCATCTTGATTTTTCTGGCGCTGCCGGGGCCAGGCACATTCGCTTTGCTGAATTCGACCGGCAAGGGTGGCTTTCATGCAGGTGCGGCAGCGACATTTGGAGTCATCGCCGGCGACCAAGTCCTGCTGTGGCTGGCGGTCGGCGGTGTTGCAGCGCTGCTCGCCGCCTACCCGGTGGCATTTCGGATCGTCCAGTACGGCGGCGCAGCGTATCTGGCCTGGATCGGCTTTCGGCTCCTGATCGCCAAATCGGGTGCGGCGTCGACCATGCAGATTCAGCCGCGGCAGTACGCCAAGCAGGCATTTCTGATCACGCTGCTCAATCCTAAGGCCATCGTGTTCTACATGGCGTTTTTCCCGCTCTTCATTGACCCGGCAACACACCGCGGCCTGCCGACCTTTGCGGCGATGGCCCTCACCATCGCGGGGATCACAGCGGTGTACTGCCTCACTCTGTGCGCATTCGCCAATGCGGTCGCTGCCAAGGTGAGGGCCCATGGGACACTCGCCCACTGGCTGTCGAGGACTGCCGGCGTCATCTTGATCGGTTTCAGCATCCGCCTAATTCGAAATTAGGGTTGCGCATGTCCTACAAACGTCATTTGCGGCGCTTTGGCGCCAGGGCACCAGCCTCGACAATCACTCGAATGCGCTTGGTGCTAAGCGCTCCGGCCCCGCGACGGTTTTCCGCCTACCAAGACTCAAACACATGGCTCGAATCTTTTGCATCGCCAATCAGAAAGGCGGTGTCGGCAAGACCACCACCGCTGTCAACCTCGCCGCTGGGCTTGGTCGCGTCGGCCAGCGCGTGCTGGTCGTGGACCTCGACCCCCAGGGCAACGCGACCATGGGATCGGGAATAGACAAGCGCGCGCTCCAACTCACCGTCTATGACGTCTTGCTGGAAAGCGCATCGATCGCAGAAGCGTGCCAACGCAGTGAGAAGGCCGGCTACGACGTGCTTGGTGCCAATCGAGAGCTGGCGGGCGCGGAGGTCGAGCTGGTCGAGCTGGAGCGGCGAGACAAGCGTCTCAAGGGTGCTATCGGGGCGGTGGCATCGAACTACGACTTCGTGCTGATCGACTGCCCGCCGTCGCTCAGTCTGCTGACGTTGAACGGCCTGTGCTGCGCACATGGCGTGATCGTGCCCATGCAGTGCGAGTACTTCGCGCTCGAAGGGCTGAGTGACCTGGTCAACACCATCAAGCAGGTGCACGCCAACCTCAACCCGGACCTGCAGATCATCGGCCTCCTGCGCGTGATGTACGACCCGCGCATTACGCTCCAGCAGCAAGTGAGCGAGCAATTGAAGGCACACTTCGCAGACAAGGTGTTCAACACGGTGATTCCGCGCAACGTCCGACTGGCGGAGGCGCCAAGCTACGGCCTACCGGGTGTGGTTTTCGATCCAGCGTCCAAGGGCGCCCAGGCCTTCATGGAGTTCGCGGAAGAAATGGTGAAGAGAATCGCCTTGATATAGTGCGAATGCACCATTGCGGTGCAATTACCTTTACAAGGCGAGCGCCCCACCGCGGCGGCGGATAGTCGATGGCTGGGCTTTTGCGCCGGCAAGACCCAAGAGGGCGCTTTGCGTAATGCGATCTTCCCGGGTTATCTCCCGACGAAAAACTCGCCCTGGGCATCGCCGGCCCTGCTGTGGTTAATTTGGGACGAGTCGTCACGCTGGCGACGACGGCCTTCCTGCAGCTCGAAGATGACAACCTCCCAGCGCGTGCCGTCTATCACCGCCTAGGCTTCCTGTGTCACTGCCCGGGGACGCCTCCCGCCGCTTCTTGGGCAATGGACAGAAGGCGTCAGAGTCCGAGGCCTTCGTCCAGCCCGAGATGCACGTTCATCGTTTGCACGGCGGCTCCGCTCGCACCCTTGCCGAGGTTGTCGAGCCGCGCCATCAGGATGGTCTGAGAGTCGCTTGCGAACACAAAAATGTCGACACAGTTCGTGTCGTTGCATGCCTGCACGTCGAAGAATCCGCCTTCTTTCTCGAGCGTGTCAGGGTCGCGCAGCGGCATCACTCGGATGAATCGCTCACCCACATAGCGCTTGACCAGCGCAGCATGCAAGGCCTCCGGCGTCGTGCCAGCCTTGAGCTGCGACAGATGCAGCGGCACGCTCACCGCGAGACCCTTGAGGAAGCTGCCAACGATGGGCTGGAACACCGGTTTCACGCTGAGCCCCGTGTGGGCAGTCATCTCCGGTACGTGTTTGTGGCCGAGCGTCAGGCCATAGGGCCGCGGTGCATTCAGGCGGGCATCGCCGCCCGCCTCGTACTGTTCGATCATTTTCTTGCCGCCGCCGGAATAACCGGTGATCGACGTTGCCGAAACTGGCAGGTTCGAAGGCACGAGGCCGGCGTCGATGAGGGGGCGCAGCAACAAGATGAACGCGCTGGAATGACACCCCGGGTTCGAGATCCGCTTGGCGGCACGAAGGAGATCTCGCTGCCCGGGTGCCAGCTCAGGCATGCCGAACACCCAGCCGACAGCCGTGCGATGGGCGGTGCTCGCGTCGATCAGGCACGTCGTGGGATTCGTCACCAGCGCCGCCGCTTCGCGCGCCGCAGTATCGGGCAGACAAAGGAACGCCACGTCCGCCTCATTCAGAAGCCGCGCACGCTCGCCCGCGTCTTTGCGGCGCTCGGGATCGATGCGCAGCACCTCGATGTCCTTGCGCTGCGCGAGATACTCGTGAATGCGCAAGCCGGTGGTGCCTTCCTGGCCGTCGACGAACACGCGATGCTTTATTGCCATATCCAAACTCCTGAATCCTGAAGGATAAGCGCTCCCACATGACTGCTGCCGGTCCGCTGTCTTACAAAGTCTTCTTGCTCCCCGGTTGGCTCGATTCCGGACCGACCCATTGGCAAAGCCGTTGGGAGGCTCTCCACGGCTTTGAGCGCATCCAGCAGGACGACTGGATTTGGCCTCGGCGCGGCGACTGGATGGCCCGGCTGGACGACGTGCTGCTCGCCACGCCTGAGCCCACCGTGCTGGTTGCGCACAGCCTGGGCTGCCAGCTCATCGCCGCCTGGGCCGCCCATTCGCGGCACACGGGCCGCGTCAAGGCTGCCTTGCTCGTCGCGCCACCCGACACGGAGCATGAAGGCATGGCGCCCAACCTCTTCAACTGGCGTCCCATCGTTCGTCAGCAATTGCCCTTCGCGAGCATCCTGGTGATGAGCACGAACGACCCGTTCTGTGCAACGGATCGCGCAATTGCCATGGCCACTGATTGGGGCGCAGAGCTTGTCTCCATCGGCGATCGGGGCCACATCAACGACGAATCAGGCCTCGACGGCTGGCCGGAGGGTATTGCCTTGCTCGACCGCCTCACGGACCGTGCGTTCCGATAGCGGACAATTCGCCCATGGTCACAAAGAAACCGAAGGGCCTCGGCCTCGGCCTCGAAGCGCTGTTGGGTCCCCGAGTCAAGGAGGGGGCAGAAGTCCTGCAGGCGGCCGTCATCCAGGGCGCCCCCAACGCACTCAAGCTCGATCAATTGCAGCCCGGCAAGTACCAGCCGCGCACGCGCATGGACGAGGGCTCGCTGTACGAGCTGGCCGAGAGCATCAAGGCCCAGGGCATCATGCAACCGGTGCTCGTGCGTGCCGTGGGCGTAGATCAGTTCGAGATCATCGCCGGCGAGCGCCGCGTGCGGGCGGCCAGACTTGCGGGCCTGGACGAAGTGCCTGTGCTGGTCAAGGACGTGCCCGACGAGGCCGCGGCCGCGATGGCGCTGATCGAAAACATCCAGCGCGAAGACCTCAACCCGTTGGAAGAGGCGCAGGGCATTCAGCGCCTGATCAACGAATTCAGCCTCACGCACGAGCAAGCCGCGCAGGCCGTGGGCCGCTCGCGCAGTGCAGCAAGTAACCTGCTTCGCCTGCTCAATCTCTCCGAACCCATTCAGCAAATGCTGATGGCTGGTGATATCGACATGGGCCACGCGCGTGCGTTGCTGCCGCTCGATGGTGCGCAGCAGATTCTTTGCGCTGGCGAGATCGTGGCGAAGAAGATGAGTGTTCGAGAAGCGGAAAAGCTCGCCGCCAAGGCCGCGACTTCGCGCCAGAAGCCGCTGTTGCGCGTGCAATCGGAGAAGCCGCGCGACATTCGTCGCATAGAAGAAGAACTCTCGGATGCTCTGACCGCGACCGTGGAAATCCGGGTGAAGAAGCGGACCAAGCGCGGCGAACAGGGCGAGGTTGCCATCGCCTTTGGTTCGCTCGACGAGCTGAACGGCTTGCTCGACAGGCTGGGCTTGTCCCGGGGATGACCCGATGCGTCTGTGCATGTCAAGCCGATGGCACACAATCGTCCCCAATGCGGCGCCTTCACACGCCGATGACCGCATGACCAAGATGGAACTTAGTCACATCCGGGCATGTCCCTGCACTGGAGGGCTGGCGCAGTCCGGGCCAAGTGGAGTATCGTGAAGGCACGGGTCTTGCTGAATTGGCTGCAGGGCTTGAAGTAACGAAGTGGGAAACTACGAGGCAACCTGTCCTTGATATCGTTGCTTCAAGCGTTGTCTGGTTGAGCGAAGCTTGAATCACGCATTGCGCTGATCGCAAGGAAAGCTCTGATGGAGCCCATGACCGTGAGCGGGTGGTCGGACTTCATCAGAACTTCCCAAGGCGGTGGCCGAGGTGGCACCTCGGTCATTTGCCGACCAGATCCTGGAGGTCAGCATGGATGTGATCAGCCATTTCGCCGCTCGTTTTGAGCGCACTCGCGAAGAAGAACTCTCGCTGGAGGACTACCTTGCGGAGTGCAAAAGCAATCCGTTGGCGTACGCCACTGCCGCTGAGCGCATGCTCAAGGCCATTGGCGACCCGCAAACCATCGACACGCGCAATGAACCGCGTCTGTCGCGCCTGTTCGCGAACAAGGTCATCAAGATCTATCCTGCCTTTGCCGAGTTCTATGGCATGGAGGATTCAATCGAACAGGTGGTGTCCTACTTCCGCCACGCCGCGCAAGGGCTGGAGGAAAAGAAGCAGATTCTTTACTTGCTCGGCCCGGTGGGCGGAGGCAAGTCGTCGATTGCCGAGCGCCTCAAGCAATTGATGGAGCAGGTGCCGTTCTACTCGATCAAGGGATCGCCGGTGAACGAATCGCCGCTCGGGCTCTTCGATGCGACCGAAGACGGGCCGATCCTCGAGAAGGAATATGGCATTCCTCGTCGGTATCTGAACCGAATTCTGTCGCCTTGGGCCGTAAAGCGTCTTGAGGAGTACGGCGGCGACATCCGGAGGTTCAAGATCGTCAAGCGCTTCCCGTCCGTGCTGAAACAGACCGGGATCGCCAAGACCGAACCGGGTGATGAGAACAACCAGGACATTTCATCGCTGGTCGGCAAGGTCGACATCCGCAAGCTGGAAACCTATGCGCAGGACGACCCGGATGCATACAGCTACTCTGGCGGCCTGTGCTTGGCGAACCAGGGCTTGCTCGAATTCGTCGAAATGTTCAAGGCACCGATCAAGGTGCTGCACCCGCTGCTGACGGCGACGCAGGAAGGCAATTACAAGGGCACGGAAGGCTTCGGCGCCATTCCCTTCGACGGTGTCGTGCTCGCGCACAGCAACGAGAGCGAGTGGAAGGCTTTCCGCAACAACAAGAACAACGAGGCTTTCCTCGACCGCATCTACATCGTGAAGGTACCGTACTGCCTGCGTGTGTCGGAAGAGGTCAAGATTTACGAAAAGCTGCTGCGGGGTTCGTCGCTTGCGCATGCAACCTGTGCACCGGGCACCTTGAAGATGATGAGCCAGTTCGCGGTGCTCACGCGTCTGAAGGAACCGGAGAACTCATCGCTTTACTCCAAGATGCTGGTGTACGACGGTGAAAATCTGAAGGACACCGACCCGCGCGCGAAGAGCTTCCAGGAATACCGCGACTACGCCGGGGTCGATGAGGGCATGAGCGGCATCTCGACGCGCTTCGCGTTCAAGATCATTTCCAAGGTTTTCAACTTCGATTCGACTGAAATCGCAGCGAACCCCGTTCACCTGATGTACGTGCTTGAACAGCAGATCGAGCGCGAGCAGTTCCCGCCGGAATCCGAGCAGAAGTATCTCGCCTTCATCAAGGAGCACCTGGCGGTCCGATATGCCGAATTCATCGGCAAGGAAATCCAGACGGCCTACCTCGAAAGCTACAGCGAGTACGGCCAGAACATCTTCGATCGCTACGTGACCTATGCGGACTACTGGATTCAAGACCATGAGTACCGCGACACCGACACCGGCGAAGTGTTCGACCGGTCGTCGTTGAACGCGGAGCTCGAGAAGATCGAAAAGCCCGCGGGCATCAGCAACCCGAAGGATTTCCGCAACGAGATCGTCAACTTCGTGCTTCGTGCACGCGCGAGCAACCAGGGCAAGAACCCCGCGTGGACCAGCTATGAGAAGCTGCGCACGGTGATCGAGAAGAAGATGTTCTCCAACACCGAAGAGCTGCTGCCAGTCATCAGCTTCAACGCAAAGGCGAGTGCCGACGAAGCCAAGAAGCACGAAGACTTCGTGACGCGCATGGTCGAAAAGGGCTACACGCCCAAGCAGGTTCGCCTGCTGTGCGAGTGGTACTTGCGAGTGCGCAAGAGTTCCTAATAAGGGCGAGGTATCGGAAGAAGGCTCCTCATGTTGCAGCAGATCATCGACCGGCGGCTGGCGGGCAAGAACAAGTCCATCGGCAACCGAGAGCGCTTCCTGCGCCGTCACAAGGACCAGATCCGCGAGGCGGTGAAGCGGGCTGTCGACGGACGCGGCATCCGCGACATCGCACAAGGCGAGGACATCCACATCCCGAAGCGCGACATCACCGAGCCGGTCTTCGGGCACGGCCAGGGCGGCAAGCGCGAGATGGTGCATCCCGGCAACCAAGAGTACGTGCGCGGCGATCGCATCGAGCGGCCCAGAGGTGGTGGTGGCGGAGGCGGCGGCGGCCAGGCGAGCGACTCGGGCGAGGGCGACGACGATTTCGTCTTCCATCTCTCGAAAGAGGAGTTCATGCAGGTCTTCTTCGATGACCTTGCATTGCCAAACCTTGCCCGGACGACACTGGCTGAAACGCCGGAATTCAAGACGCATCGCGCAGGATTTTCCAGCGACGGAACGCCGAACAACTTGCACGTGGTGCGCTCGATGCGCGGTGCGATTGGCCGGCGCATTGCGCTGGGGGGCGATTCACGCAAGGAATTGCGTCGACTCGAAGAGCATCTCGAGACGCTCAAACAGCATCCCGATACTCCGGCGCACCAACACGAGATCAAGGCCCTCGAGGAAGAAATCGAAGCCCTGCGCGCGCGGCTGGGCCGTATTCCCTATCTCGACCCCATCGACCTGAAGTACCGCAGCCGCGTTCGCGTTCCGGTGCCAACCGCCAAGGCCGTGATGTTCTGCCTGATGGACGTTTCCGGCTCGATGGATGAATCGCGCAAGGACTTGGCAAAGCGCTTCTTCATCCTGCTGTACCTCTTCCTCACGCGGCATTACGAAAAGATCGACATCGTTTTCATCCGCCATCACACGCAGGCCCAGGAAGTCGACGAAGAAAACTTCTTCCACTCGACCGAAACGGGCGGCACGGTGGTGTCGAGTGCACTCGTGCTGATGGAAGAGATTGCACGCGCCCGCTATCCGACCAGCGAATGGAATATTTACGGCGCTCAGGCGAGCGATGGCGACAACTGGCATCACGACAGCGGACGTTGCCGAGAGCTGCTTGCCAACAACATCCTGCCGCTTTGCCGTTACTTCGCTTATGTGCAAGTGGCCGAGGAAGAGCAGAACCTGTGGGATGAATATTCGACGTTGTCTGCGGACGCGAAGGCTTTCGCGATTCGCAAGGTGACCGAAGCCTCGCAGATCTATCCCGTCTTCCGAGAGCTTTTCAAGAAGGAAGGGGCGACGACATGAAGCAGCGCAATGTCGTCGAGGTGCCGACCAACCCGAACGTCGAAACTAATAGTGGATCGGAGGCACCAACATGACGCGACGAGCCATAGCATTGCCGGACCCGACGACAGACATGTTTGAAACTCATGTTCCCGAACCCAAGGTGCGTGTGAGGCGCGCCGCCGACATCGTCACGCCGCCTCGCGCCGAGAAGCCGCTGCCGGCACCGAGCGACTGGACCTTCGAACTGATCGATCAATACCACACGGTGATCCGGCAGACGGCGCAGCGCTTCGGCCTTGACACCTACCCGAACCAGCTCGAGATCATCACCGCCGAACAAATGATGGATGCCTACGCCTCGGTGGGCATGCCGGTGAACTACCGTCACTGGAGCTACGGCAAGGAATTCATTGCAACCGAGAAGAACTATCGGCGCGGGCACATGGGCCTGGCCTACGAGATCGTCATCAACTCCAATCCTTGCATCAGCTACCTGATGGAAGAGAACACGATGGCGATGCAGGCACTTGTCATTGCGCATGCGGCCTACGGCCACAACAGTTTCTTCAAGGGCAACTATCTCTTCAAGATGTGGACCGATGCGTCGTCGATCATCGACTACCTCGTCTACGCGAAGAATTACGTCGCCGAATGCGAAGAGCGCTACGGCCTCGACGCGGTCGAGGAAACGCTCGACTCCTGCCACGCGCTGATGAATCATGGCGTGGACCGCTATCGTCGGCCGAGCAAGCTGTCGCTCGCGCAAGAGCAGGCCCGCCGCGAAGACCGCGAGGCCTACGCGCAGCGCCAGATCAACGATATGTGGCGCACCTTGCCCAAGAAGCAACGTGGCAAGGAAGCCGAAGAATCGCAGGTGCGCCGCTTCCCCGAAGAGCCGCAGGAGAACCTGCTGTACTTCATCGAGAAAAACGCGCCGCTGCTAGAGCCTTGGCAGCGGGAGATCGTGCGCATCGTGCGCAAGGTTGCGCAGTACTTCTATCCGCAGCGGCAAACGCAAGTGATGAACGAGGGCTGGGCCACGTTCTGGCACCACAACCTTCTCAACACCATGTACGACGACGGCCACCTGACCGACGGTGTGATGATCGAGTGGCTAAAGTCGCACACCAACGTCGTCTATCAGCCGCCAGTGGGGCATCGCGCCTACAGCGGCATCAATCCGTATGCGCTTGGTTTTGCGATGTACACCGACATCAAGCGCATCTGCCAGAAGCCGACCGACGAAGATCGGCAGTGGTTCCCCGAAATCGCGGGCGCCGACTGGCTCGAGACCATCGACCACGCGATGCGCAACTTCAAGGACGAAAGTTTCGTCGGCCAGTACCTGTCACCGAACCTGATGCGCGAGTTCCGCTTGTTCTCCATCGTCGACGACGAGAAGGAGAGCGAGCTCGAGGTGTCGGCTATTCACGACGAGACCGGTTACCGGCGCGTGCGCGAAGCCTTGTCTCATCAATACGACCTGGGAAGCCGCGAGCCGAACATTCAGGTCTATAGCGTGAACACACGCGGCGACCGTTCGCTTGTGCTGCGCCACACGCAGCACAACGACCGCCCGTTGCATGACACCGCCCAAGAGGTGTTGAAGCACGTGGCGAGGCTGTGGGGTTTCGGCGTGCATCTGGAAAGCGTCGACAACGCCGGCACTGTCACGAAGCGCTGGTCGGTGCCTGCCCCGAGCCACCCATAAACACGGTGCCACGGGAATTCCGCGCGAAAAGGTTCGCGGAGTTCATCGGGGCTGAGAGGCTGGGAGTATTTCGAACGTCTCCGAGCAGCACGTCAAAAGGCGCCTGATCTAGGCGCAAAGCGCAGCCATAGCTTGGCTATGGCGAGCATTTGCAACGACGAGCAGGGGCTTTTGGCGTGA
>JAJKJU010000291.1 GCA_021153565.1 Rhizobacter sp.
CCGGCTTCGTCGGGAAAGCGGAAACCCAAAGCCACATGCGGCCGAAGAAGCTATTGCCCGGGGGCGCGAAGTTGGTTGGCACAAGGAACGCCATGCCATTGCCCGTGGTGTTCAAGTGCAATGCGTTCTTGCCACGCGCGTGCGTCGAGTCAATCGTGGCTGTAGCGGTCTTGAGCTCGGTCGTCCACTTTGAACTCGACGCCGTACCTGCTCCTGACGACTCGAAGTCTTCGCAGAACAGGAACGATCCTGTTGAACAGTCGGAGGTGGCTGGACCGGGAGCCGGAGCCGGAGCCGGTGCCGGAGCCGGAGCCGGAGCCGGTGCTGGTGCGGGTGCGGGTGCGGGAGCTGTAGCTTGAGCAGGTGCTGTAGCTGGAGCTGATTCCTTGTCTCCACCACCACCGCAGGCCGACAGAATCAAGCAAAGGAGGACGGCGCTCGCCATCTTCGGTCGCAGAGCGGCTTCATGTTGCTTGGCAATTTTCATGTCATCATTCCTTTGGACTGCAATGTCTTGGGCGCGTTTGAGTCATTCGATGCGTGGCTGCACGAAGGGCCTCGTCGGCGTGCTTGAAAAGTCGTTCAGCGGTTGAGCAACACGCTCGCGTCGGACGACATCGCCAAGGCGGGCGTGCCTGGCGAAAATCGTCCAGAGCCGATCTGCTTTGAGGTCAGAACTTGGCGCTCAACCCCAACTGCACGGTGGTCGCGGAGAAAGGGTCTATGCCCGGCGTGCCCTTGCCACCGAGGCGCCACTCGGAGCGCTGCACGTACTGCTCCACCTTCAGGTCTGTAGACCACCGTCCGAACTGGATTTCACCCTTCAGACCCACGCTTGCAGCGCCGAAGGCGGACAGGCGCTGGTCGGTTGAGCTGTATGCCGGCGTGCCGAGCGGTCCGGGATAGACGCTCGCATCGGTCACCGGGTCATAGTAGAAAGATGCCGAGTTCTGCGAGTAGTAGCGCACCGACGGCGTGATCGTGAGGAACGACGTGACGGGTTGCACCCAGGCGGCCTCGACCGTGTGCGCGTGGATTCCAAAGCTGTCGTTGTAGAACCGATAACTGCTGCGCAGCGTCGCATCCGGCGCGTCGAAGTGGTGGTTCCAGCGCAGCATGCCGATCGCCTCGTTGCGCGTGCGTGGGCGGTGATCGAAGAGCTTGTACGGGTCGTCGTAATAGCCCCTGCCGCCGGAGTAAGTCAGACTGAGCTGCGCCAAGTCATTGGTCGACAGCGCCTGCGTCACGCCGGCCGTCAGCTCGACCGTGCGCTTGCGCTCGCCCACCACGATCTGATTGACCGGGTTGATGGTGTCGCTGGTCCCAGCCAAGCCGATATTCCAAGTGGTGTTCTTGTCGAGGCTGGCATAACGCCCCTCGAGCGAGACGGCGGTCGACCTGTAGTCGTGCTCGGTCGAATAGGCCAGCCCCACGCCGACCGAACCTCGGTCCATGTAGCGGGTCACCTTCACGTCGCCCGCTTTGCGTTCGTCTTTCATCCCTCCTGGCGACTTGGTGGCGCCCGAGACGTCGCTGTAATAACGTGGTGTTGCGCCGGAGACCTGATCGACCACGCCCGAAACCTCGAGTGACCAGTGCGACGTCGGTACGAGCAAATAGACGGATGGCGAGTTGACGCGGATCCGATTCAGCGAACTGCCTTCGCTGCCATCGTAGCCGGGGTAGATCGTGTGGTTGGTCTGGCTATCGCGGTAATGCAGGTACTTGAGCGCAATCACACCCTTTTCCGGCGGCTCCTCAGCCTGCGCCGACATGACGCCTGGCAGTGCCAGCGCAGCCGCGGTGATGGCGCCCCATTTCCCACTTCTCTTCTTCACAGAGTCAATTGCAGCCACAGCCACCTCCTCCGACGCCGGAACCGCCCGAAGCCGCCTCTTTGCTGGCCAGGATGTGCTGATTGAAGCGCTGTTCCAGGGTGTCCCCGCCCATGGTCATGGCTTCCTTTGCCAGAACACCCTTCTCCCACGGCTGCGGTGAAGCACAGCCTGCCAGGCTGGCTACCAGCGCGCACAGAGCGCTGATGTATCGTCGATGAATCATGTTGCTTCCAGTCTGTGACATAGATGACTTCAATGAGCGGATGCCAACGCGCCCGCAATGGCGTCTTCAAGCTCTTTGCGCTCCGCGCCTTTGAAGCCCGCGTGCATGCTGATGACCTTTCCATTCGGGCCGATCAGCAACGAGCTCGGCATGCCCTTGATCCCGTAGAGCTTGGGCGTGTCACCTTTCGAATCGAAGGCCACGCTGAAGCTGGCAGGGACCTCGGCGAGAAACTTGTCGGCATCCTCACGTTTCGCATCGACATTGACGGCGACGACCTGCAAACCCTTGGCCGCGTACTTCGCCTGCATCTCGTTCATCCACGGAAACGATTGACGGCACGGACCGCACCAGGAGGCCCAGAAGTCGAGATAGACGACCTTGCCCTTCAAGTCCGCAAGGGTCACAGGACCGCTCACGCCAGCCAGCTTTATTTCGGGGGCCAATGCTCCAGGCTCCACGGCCTGTGCAGTGGAGACTGCGCTAAACAGCATCGATGCAAGGGCGAGTGCAAGGGTCGATGGGAGTTTCATAGGACTTCCTTCAGTCGTTCGATTGGGATGAATGGCGACGCACGACGTAAACGCCGCAGAGCATGCTGGTGGTGATGAGCAGCCACAGCAGATCGAGAGCACCGCCGCCCACATTGGTCATCACTGTCTCGGCCTCGGCCGACAGCTGGACATCAATGGTCTGACCGCCAGCGGAGAGCACCTTCAGGGTCCCGCTGGCCGCACCGCTGGCGCTGGGCATGAAGACCACCGACACCGTGCATGACTGACCAGTCGCCAAGGTCCAGGGCACACCAGGGCAGGCATCGGTGGCGTTGGCCGGCGCCAAAACGAAATTGCCTGTCGTGGTGACGGAGGCGATGGCCGCGTCCGTGGCTGAGCTGTTTGAGATGCGCACGACCAGCGGTTCGCTGCGGCCACCCGTGCGCACTGTGATCGAGCGATAGTCGAGCGCAGTGGGTGTGACGGCCAGGGTACCTGTGGCTGGGGTTGCCGGAGCTGCCGGAGTGGACGGAGCTGCCGGAGTGGATGGAGTTGACGGAGTGGATGGGGAGGTCCCTCCGACGGTCATCATCCCTGCTACCCCGTTGCCGCTGAGCGGAATGTCCGCAGGATTGCTGCCGCTGGAAGCGACAAGCAGCGTGGCGTTGCGCGCACCAGCCTCGTCTGGCACGAAGCTCACGACAACAGTGCAGGTTGCGCCCACGGCCAAATTGATGCCACCCAGGCACGTGCCTCCGCCAATCGAGAACGCGTCAGCGTTGGCGCCAGCCGTGCCGATCGACGAGACCGTTACTGCACCTGGGCCGTTGTTGACCAGCGTCAACGCAGGCGCGTCGATTGACTTGCCGACCTCGGTTGCAGCGAACGATAGCGAAGGGACATTGGTGGTCCATGCGAGCACCGGGAGCATGACGTTTGTGCCCAGGCCGGTCAGCACGATGCTGTTCGGTGAACTGAAGGCGTTTGAAGTGATCACCACGCTCTCGGCCGCATTGGAGGTCGTCGGCGTGTATGTCACGGACACCGTGCAGGTCGCGCTCGCTGCAAGGCTGGCCGGGCAATTGTGAGAAACCTTGAATTCGTTCGAGGAGCTTTGAATGCTGGAGATCGCCAACGCCCCGCCGCCGCTGTTGCTGACCGTGACCATGCGCGGTGTCGAGGTCATCCCGATGGTCACCATGCCAAAGCCGATTGAGGGTTGAGACAGGCTGATTGCCGGGGCCTTTAACGCGACGCCTTCGCCGGTGAGGGCGATGGTGGCAGTGCCAATGGATGCGTTGGTTGCCACGCTGAGCGCGGCCGAGCGTGCTCCGAGCGCGCTCGGGTTCAACGCGGCCGTGATGGTGCATTTGCCGGCCGGCGCTACCGGTGTGCTGACTGCGCAGGTGCCGCCCAACACGATGTCATTGGCGTGCATGCCGGTGGCCGTGATGGCGCTGAACTTCAGGTCCGCCTGGCCGTTGTTCGTGATGGTCACGGTGCGCGCCGCTCCAGTGGTCCCGAGCCCTTGCGAGCCGAGATCGAGAGATGTCGCGTCCAGCGCAAAGCCAGGCAGTGCCGCGGCGTTGCCCTGGCCGGCAAGCGTGACGGTGCTTGCACTGGTGCTGGCGTTGTGCTGAACGCTCAAGGTTGCCGAACGCGCACCCGCGGCAGAAGGCGTGAAGCGCAACTCGACGTAGCAATTGCTCCCGCTCATCAAGCTGGCGCCTGCTTTGCAGGTGGAGCCGGCCCCGATGGCGAAGTCGCTGGCGTTGGCTCCCGACAGAGCGATCGAGGACAACTGCAGATCGGCCGTGCCGCTGCTGCTGATCATCACGCGCAGCGCATCCGATGTTGCGCCCACTGTCTGGGTAAAGGACAGCTGGCTGGGCGAAATGGTGATCGCTGGCGAGCTGTCGACGCCGGTACCGCTCAACGAGACAGTGCTCGCGCCCGCATTGTGGGCGATGGACAGCGTCGCCGAGCGGGTTCCGGCCATCGTTGGTGTGAAGGTCACGGTCACGGTACAACTGGCGCCGGCGGCGATCGTTGCACCTGTTGAGCAGGTGCCGCCGCGGACGGCAAAGTCGCTGCCGGAAGTGACGCCTATGGTTCCAAGTACCAGCGCCGCTTTCGCACTTGCGGCATTGCTTAGCGTGACTGTCTGGCCACCGCTGGTGCTGCCCAGTTTCTGACTCGTAAAGCTAAGGTTGGTCGGGCTGGTCGAAGGGCTGGGCGTGGCGACTACTGCCAGATAGCTGGGCGTGCCGCCCAGCTTGCTTGCGATGTAGGCGGCCAGGTCGTTGAGCTGCGAATCGGTGACGCGGCCAGACATGAAGTTCATCTGGCTGAAGTTGGCGATCATGCTCTTGATGCTGGACGCGTTGATGCCGTTGGCGATCCGATTCTGCGCATTGTTTGGAAGCGTGTTGTGGCAAGCGCTGTTCGAACAGCTCGGCTTGCCCGCCACGACGCCGTTTGTGTAGAGCGACTGGCCGTTGGCGGCGTCTTGAGCCTGGGCCAGAAAGCTCGTGACAGCGAGCGTGGCAGCGATGATTAGATTTCTCATTAGTTAAGCCCTCAGCCAGGGAAGGTCCTGCCCAGCGACGCTCCATACGGCGTCGGTGTGATCGGTGTTTTCGGTGGGACCGGTGTAATCGGTTCTGGAGTTCCGCAAGTTCGGGTAGCCGTAGGCGGTTGTGTTGTAGTCGCTGGTGGACACGCCCATCGCGCGCAGGACCATGCCCATCCACTGCGTGTACAGCAGGCCGCTCCACCAGTGCGGGTTGGAGGACCAAGTGAATTGAGTGAGATCGCGATAGTCGACCGACTGTCCAGTCTTCAGGTAACCGCCTGCGTCGCCGAGGCTGATGACAGGAATGCACCGGTTGTGGTGGTGACCGGGGTGGCCACCAGACCCGAGTTCGAAGCCGCTGGCGATCAGTGACTTGTCGAACAGCGTTTTTCCGTCGGCCGTGGTGATCTGATCCAGCTTGTTGGCCATGTCGAGCATGACACTCTCGAATTGCAGTTGAACTGCGGCGCTGAATCCCGCCCGCTTGGCTGGATCATCCATCGCGTGGGCATAGTCGTTGTGCCAGGCACCCTCAGTCGCGGGGCCGAAGGTATAGCTGGTCGGCCCGCAAACGTAGACGCGACTGATGCCGGCGGCGAAGGCTGCGACGACGATGTCGTTCCATAGTTTCTCGCACTGTGCCTGGCTGCTGGGCTGCCCGTAGAAGCCGCTGGCTTTTTCGAGGGCCGAGGTGTCGGTGGTGGGCCGCGCAAAGCCGCTCATGACGGTGGTCATCACCTTGGACTGCACGTCGTTGAGCAGATCGAGATAGTTGCCTAGGCGCGTCTTGCAGTCTGCCGAGCAGGCCGGGTCGGCCATGACCAGATCGGCGTGCTCCTTGACTCGGTCCACCAGGACGACCTGTTCCGGAACGGCGGTGCCACTGCTGGCGACAGACGTTTTGAACAGGCGGTCAAAGAGCTTGACGTTGCTTTCCGCGGTGGCTTGCGTTTGCACGGTGCCCGTGCCCGACTTGGACAGCGAGACGAGGTTTCGCACGATCGCCGGCTGAAGAATACTGCTCGGATAGAAGCTTTTGGACGCCGCAAGCACTTGGTCTATGGTCGGGTTGTTCGCATCGCCGCCGAGCGTGCCGCCGCGGTTGTGGCCGACACCGACGGCGAAGTCCAATCCGTTGATCACGTTCATGCGTGACAACATGCGTGCGTTCAGAGCCGAAGATTTGGCCTGCAGAACGTCGGAGATGACCGTCATGCCGTTCGTGGTCGTGACGGCGCCGGCCAGCGATGCGCCTCGAATGGCGATGCCGCCATAGCTCTGCGTCTGGGCCGCGGCCTGATTCAACAAGGGGCCGAAGAACTCCTGTTGAAAGATGCCGTGCCAAGTGGTCGTGTGCACGAAGTACCGCTCGGCGGATGCCGAGGCCATTGCAGCAGCCTGCGCCTCGCGTGGAAGCAGAGATGGCAACAGTGGCAAGGCCAGTGCTGTACCGCCGGCACCGATCAGAAACTGTCGGCGGGAGAGTTTGTTGAATGCTGGCTTCATTTCGCCCTCTGTATCGTGGTGAATTCCGAGCGCAGCGCGATCGAAGCGAACAGGCTGCGCAGATTGGCGCCACTGACCGCCTGCTGACGCAGCGATTCAATCAACGCACCGTCGCCGGCCGTGTCAGCGCGTCCGAAGGCATAGCGCACATAGTTACGCGCAAAGCAGCGCTCGAACTGACCGCTGTCGAGGATGAACTGCTGGGCCTCCGAAGGTGATCTGACGGCGCGAGACATCGTGTCAGCCAGACTGGGGAGCGAAGCCGTATCGATCGGCTTTTCACCGAGAGACTTGCCCTTGTCGTCAAGAATGACCTCGGTCTCGCGAACCCGCCCAAGTGAATCGAAGCCTTCAAACACAAAGCCCCATGGGTTCATCAGCGGCTTGTGGCATCCCACGCACGAGGTGCCGTTCATCTCGGTCACACGTTCCACGCGTTGGCGCGTGGTCAGCAAGCCGCTCAGATCGGCCTTCGCGTTCGACTGAACCATCGCAGGCGTTGGCATCGCCTTGCAAGTCAGTCCGAACAGCACGCGGCTGCCGCGCGAGATGGGCAGCGTGGTGTCGGAGGAGCCTTGCGCGATGAAGCCGATACGCGTGAGCAATCCGACACGTGTAGATTCGGAAAAAACCGGTGGCGAAGACACACCATCCCACACCGCGGTTTTGTAGAGAGACGCGATGTCGCTGGTGCGCGCGTACGAGTGGCGATCTGTCAACACCTGCTGCAGCGACGCGTTGTGCGCTGCCAGGTACGACACCATGTCGAGGACTTCGTTGATGGCCGCGTCACTGGACGTAGGCAAGGGCTTGAAACTGCCCGCAAAGGCGTCGAACTTCGGATCGCCGACCTTGCCGTTGAGGGCCACCAACTCGTCGAGCCGGAACCAGCCGCCAAAGAAGTCACGCATTGCGCGATCGGCACGCGCATCGGACATCATGCGGGTTACTTGCGCGGTATAGGTTGCTGGCTGCAGCAGGGCGCCGCTGTCCGCGTCAGCGTTGAGCGCGGCATCTGGCACTGAATCCCAGAAATGAAGGGCCAGCCGCGTCGCCTGCTCGTGGGCGGTCAGCGGCATGCAACTGGAAGAAGCGTCAGCGGAAGAAGTCTGTCCTTTCTCGATGACAAAGTAGAACTTCGGCGACGCAATCATGGTTGCCAGTACACGGGCAAAGGCGCTTGGGGTGTTAGTGTTGCCAGCCGCGGTCCGATAGACGTTCACCTCGGCATCCGTCATCGGCTGGCGAAACAGCAGCCGCCCGGCCTTGCGGATGAAGCCGGTGACGCACGCATCCGCGGTATCGGTGCAAGTGCCCGAAAGCTTGGCCATGCGAGTGGGGTCGGAGGTCATCGCCTTGGCCAAGGCTTGGGCGGTTTCGCGCAGCGAGAAAACCTGACGCCCATTGACCGTTGTGTCGAGTCGCTCGTAGCCCTTGTGTCGCGTCGTGTCGGGGTTGACCGCGGTGTCGGGTGGGAACTGCGCAGTGTCACTGACCAGCTTACCTACTGTGGCAGCAAGAGCCGTATCGGCCGTCAGGGCTGCAGTGACATCGGTCAGCGCATTGACGACTTGCTTGCGAGTGAGCCGTCGGGGCGGGCCGAGTGGATAGCATCCGGGCGAGGTGGTGCTCTCCGAACTGACCGCCAGGGCAACCGCTGTCCCCTGCGCGTGCGGATCGATTAACGCTGTCAGCGGGGGTGCGCTCGTTGCTGCGTTCGTGCCAGTTGCCCCGGCCGGCGCACCAACCGCGGGTGGTGCTCCCGCATCTTGCTCGACCGACTCGCTGTTGCAGCCCGCGACCGTCGCAGCGCAAAACAGTATTAGAAGAAGCTTTTGCATTCTTGATCTCGAGTTCTTGAATTGCTGACCGATTGCCATCGAAATGGAATTCGGATCGCGTTGAGTTCATGCCCCACCCGAACTTGCATCACGCATCGCAGCTCGTGGACACATTGTTGATTCAGCAAAAAAACTTAGAACGACGAAAGCCTGAACAACTTATGACCACCAGTCGGTCCGCGCCAAGAATTGTTGAGGTTTCGCGTCTCATGGCGGCGCACCGACGTCAACTGCGCCGCCTACGACGGCTTGCGTTGCTGAACGATGGGTTGCTCCGGAGCTGCATGGGTTATCGAGGATCCTTTGAATTGACATGAAGTCCTGAATGCAGGTGCGACCGAACGGATGTCGGGATGTCACCTTGGACAATGCTCAGGACAGGCATGTCAAAGACCTTTTACCCCACGGGGTGGCAATGCTAACCCGATGCTCCTGCAAACTTTGAGTTGGCAAATGAACTCGCTTGTAAGACTTGTTCATCGTGCGATCGTCGCGCTGATGTCCCTGCCACGATCCAGCGCCTTGTACGCATCCCGCACTTCCACGCCGGATACGGACATGCTGAGCTTCGTGGAGCTCTTCGACAGCGGCACCTATCACAAAGGTGTTGCCACGGGCCATCCATTGGCATTGTCGAATGCCTGCACGCGGACCTGATGCACCTCGAAAAGACTTGGGAAACGCGCATTGAAAGGGGGTGTCGCTGTCTACTGACGGCATAGTCAGTGGTGCGATTCCCGGCCGCTGGACCTATAACCGGGGGGCGCATGACTTTGACTGCAGCGATCGACACCCTATACGCTGGCATGGTGGAGGCCTATTTGCTTATTGACCTTATTCCGGGTCATGTCCTAAGCAAGTGGCTCGCCCTGCTAAGAGGCTGAGAGTCTTTCGATCATGCCCGCTCATCACGCCAAAAGCCCCCTGCTCGTCGTAGCAAATGCTCGACATAGCCCAAGCTATGGCTGCGCTTTTCGCCTATCAGGAGCCTTTTGACGTGCTGCTCGGACACGTTCGAAATACTCTCAGCCTCTCAGCCTCTCAGCCGGGGGCACACCCGTATGTGCTGCGCCCCGACATTTCAGAAACGGTCGAAAAAGGACTTGATTTCTTGCGCAGCGAAGCCCGGCGGCCAGTGACCACCGGGGCTGTACCCGCACCAGGCCACGGGCTTGTTGTCGCTGCAACCTTCATAGATCACGCAGCCATTGGCGCCGATCCTGTTGGTCGCCTGTGTGCAGTTGTTCTTGGCGATGAAGTTATTTCGCACCTCTTCGCCGAAGTGGTAGGCGACGACGGCGTCTTCCTGGGCATGGAACAGGATCACCGCGGTTTTGTTCGGTGAGGGCGGGCAGCCCATCGGGAAGCCGGACATTGGCGCCACGGCGCGGAAGACGTCCCCCATCTGGCAACCGATCGCGTTCGACATCCCTCCGCCATAGCTGAAGCCGGTCGCAAAGGTGCGGCTGGTATCGGTGCATAGGCCCTGCCTGAGCTGGTTGACCATCGCGCCGATGAAGCGAATATCGGTGTCGTTCCAATTGGCCCAGCCGGCATCCAACCCAAGAGGGGCAACGAATATCGCGGACTCGCCGTAGAGCTCCTTCAAGCCATAGAAAGGCTTGCCGCTGGCCCAAGTGTTCCCGTAGTAGACATCGGTGGCGCTGGCGCCACGCCAGTGCAACCCGACGATCAACGGATAGGCTTTGTCGTTCTTGTAGCCGGACGGAAGGAGGACCCAGAAGTCGCGCGGCACACCATCTGAAGTCAGGGTGTATTTGCCGTTCGAAAACTTGGCGGCACCGCCACATCCCACGCTACCGTTGAAGGGTGCAGGTGCAGGTGCAGGTGCAGATGCAGGTGCAGGTGCAGGTGCAGGTGCAGGTGCAGGTGCAGAACCTTGCGCATCGCACTCTTTGATTATCGAGACCGCCGGGTCATTACCAAAGAACTCGTTAGTGCATTGGCCAGCACCCGTAACAGTCTTTTCGATCCAGCTGGAACCAGAACCATAGCGAACGACCTGGGTTCCGTTGACCGAGAAGGATTGACCTTCGCTAGCAATCTTTGTCCAGCTCGACGCATTGGGTGCTGGTGCTGGCTTCGGTGCCGGTGCGGGTGCAGGTGCAGGTGCAGGTGCAGGTGCAGGTGCAGGTGCTAACGCAACCGGTACCGTTGCGGTGCCCGCGTCATGCCCACCCCCGCAGGCAGACAGCACCAGTGCGCACAGCAGTGCACTCGTCGCCGTGGCGCGTATGGGGCGTGGGTTTGGCATGCTCATCGTGAAGATCCTGTTGCGTCCGAATGTGGCGCGACCTGCCGTTTGATGGGCGCGCTCTCAATTTCCGTAGCGATTCTGGGATTCGCAACCTTCGGATACTTGACGAATGTTTGATGAACCGATGATTGCCGCGGTGGGACAGCGAGCCGCCATGCAGAGGATGCAGTCACCGCGAATCGATTGCCTTCGCGAGCGGCCTACGACAAGCTGAGTGTGTTGAAGCGCGCGGTGTATCGCGACGCGACGTGCTTCATAGCCGAAGAGCTTGCGCGTGAACGCGGCATTCTTGATCTCGGCAAGCCGTTGAGGATTTGGCCCGAAACAATTTCCCGTTTTGGGGGCGCTGGGCGGGCGCGCTGCGGCGTTGCTCCTCACTTGTGTGGCTCGCCACACGGCGCTCGGAGCGC
>JAJKJU010000292.1 GCA_021153565.1 Rhizobacter sp.
CCACGAAGAGTCTCACGGCCAGCGACATCCAGAACAAGGACGACTACGCGGCCAGCGGGTTCAGCGTGAGTGCGAGCGTGAGCGGCAAGCTGGGCGATCAGAGCAGCCAAGCGGCCCAGGACCGCATGAGCGACAAGGACAAGGCGGCGGCGAAGAACGCCAAGACGGGCACGGGGCTGACGCCGGGCATCGGCCAAGCTTTCGGGAGCCAGGGCAGCGCGACCAAGAGTGGCATCAGCGGGGCGACGATCACGTTGACAGGCGACGGGACGAGCGCACCGGAGAACCTGAAGCGAGACGTCACGACCGACAAGGACTCCAGCGCCAGCCTCAAGAAGGCGTGGAACGGCCAGCAGTTGATGGACGACGTGCAGGCGCAGGTGCAGCTCACGCAAAGTGCGCTGCCGCGCCTGGCCAACGAAATCGGCACGCAGATGGGCAAGAAGGCCGTTGAGCTGCAAGCACAGGCCCGGGCCCTGCCCGACACCGACCCGAACAAGCAGGCGCTGCTGGACGAGGCGAAGAAGTACGACGAAGGCGGGGTGTATCGGATCGCGGCGCATGGGGCGCTCGGGGCGACGGGCGGAGGACTTGCAGGGGCAGCGGGTGCAGCCGGTGCTGCCGCGGCAGCACCGATGCTCGACGAACTGCAAGGCAACCTGCAAGAGCGCCTGACCGATGCCGGCGCGAGTGCCGGTGCGGCCAAGGTGATGGCGCAGCTCATCACCGGTGGTGCGGCCATGTCGGTGGGGGCGGCCGTCTCAGGCAGCAGCACCGCCGGTGCGTTGACGGCCGCGAATGCGGACTTCAATAATCGGCAGTTGCACGCCACCGACAAAGTCACGGCCAGGCAGCTCGTGGCGCGGGCAAAGGCGCAGGGGTTGACCAATCCCGATGGATCGCCGATCACGGTCGAGCAGATCGAGAACGCCATGCGTTCGGCCAACTACGACAAGGGCAACGTCCACGAAACGATCCTCACGGGGTTGGTCGTGCCGCTGAACGCCAACACGAAGGCGAGCGAGATCTACGACAACACCGGGATGGAGGTGAGTAAGAATGGCGACAGCGCCTACCTCGTGCAGCGCTCGAGCATGCTGGCGTCGCCATCGCAGGCCCTGCGCACACTGATCCAGCAGGGCACCGGAGGAGCCGGGTCGCCCTACAGCTGGGACAGCGCGACACCCGAAGCGGTTGCGGCCGCCGCCACCGCCAAAGCGGGGGTATCGCCGACGTCGGGCATCCACTACGAGCTGCGTTCGGCCAACGGGAAGAGCTTCAGCCTGCCGGTTCCCGACTGCCCGGCGGTGAGCTGCACCAACGGCGACCCCATTGCGTGGTACGGCGGAACGGCGCAGGACCAGACGACGCTTGCCGCGTACAAGGAGGCGCTGGACAAGCAGATGAAGAAGGAGGCGGTCACCAGTGCGCTGGTGGTTGGCACCGTCGCGACCTTGCCGGCGACGCTGACCGGCGCGGTGGTGGGGGGTGCCATCGTGGGTGGTGGCAGTTCGGCGGCCGATCAGGTGATCGACAAGGGCAAGGTCGATGACCCGTACCAGGTATTCGTGGAGACCGGCAAGGGGGCTGTGTTGGGTGGGCTTGGATACGGAACGGTGGTCGTCGGGGGCAAGGTGCTTGGCTCGGTGGCCACGTTGGATGACTTGTTTGTGGCGAGCACGGCGACAAAGGTCGATGCGGCCGCTGATGCGTCCTTGTTAGCGAGCGGTGGCAGCGGCAGGACAGTGAAACTGCCTCCGGCCGCTGATTCCACGGCTACCAGTCCGTATTCCAGCAAAGGGATGCAGTACGGATCGACGACGGTCGCGGATGCGAACGGGAATCCCGTTCCGACAGGCACGGCGGTCCCGAAGGCTGGGACTGTAGGAGCAGAATCCAGCGCGCGAACGTCAATTGACGTCAAATCAACCAGTGCAGTTCCGGAAATTCTTCTTCCAGATCCGCCTGTCGGTAATGGACCGCGCTCTAGTAACGCGCAAGGTATTGGGTTTGACGGCTACGAGCCGCCTTTGCCGACTACACCAAATGCGACTGGAACATTTCGGGCGGGACAAAGTTCAACCCTTCCCCAGCATTTGATGGATGAGGGAGGGCTTACGCAAGGAAAGAACGTCTATGGTACGCATGACATGGACGCGTTCGATCAGGCTCTCAAAATTAATGGTGGGTCCATTATAAATAAAACACAAATTCCTGGTGCTGTTGGTATCTATCGCATCGACTATCAGTTGCCTGGAATGAATCCGACGGTGAAAACAGTCTTCGATCCAGCGATGTATCCGGCTGTTGATATGGAGAAAATGGTACAGTCGGCCGCCCAGGCGGCACTCAATCAAGCGGCATTAACGGGCTCTGCCGGTCAAATGTTTGTTAATGTCGGTGGTGAAGTGGAGTGTAATTGTTAAGTCTGGTTCTGGCGGGGTTCTTAATGTTCCAACTGCATTTCCTGTAGGAGTGGCAACATGGCCGTGATGAATTTTAAATATTCATTGAATGATGATGGGTTGAATAGGGTTCTGAGTTTTGCTCTTGGATGCCTTATCTCCGATGAGCTAATGCTATATGGCGTTCCTGGGGTTTCTAGTCTTCTGTCGACTCTCTTTGAGGAAAGGGGTGTTGGTCATGAGACGGGAGTTGAGATTGATGCGTTCCCGAAGAATAAAAATAATCCGATTGATCTATTTCTGGTGAGCTATCGTGAGGATGGGTTGGAGGATGCTGGATTGTTTACGTTGGAGGAATTGCGTCAGGGAATTCGTGATGAGTTGAGTCGTCAAGTTATTCGAAGCCCGGAATATAAGGAGGCGGCCCAAAGGATTGCTGAAAAATTCAATCTTAATTAAATGAAATGCGCTGTGGTGGTTTTATGAGTTGATTATTATGTTTTGGAATGAGGATATATATCGTTGGGCGCATGAATGACCTGCGATAGCGTACATTTTCAATGTAAGCCCTGCAAACCACGACACCGCAGTTCCAATGAAATCCGTCTTTTCACTCCGAGAGGAGCTCGAAAAAAATCCGCAGCGCGTCGAGAAGACGCAGGCGCTCGCGCTGAATACCTCGAAGCCGACAATGGGTCTCAGCGGCAGGTACGGATTGTTTGGCTCCCATGAATGGTGGGGCAGCATCACCGATAAAAAGATGCCGCTTCAACGCCTTTCTGGGGTGATAGTGCGTGCCTATGTCGCAGGGCAAGACCCGGACGACATCAACACTGTGGATATTCGGATGGCGAACGGCGAAGTTCAGCCTGTAGGAATCTACTTGAACGACAAGGCGGACCTGCCACTATTTCAAATAGGGCACCTTGTTTATATTGTATATGCCTTGGATGAATTGAAGCTGCAGCCGGCGCAAGATGGTGGGGTGAATGTGTCAAAGATTGCGCTTGAAATGATGGTTTCAATGAGTCCTGTGGTCAATCTGCCGACTTAGGCGTTTTATATTAAATGTAAGCTGTAAAACATTGATTTCTACAGATTTATTCGTTTAATCTATTGACGGGTTGATCGATATGTTCGACTGAACAAGGTGAATTCATACAGAATTTGATGCTGGAGTTATCCGAACGGATTACCAGCGACGACTTTGCGCGGATCGCGCGATACCCCTGCTTCCATACTGCTTCCATGTCGGCAGAGGAAGTGGCTCAAGCGGCAAGATCGTCGGCGACACCGTTAGCGCCACCACGTTCGATGTCGCCAATGACGCCGGCCTCGTCAGCGCGCAAGGCCATCTCAGGCGGCGCGCTCGACCTCGCGAGCGGCAACCTGGCCAACACCCAAGGCGGTGTCGTGGCCGCGAACGGCAACGCAACCCTTGCCACCGCTGCCCTCGACAACACTGCGGGCAGCATCAGCAGCGGTTGCGCGCTGGGCATCCACGCGAGCGGCCCATTGAGCAACGCCAGTGGGCGCATCACCTCGTCGGGCGCGTCGAGCGTGAATACAGCAGGCCTCACCTCGAACGACCTGGGCCGCATCACCGCCGGCATCACGCTGGCCGTGGACACCGGCACGGGCGCCTTGAACAACGTGCGCGGCACCTTGGCCGGCAGCGGCGCCCTCGAGCTGAAGGCCGGCAGCGTGGACAACCGCGCGGGGGCCATCGCCAGCACCGGCAGCCAGACCCTGGCCGTCTCTGGCGACCTCGACAACCGCGCGGGCGGCCAGATCGCATCGCGGGCTTCCGTGAACATAACCACGGCCCAGGTGCGCAACAGCGGCGGGCAGATCAATGCCGGGCTGGACCTGAACCTCTCGGCCAACACGCTGGACAACACCAGCGGCCTGCTCGAAGCGGGCCGCGATGCGAGCGTGCGTGCGAGCAGCTTCACCAACACGCTCGGGAGGGTCGTGGGCGACCGATCGGTGGCCGTGACCACCGACAGCAGCGGCTTCGGCGGCAACGTCACGAGCGTGGGCGACGTGACGCTGAACGTCGCGGGCGACTACAACAACACCGGCACCCTGTCGGCACAGAACGGCCTGACGCTGAACGCCGCCAACATCGGCAACAGCGGCGTGCTCAGCGCGGGCGGCACCTTGGCGGCCACCGCCAGCGGCAACCACAACGGCGCCACGGGCAACATCACCAACAGCGGCGAGATCAGCGCGACCGCCACGCAACTCACCGCAGGCGGCACGCTCGCCAACAGCGGGCTGATCGACGCAGGAGACGGTCGCATCCAGGCCAACACGCTCAACAACACCGGGCGTGTGTACGGAGACCGGTTGGGCATCCAGGCGGGGACGCTGAACAACGAAGGCGCGGGCACCATCGCCGCGAGGCAGCGCCTGGACGTGGCAGCAGCCACGCTGAGCAACAGCGGCGGGGCGCTGATCTACAGCCTGGGCGACATCGCCATCGGCGGGCAATTGGATGTGCACGGGCTGGCCCAAGGCAACAGCACGCTGGTGACCAACAGCGGCTCGCGCATCGAAGCGATGGGCAACCTGAGCGTGGCCGCCGACGCGCTGGTCAACGCCAACCCCGGCCTGCGCCTGGGCAGCGTCACGACCACCACGGCGATCAACCAGATGCTGATCCAGCCCGAGGGCTCGACCAAGAAGTACAACCTGGGCGACCTGGGGTGGGACCCGTCATACAAAGACAAAGGCGCCTACGTGCTGCCCAGCAGCACGTACCCGATCGACGTGTTCGGGGCGATGCCCAGGACGGCGGCCGTGCAGCAAAACTGCGTGGGCGTCGGCGAGGGGCAGAGCGTGTGCACGACGGTGCACACCTACGCGGCCAGCGATCCCGTCTGGGCGCTGTTCAAGGTGGCGCCACCCGACTACAGCGGGCTGACGGCGCCTGTGCTGCCTGCCGGCCAGAACAACTGCATGGAACGAGGCAGCGCCGCCGACGTCCCGTCGCGGCAGACGGGGGGGGCATGCGGGACATACTGGACCCAGCGCGATGCCTACGACGCGGCGGTGGCGCAGCGCCAAAGTGACGCGGAAGCGGCACTGGAGGTGCAGATCAGCGCCTTCAACAACGACGTCAGCAGCAGGCTGTTCGAGTCGTGGATTGAGTACCAGGTCACCCAGCGCACGAGCAGCGATCCCGTGGTGCTGGCCAGCACGCCGGGGCAGATCCTGGCCGGTGGGGACATCACCCTGAGCGGGGGGAGCAAGACCAACGACAGCAGCGCCATCGTCGCCGGGGGCGCGCTCAGCGTGTTCGGCGAGAAGGTGGCGAACACCGGAGCGCAAGGTGTGCAGACGGTGGCCGACCAGGGACGCACGCGCTCGCGGCACCTGGATTGGCACGGCGGCTTCCACCAAAACTTCAGCGTCGAATACACCGACTGGACTGCCTTCAGCGAAGCGCCGGTCAGCCACGAGCTGACGCTGAAAACCTTCACGCAACAGGAGCATGCGGCCGACCCGGGCACGGTGCGCGACACCAGCGAGACGACGACGCCCACCGATGGGACCAAGGCCGCCACGGTGCAAGCCGCGAGCGCCAGCACACGCGGCACGGGCGGCTCGGCGAGCATCGATGCACCGAACCACGCCAGTGCAGCCAGCGCTTCGGGCGTGTCCACGCTCGCCGCAGGCTCGGCGTCTACGCAGGCCGGCCCGAACATGCACGCAGCCGGTGTGCCGGCAGGCAGCACCGGCGTGACCCCGCAGCAGGTGGGTGCAGGCACAGACGTGACGCTGGTAGCCCCGGGCGCATTGCAGGCAGTGAGCGTGGGCGGCGCGGCGCAGACGCACGACATCCGGGTGAGTGCACGTGCCGCCGATGGTGCGGCGACGGGGGTGCAGGCGGTGAGCCTGGCCGATGGCCGGGTGGCGTCCAGCGATGCACCGGGCGCTTCGGTGATCGATGCGCTCAAGCACGGCACGCCCAAGGCCACGACCGGAACGGCCTCTGGTATTGCGCCGCCGACGGTGCAGCGCGTGGCCGCGGTGGGCAGTGGAGAAAAGGCACGCGACGTGGTGCTGACGGTGGTGCAGCGCCTGCAGCCGCCCACAAGCAGCCTGTTCACGCTGCACCCCGAACCCGGCTCGCGGGTCCTCGTAGAGACCGACCCGCGCTTCACGCAATACAGCAGCTTCCTCGGCAGCGACTACGTGATGCAGCAGTTGGCGCTCGACCCCGAACGGCAGCTGAAGCGCTACGG
>JAJKJU010000293.1 GCA_021153565.1 Rhizobacter sp.
ATACCGGCCGCTGGTGTCGCGATCTCGTCGGCGCCGCAACGACCGGAATGCAGCCGAGACCGTGAGTTCAGCGTGTGGCCACCACCGACCGGTAACGCTGCACACTCGACATCGACCGCGTCAGTTCGAACGCCACAGCGGTCCTCCGATATTGGGCGGCAGCTATGCGCCGCAGACCTGCCGTTTGGCGCCGTCGGCTGGCCGATCCCTGACGGCCAACAGGCGACTCTCGGGCTCGCTGCCCAGCGGACCGGTGCCAGGCCGGAAGCAGACACCTGAGTAGTGGCGGCTGGGCACGAGCTTGCCAAGCGGCTTGCATAATGCCCTCAGCCAATTGCGATCTGAGTTGCTCACGATGCCTCGCCTCGTCTCCGCGCGTACTCAAAAACTCGCAGGTAGTGGGCATCTTTTGCCAGCTGTGGCGCAGCACTCAGGATCTCGTCGAGGCATTGCCCCAGTTCCAGCGGCGCCCACTGTTGATCGGCAATCACCGCACCCAACAGACGGATCGCATCCGCTGGGAATCGGCTGCACAGGCCTGATTCGTGCAGCAAGTGCACGACGTAGTGCGGGCGCTCAATCGGTTGAAGCCAGTCTTGCACTGCAGCCAAAGCTGCTGAGTGTTCGCCTCGAGCAGCAATGATCAGCCGGGCCAATGATTCGGCGATTCGGGGCGTAGCCAGGTCGCGTGACTTTGGCCAAACGTGGTGCCAGAACGGCTGAACACGGTTCTTCCAGTAGTCCTCCCGCTGGTCGGCAGCTCCTTCAAGTGCCTGAGACAGCGCCTGTGCGCATTCCTCCAACCCTTCTTGAGGCAGTGCTCCAATCGCGGATCGAAACTCATCCACGGTATAGCCCTCGGTCGGCCCGAGCGCTGCGTATGTCAGGAAGGCTGCGAACTGATGGCGGTGTTCGCCTAGCTCAACGTAGTGGTTTGCGGTCTCGAGGAACTGCGGTTTGAATGCAATCATCAAAGGCTGGTACAAGCGTGGCGACCACAGGAAACCTTCCCAAACCGCCTTCGCTTCACCGGGGTTGTCCCAATTGAATAGGGGCAACAGGTATTGCTCGGTCCAAGTTCTGTCCACGCGGAAGAGCGCAATTAAGCTCGAACCCAGCATCACTCGGCCGTGGCGGAACCGGCCTACCCGCACATCGCAGACTTCCTCGAAGAAGGGCTTGATGTCCGTTGGAAGCCGATCGTCGTCGTTCGGGTTTCGCCTGAACCAAAGATTGATCAACGCCTGCGTAGCATGCCCAACCGGATGACTGATGGCTTCGCTAACAGGCTGGTCAATCGGTTCCCCATTGCGAGTTATCCCGGAGTCTGCTTCGAGGGGCAGAGCTAGAACTCGACGGCACAGGTTCAGCAGAATTTCCTCGTGTTCATTAATCGACTTTGAAACGGTCTCAATCCACCACGTCACACCGTGGGCATTCTCCTGAAGGATGGCGTCGGGCATGGTTTGCACCAGATGCGCGGCGTATCGCCAGGACCGCAACACCATGCCTTCTTCGCCCCAGGCCTGCAGGGCCTCACGCCATCGGTCAGCGAGCCATACGCCGTCCCGTGCCAGATCGCATAGCGCGTACAGACTGTGAAAAAAGCGGGTTCGGCAGACGTTGCGCCACGTGTCTTCGTAGAAGGGTCGCCGTTCGGGCTGCGCCTTTGTGAGCCATTGAACAAGCTCACGGCGCTTTCGAGGCGCGATGTCGACATCTCGGCTGTCTTCATAGTCCGGATCGCCAGTGCCGCTCATCCAGTGGGAAAACTCATCACGCTCGTTGGCTGCCAACTGCCATTGCGGATACGCATGGGACAGCTCCACCAAGCCCGCCGCTGCGGGTGCCCCGAGGGTGATGCCCGATGCGTTCAGTTTGGCCAGATGTAGCCAGACTGAACGAACTACGAAGTCTTGCCACCGCTCTGGTTCCAGATCATCCGGGCACATCTCGCGGGGAGGGCCGACCAAGATGGCTCGCTCCAGACGTGTCTGAGTGCCCTCTGCCAATTGCCGCCCTTGCAGAACGAACAGTCTGAACACCTCCCGCCCTGTATCCGTGGACCAAAGCCACCAAGCGCTATCGACCAGCAGCCAATCCACCCATTGCTCGGGTGCGATGCAAGCCTCGTGGCTGGCGGCAAACAGGGCTAGGCGTTTGAAGGTGGGATACGGGAACTCGAACCAATCATGGGCAATCCGTGTGGCACGAGCACTGTCATTGCCGCGAAGCGCTAGCCACGCATCGCGGAGCACTTCGATCAGGCTCACCCAGTCACGTAACCCCCGGTTCTGCCAGTGCGGAGCAATGGAAGGCAGATCCCAGTAGGATCGGTCGTTGTGGTGGTCGGCCTCACCCAGTTCGCGCAACAGGTCCAGCGCATCACGCAGCAGTTGCTGAAAATCCTCCAGCAGTTGCGGCAAGGCGGATATCCAGTGCTCGTCGGCAAGGTCGCGCAGGGCCGAATGCACATGATCGGCTGCAAGCACGAGTTCCCAGTTCACCAGTTGCCGTAAGCGCGTGGGTTTGTCCGCGCTCTCTTCCTCGTCGCCCCAACGAAACGGCTTTTTCAAGGCCACCTGAGGGGCGAGTAGCTCGCGCAGCTCCAGGCGCAGCGTGGTGGTCAGTCCCTCCCGCTTCAACCGCCCTTTCCAGCGATAGAGATCGGGACCGCGCCACGGCGTTTTTACCCGGCCGGTGCGCAGCAGACGCCACAGCGTGCGCATCAAGGGGCCAGGAATGGCCATGGGCGCCTGTGAGCGGATTTCATCCAGTTCGGTGGTCTTGCCGTCACGCTCCAGCAAGGCAAAGCGGTCGAGTTCGTGCTCTATCAGCCCTGGCCAGCGGTCATGCAACTGACCACCACGTTGAGCGATCCAGATGATCAGCCTCGGGTCATTCAGATGGCGCGTGAGCCAGCGGGCTAGCTGGAACATCACGTCGTCCCACTCGGTGCCGCTGATGCCGCCGGATACCAGCAGCATCAGCGGTGCGCGGTCATAGGGCGCTGGCCGGCGAATCAGGCTGAAGCGTAATTTTGCGTCTACCTTCTCGCGTGGAGCCACGTCGAAGCGGGCGAGATCGCCGTGCTGAAAGTGTTCGTCCGAGAAAGCTTCCAGCAACCAGTCCAGCGAGGGGACAGGGTTGAAGTCGGCAAAGCGTTTGGCCGGCAGCCCTGATTTGTCAGACAGGGCCCACAACATCCGGCCCACGAAATTGTCTTGCTGTGTGCTTGCTGAAGGCCTTGCCAGAGCGTGACTGATGACGATGCGCTCCTTGCCTAGTACGCCGTCGCGGTAGATGTTCGCCCAGCCATGCAAGGTTTTGTGCAACAGATCATGGCTGCCGACGCGCACCCCGTAGAGAATGGGCGTAACACCCTTGGCTTCCCATTCGATGGTCTTGCGGTGTTCCTGACCCGGCTCGCAGTCGGCCAACGCCCAGGCTTGCGGCGTGACTTCGCCCAGCATCCGGTCGGCTGCCAGCGCATCCATCATGTAACGCAGCACCGGATCGTTGATGCTGTAACCCACGAAGCAAACCACGTAGTTGCGGAACAGCTCGCTCACGAAGCGGGCTGCCCAACGTTCGGTGAGGTAGGCCATGCCGAAATCGCCACTGGTGACCACCAAACGGTTGAGGGCCGTGTCGTCCGCCTTTTCGGGAAGCACGCCATGCAAATAGACCAGCCCGTTCCAGCGGCTGTTCTTCGGGATCGGCAGCATTGGTGCAGAATATTCTTGGAATGCTTGGCCGGTACGCTTGGCCGCCGTATGAAACACGCGGTCGAAGTTGGTGGTGACTAGGCGCAGCGCACCTTCACGGCTGCGAGCCAGCCGCAATAGTGCCGCCTGCGTTTCAGTGGCGCCTTTGCGGCGCAAATTCGGCTTCAATGCTTCGGCCAGCTTGCGGCGGACGGCAAGGCGCTGTCCCGGCAACCGACGCTCCAGCAGATCGAGCGTCGCGTCGAACTGCCCTCGGTGCAATGCCTCGCGCTCGATCTCCGAGGGCGCTGTGCCGTTCAGCCGGTAGATTGCCTCCACCAGCCCCTTGAAGCCTGGCAGTCCGGCGGGGTAGGAAATGCCTGCACCGCAGAAAAACACCACGCGGCCTTCCTGGTGCGCCTGCAGGAGCGCATCGGAAATGTCAGGCCCATTGGTGATGAACTGCATCAACTCTCCTACCGCGGTTGCATCTTCTTCTGACCAATGCAGCTGAGACGTCAGCATGTTGCCATGCTTGGTCGACTCGCTCGAGGCGACACATACCCACCGTTCAGCCGGTGCCAACCACATCGGTTTGCGTCTGCTTTCGATCAAAGCTGACCACAACGCCAGCCGGCCGAAAGACCGCACCGGGTCGGTCTTGATCGGTCGCACCGCTCAGTCGGTGCGCCCAAACCTGACTGTCAAGTTGAGTGGCATGGAACCTATCGTTCCCGGCTCTCAGCACTCGGCCAATTCCGGTCATATGAATGGCCAGGGAATTGCCAAGCCAAAAAGACCGGTCTCAAAGTACAGCCGACATTGGCCGACGCCCACTCGGAGGTCCTCTTTCTACAAAGCGGGCGTTCACCGCCTGGGACTTCGGTCGGCACCTGTCAGTCCCCAGTCTTGTGGTTGTCAACCGGCACCATGCGGACATCGTTCAGGCGGTCGTCACAGGTTCGGCGTCAGCCGACCGCCACCAGATTGGCCCTCGAGTAGCAGCGCTGCGCGTTCAGACCGAACAGGTCTTCGGGTGCAATGGGAAGGCCATTCGTGCTGGCCAGGATCTCGAAGGGGTAGTCGCCCCAATCTCGGCGGGTCGACAACATGAACCAGTCGCTGCCGTACATCACACGCTTGTTGACGCCCGGCCGCTTCAGTGCGTCTTCCAGCCTCGTCTTGGCGGCCTCGCACGTGGTTGCACTGGCTTGCCCACACTGCAGCTCATCCCAGAATCCGATGTCGCCGTAGATGCGCTCGCCGCCCTTCTGTGTCATCAGGTCTGCGAAGTCGGCTGTCCACGTCGTGCCGGGTCCTCCGCCGCCAAAATGGCCCAGGTTCACCGGCGGCGAACCGCGTTCGTTGAACCGAGCCACGAGTGCCCTCCAGCCAGCTGGTCCGCCGAGCCTGTCGAACTCAAAATCCTTTCCGGACGATTGATTGGTGTGCGCCATCACGGGAACGTTGAGTTCTGTGCACTTCTCCCAGAGCTTTTCGAGCCTCGTGTCAAGGTCCGCAAACGAAGGGCCAAGGCTTGGCGAGCCGGTGCGGGTCTTGTTGCCATAAGGGTAGAAGCCGTTGGGTGGATAAATCTTGACGCCGACAAAGCCGCGCTTGGTGACGGCATCGACGACTCGTTCAAGTGCGGCGCCGTCGTCTCGGACGTCGGTCCAGGGGTTGTAGGCGACAAGGGGACGCATGTATCCGCCAGTGAGCGCGCTCAGCAGTTGATGCAGCTTGACCTGGTCGTCATGGCCCGACCGCGGAGCGCAGTCGAGCCAGGCGTCGAAGTCGACTAGGGCGCCAACCGCGTGGTCGATGCCGAAGGCGCCCTCGGTGAGGCTGTAGACCTCAGCGTAGTCTCCGATGTTGTGCCACCGTGGCGACAGCATGTGATTGATGAACGCCAGGAAGCCATCGGCATACGGTGTCGAATCAACGATGCGTTTCTGCGCAAGTGAGAGTGTCTTGTTTCGGCTCGACTCCGTGCTGGCATTGGCCGCGTCAAAGAGCGACCTTGCACCGAGCCGCGACGTTTCGTTGGAGCGGAGAAGTGACTTGACCTCGGGCGACTGAAGCGCCTTGATGTCGTTGTACTGCTGCTCAAACCGGGAGCCTTTGACAATGCGATAGAACTCCTGGGACCGCGTGGCGCGTTCCTCAACGATCGCCGCCTTGGACAAGGCAGACATGCTGGGCTGCTTCTTGTCGACGTTGGAGCCGGCGAATCGGTCAACGAGGTCCCTGAACTCTACGGCTGCCGTCGGTGCGAGCGTGACCAGTTCATCAGCGAGCGGTGCGAGCGATTCAGCCAGAGCCTTCAGGGGCCCAGGCAGGTCATGCGCGACCGGGCCCGCAAGATAGCCCTTGACTGGAACATCGGTGCCGTTGAAGAAATGCGTGTGAGCGTCGATGCAGAGCTTGGGCGCGCCGGCAGACTTTCGGACACTTGGTTTCAGCGGTGTGCCTACCGTCGGGAAGTCGCCGCCGATTGAGGGCGTGGCGAAGGGGCGCATGGAGCAACATCCTGCGAAACCGGTCATGCCACCTGCGGCCAGAAGCAGCTGCAGCGCGCCGCGGCGTGTCGGCCGATGAAGTTGAGCATTGCTGGAACTGGACATGATGACCTCCCGTGACTGTCGTTGGTGAGCGGCCTTCTTAGCCGAGGGGCGAATGTACCCCTCGCAATTCGACGGGGGCGCGTGGGGGAGCGCGGTGGGACGACTGGCGCACAGGCTACCACCTCCCCGCGGGCGGCGCAGCGGTTTCAGCGCAGACGACCAAACGATCGATGCGGAGCGGGCGCATTGGGAGTTGTTTAGGTGATTAGCGATGATCCTCAGCCGGTGGCTCACCGGGTGCGGGGATGATGGATTTGGCAAGCATAGGAGGTCGATCATGCCGAAGAATCGGGTTCAGTTCCAGAAGGAGTCTTGTCCAACGAGGTATGAGCCTGGGGTCGAAGGCGAGATTCCAGTGAGGAATGAGCCTGGAGGGGGTCTGGGTGAGGCGAATTGGTGGCTGAAGGGCAGCCTGCCGGCGCGGCGAGTCGATCATCGAACGGATGGTGATCGACATGAACGAAGCGCAGGTGCGCACCTTGGAGCAGGTGCGTCA
>JAJKJU010000294.1 GCA_021153565.1 Rhizobacter sp.
CGCTGACGCTGATTTCGACACGTGCGCTCATGCCGGGCTTGAAAGCTGCGGGGCTCTGCGCGGCGAGCCGCACGCGCACCGCATAGCTGCGGCCCTGGCCCTGGCCCGCCGCCGCCGGCGCCTTGGGCGTGAGCGCCACGCTGTCGACGACGCCAGTCAAGGGCTGGTCTGGGTAGGCCACTGGCACGATCGTGGCGGCTTGGCCGCGCGCGACTCGTGCGATGTCGCCCTCGTCAACGCTCACATCGGCGAATAGCCCGCGCGTGTCGGCGATGACCATGAGGCTGCCGCCGGCGACATTCATGGCACTGGGGACGGCAGTCTCACCGGGGCGGATGTTGAGCTGGATGACGCGGCCATCGATTGGCGCGCGGATGGCGGTTCGCGCCAGACGCTGGCGCGACTGCTCGAGCTGCGCATCGACCTGTTCCACGGCCTTCTGGCTGTTGCGCAGCTCGAGTTCGGCGAGGTCGAGCTGCGTCGCCAGTTCCTCGTACTTTGTCGGTTCGACCAGGCCGAGCTTGTGCAGCTTCGTGTTGCGCTCGACACGAGTGCGCGCGGCCTCGAGCTGCACGCGCTGGCGCTGCACGCCCAGCAGAGACTGCTCGCGGCTCGCCTGCAGCTGCCCGACTTCCGCGCGCGGGGTCTCGGCATCGAGTTGCATCACGAGCTGCCCGCGCGTCACCTGGTCGCCCTCCTTCACGAGGATGCTGTTGACGCGACCGAGCACTTCAGAGACGAGCGTGACTTGGCTCTCGTATGCGAGCACGCCCGAGGCCAGAATCGACGATGTAATCTCGCGCTGCGCGGCGACCGCGACCTGCACCTTCAACGGATTGGGTCCCTGCACAAGGCGTAAGAACACGAGGGCGCTGAGGGCGATGAGCACGACGCATGCGACCAAAGGCCATCTGCGCTTGGGCGGTTTGGACCTGCGCTTGGAGGACCTGGAGCGACCAGCAGGACGTTCTCGTGCGGCGCCAGACGCAGCATCCCCCCGCGGATCCGCGGCCCGCGTGCCAGGTCGAATGGCGGGGTTGCTGTGGTGCATTGCAGAGTTATAGGCCCCGACCTGGGTTCGACTCTTGTCTGGACGCGCCCTGTGATTGACTGCCGTTCCCCGGACGTGGCACACCACGTTCAGCGTGGCCATTGGCCGCTTCGGTAGCGCAGCCCTGGCGCAGTGGGGCAACCGGCCGACGCGTCCAAGCAAGAAGACGCCCGCGCTCGGGCTGCTTCTTTTTCCCATCGCAGTGTCGCGAGCCACTCAGATGCTCCGCAGCCGTCACCAGAGGCGTTAAGAACGATGCAACAGAACACGAAGGTCGACGAAGTCGCGGAGGACCCGGCACACGCGGCCGATGCCCTCTTGGCCACGCCGTCAGTATTTAAGCGGCCTGCTATTTCGTTTCGCTGCGCAAATGTTGGCCTTTCCGAAGCGGGAGAGTCGGTGCCTACTTAGGATTCAACCTTCTACTTTTAAGGAGACAGATGAATTCTGTCGGCAAGAGCAAAGCTTCTCCTCCCGCATCGCCTGAGCGGGAAGACCATCGGGGCCAGGCCCCTCAAACGGCTGGCCCGTCCCGCCCGCCATTGCATCCGCAACTGGCGCGTCTGCAGACTGCTCCGCCTCGCAGATCCTCGGCGCAGCATCGACCGGAGCTGCGGCGATCGCGGTCCGATGTATCTGAGACGCTGGGCCATGACCGGCGTCTTGTCGTGGTGTCGAATCGCATGGTCGATCCTAAGAAACCTGCCGCCGGCGGACTCGCGGTCGCCCTAGGGGAAATGATGCACGACAGTGCCGCCTTGTGGTTCGGCTGGAGCAACAAAACGACCAGCGACCCGGCACCCGCCATGGTCAGGACCCAGTCCTTCGGCCGCACGACACTCGCGCAGGTGGACCTGAGCACGGAGCAGCACGATGGCTACTACACGGGCTTCTCGAATTCCGTGATCTGGCCGGTGTTCCACGACAAGGTGAAATGGGCCGACCTGAATCCGGCGTACTTCAAGGCCTACAAGGAAGTCAATCGCATGATGGCGTCGCAGCTGGCGCCCATGCTCAAGGAAAACGACGTCCTGTGGATCCATGACTACCATCTCATTCCATTCGCGCAGGAGCTGCGCGAGCTGGGATGCAAGCAGAGGATCGGGTTTTTCAATCACATACCGCTTCCCTCGCCAGAGGTCATCAAGCAAATCCCGCAGCACAGGGAGTTGATGGAGGCCTTGATGTCCTACGACCTCATCGGCATGCAAAGTCCCAAGGACGTGGAGAATCTGCGCTTGTATGCCGAGACGGAGGGGGTGGGCCGGCTCGTCGATGAGGGGCCGGAACTGGATGCTTTTGGCAAGAAGGCCGTGGTCCAGGCGTTTCCCATTGGCATCGACGTCGAAAACCTGAAGGAACTCGTGCCCAGCCCAGATTCGCAGAAGGTCCTCGACCAAGTCCGCGCGCAAGCGGGCAAACGCATGCTCATGGTCGGGGTTGACCGGCTGGACTACACAAAGGATGTGCCGGGGCGCTTGAAGGCTTTCAAGAAACTGCTGCAAGATCAACCGCAGCTGTGCAATCACGTCACCATGGTCCAGATCGCGGCACCTACGCGTGAAGCCGTCCCTGCCTACGCGCGCCTGAGCGAAAAGACCCAGAAGCTGGCGGACGAGATCAATGCCGAGTTCGCCACCGGCGACTGGAAGCCGGTGATGTACTTCAATGAATCGGTGGACCGCGGCGCGCTGCCGGAAATCTACCGGATGAGCCAGGTCGGCTTGGTCACGCCGGTGGCGGACGGCATGAACCTGGTGGCCAAGGAATACGTCGCCGCGCAGCAGCCGGAGGATCCTGGGGTCCTCGTGCTGTCTACCGGCGCGGGCGCGGCGGCTCAACTGAGCCAGTCGCTCCTGGTGCCGCCCAAGGACAAGGAGGCAGCGGCCAAGGCCTATGCACGTGCCCTGACCATGCCTCTCGACGAGCGCCAGCGAAGGCACGCCAAGCAGGTCGAGAATGTCGAACGCCAAGACCTGCACTGGTGGCGGCAGAAGTACTTGGCCGCATTGACAAAGAACCATGTGGCCGCCTTGGCCGACGGGGACTCGCCGGAGCAGGGAGGTGCTTCTTCCAGTAGCGAGGCCGGGGCGCGCGGGTAATTCTCCGAAGGGGAGGGGCTGAACCCCGCTGAGTCCATGAGCGCCAAATAGCACGGGTCAGCGGCAGGGTCGCGCGGATTGAGGTCCGGTGATGGCGCGTTCAGCGGCGACGCGGATTGCTGTACCGAGCGCGATTCGTAAGAGTGAGGCGAGGGGGCACCTGAGGAGTGGGCTGCTGCTGCACGGAACGATGGGCAGCTTGCCCGCGCCTGAACCGTGAAGCTGCCCGATGAACTGGCTGAACGCGTCGGCGAGCGTCTGGGTCTTCTGGCTGTTGTCCTTCTCGAACAGGCCGATGTGTTTGATAAGGCGCTCAACAGCCGGGTTCTTGTCGATCACCTTGTACTTCTTCATCTGACCGACAAACACGCGGTCCTCGCCTGGCGCCTCGTACTGGTACAGCACTTCCATCCCAGATGCAAGCCGCCGTGTCGTCGTCCAGTTCGTTGATGGGGATGGGCGAGCCATCCGCCCGGTACATGCGCCGCGGGTCGAAGAACGCAAGGCGAGCCGCTTCAAGCAAGACATGCTCTCGGGTGATTTCCAGCCGGCCAAACGTCTTTGCGCGCTGGGCAGCAATAGCATCCTGAATCCAAGCGTATCCAAGCAGGCGAATGCCGTTGGTCGATGCGGTGCTGTAGGCGACGCCCGGGTGTGAGCGCAGGTAGGCCTGAGTCGCGTTCAGGTCGACCATGTACTCAGCGACGAACAGCGCTTCTTTCTCGGTGAGTTCGCGCTTCTCAGGCGAGGAGGTGGTTATCGGCTTCGCCGGTGCGCGGTCGTCTTCGGTGCGGTCTTTCGGGTTGCCATGATCCAAAGTCAGTCGAGATGCGGCCTGCGCGGCTGCAGTCGTCGCGGAGTTCGGGCGGCGCGCGGTACGTGCATCTCGACCGTGACTTGAGCGCGCACCCGGCGACGGTATCCATCAAAACTGCGCCCGATATCACGTTGGCCGCCTCTCCGCCCCGCACATCGCCATTGATATGATGTACGTTTTAACGTACGCTACCGGGCAATAGGAGAACGCCATGATCACACCCATCACCGCTAGCGAGGCGCGTGCCGATCTGTATCGACTGATCGACCAGGCTTCTGAGTCCCATCAACCCATATTGATTTCCGGCAAGCGCAGTAGCGCGGTCTTGGTTTCGGCCGAGGATTGGCAAGCCATTCAGGAGACCCTTTACCTTTTGTCGGTTCCGGGCATGCGAGAGTCTATCAAGAAGGGTATGGCTGAGCCCCTGGGCAAGAGTGCAAAGGCGGTTGTTTGGTGAAGTGGGTCGTCGTATATGCCAAGCACGCATTGAAGGACGCCAAGAAGCTCTCGGCTGCTGGCCTGAAGGAGAAGGCTCAAGAGCTCCTCGAAGTCTTGGCCATCGATCCATTTCAGAACCCGCCCGCCTACGAGAAGCTTGTGGGAGATCTTGACGGAGCCTATTCGCGCCGAATCAACATCCAGCACCGTCTCGTCTACGAAGTATTTCAGAAGGAACGCACGGTGCGTGTACTGCGCATGTGGTCGCACTACGAATAGTCCGAACGAACCGAAAAAGGAGGAATTCATGGCAACTCTTCTTCCCGGAGCAGTTCCGGACATTCTCGAAGAACTGCGCTCTGTACTTGAGGATCCAGACGCTTGGATTGCTGGTGCCATGCTCCGGAGTTCGGTCGCACGCCGCGACGATATTCATCAAAACTGCGCCCGATAGCTCGTTCGGCCCCTCAGCATGGAGCACCAATGCCACAGTCATTGTCCAAAGCCAGACGCCAAACTCTTCTCCAAATGGAGAGCCTTCTTGGGAGCGAGTGCTACAACGCGAACATCCAAAACTATGGCCCGGGCGGTGTGCGCGAAGCAGAGGGAAGAAGCTTTCGCTACCCCATCATGCTTCGAGCCGCCGATGGAAGCACGACGAAGGTGCGAGATTCAGTCATTCCGCCGACGGCCACTGATGAAATGGTACGCAGCGGGTACTACGCTTTCGGTGCTAACCAACTTGATGTCATGGCGGGACTGGAGAAGATTCTCTGGTATCTCGAGAAACATCATGGCCTGGTCGTGCGAGATGCCCCGCAAGAGTAGGCCGCGTCTTTGCAAAGCGGGGCCTAATCGGGTGGCCAGGGGTATCTAGCCCCCAGCCCCCAGCCCTTACGCCAGCGCGATCGCCGAGGCACGAAGGCCGCGCTCGCCTGTGCGGTATCCCCAGGGGGAAAAGCGCTCAACCACGTACAGGGTCGTGATAGATTGGTTCATGGCTCATCTCCTTGTAACGTCGAAACGACCCGACCGACTATCGGTCCGGTGCATTGGTGTAGCTCGGCACGCCTCGGCGTGCAACCTACGATGCTGCAGGGGACGGGCCGCCCGAGTTCACGAAGCCATCTTGTCTAGAAGGAAGCAGAACATGGAGCGCGAACCCAATGCGGGTCACGTCATAAACCGCGACGCGTTGCCGGACAAATTCCCTACGCACCTGCACGATCCCGAATTCTGGGAGGCATTGGGTCGTGCAGTTGCCACCTTCGGATTTCTCGAAGACGCGCTGTCTAAGGCGATATTCGCCTTAACGGCCACAACTCCCTACAAAGAAGCAGAAATTGAAGAGGCCTACAAGGCATGGCTTCCCAAGCTAGAGAAGGCTCTTGCAGATCCGCTCGGAAACTTAATCAATACCTATGGAAACTCTGTCCGCGATCACGGTGGCGCAAAGGTTGAGAACTTCGAACAGTTGCTAGAGGATCTGCGAAAGGTCTCAAGCATTAGAAACGTCATCTGTCATGGATCTTGGGGGCTACCAGATCACAACGGTGCAACAGTGCCGTCCTTCGTCAATAGGCAGAAAGAAGTCTTCGACACTCCGGTGAACAAGTCATTTCTTCAGCAGATCCAACGCGGCACTACTGACCTTGCTTGTATGGTCATCAGTACCGTCACCTGTACGGGTTGGCAGTTTCCGGGTACCACGGGTCCAGGCAAGGCAATCTGGAGCAGCAAAGAGTGATGGACTCGCACGACGCCTAATTCATTGATTCCGTCTTCTGAGTACAAGCCTCCCCCAGCACCGGACGTGGCTGAGATTTCCAGCGGATTACGGCAATCGGTCGCTCGGCGCCTGATTCAACGAACGGATGGTGGACTCGAAGAGGGAGGCGACACAGAATGAGGCCCAACGAATAGCCCTTAGGTCTCATCTCATGGCACAGATCGCGCAACCCTCGGTTCAGTCGCTGCTCATCGAGATGCAGGTCAACGGTACGCCTCTCTCCACGGGAACTGCATTTGTCGTCCAAGCGGCAAGCGGCCCTCATCTCTTGACCAATCGACACAACGTCACTGGTCGACGCCAGGACACAGGGGCGCCGCTTTCACCGACCGGGGGTATTCCGACTCACTTGGTTGTGGTTCACAACCGCAAGGGGAGTCTCAGTCAGTGGGTTCTGAAGAGCGAGCCGTTATATGCGGGCGCAGCTCCGCGGTGGCACGAGCATCCAACGCTCGGTGCTGCGGTTGACTTCGTTGCGCTGTCGCTTACGGATCTAGTTGACGTCGATCTATTTCCATACGACGCGGGGAACCCTGGTCCGAACATCTTTGTCGGTCCTGCGGATCCAGTGAGCGTCATCGGTTTCCCCTTCGGGGTTGCAGCCGGTGGCGCATTCGGTGTCTGGGCTACTGGCTTTCTTGCCTCGGAACCAGATGTGGACTTCAACAACCTACCTATTCAGCTTGTTGACTGCCGTACCCGGCAGGGCCAGTCGGGCTCTCCGGTCATCGCGTATCGCAGCGGAGGCATGCTCGCAATGGTTGGTGGCGGAGCAACCGCATTCACTGGGCCGGTGTGGAGGTTCATCGGCATCTACAGTGGTCGAATTAGCGGTGAGTCGGACCTCGGCTTGGTATGGAAGGCGTCAGCAATCCAACAGCTTGTGGCTACTCTGTGAGACCTAATCGGGTAGCCGGGGGTATCTAGCCCCCAGCCCCCACACCACCCACCATGCGGGTCCGCAGTGGGCGATGTCAATACCGCGGGCAGCGCTTGATTGATCGTGGCCTTGCCAGCGAGACGCGGCGACATCACGACGTTCACACGGCTGGCGGTCATCCACGCGCGAAACAGGATGTCCTTGGTGCGTTGGGGCTGCTTGAGCTTCACTTTGGTACTTCCATTTGACGTGGTTCTGGGGTGTTCTGTTAACAGTGCGATGTGCTGTACGCTATTGATAGTGCACACCCTTAAGCGACACCCCAGATGTAGTGGATGGAGGCAACATAGACACACGCCCGAGCAGTTTTCACTGTCGGGCGTGGCTACCGATCAATCCCCCGGCTCATTGGATGAGAGACGTTCTTCGCAGGGCTGTCATTTGTGGGTTCGAATCCCACCCGGGGGTCAATGGATTTGAGCTAGTTTAATGACTAGCAATCATTTTGTGTCACGTAATCAAAAAATTGGGCTCTTCGTTGATTTCAGTGGGACTGGGTACTGGCAGGCATGAGATCGAGCTTGCCGCAGAAGAACAGGATGCGGATGCGGAAGTTGTCGAAGCTACGGAAGCCGCGGGCGTTGGCCTTGATGGTC
>JAJKJU010000295.1 GCA_021153565.1 Rhizobacter sp.
ATTTCGAACGTGTCCGAGCAGCACGTCAAAAGGCGCCTGATCTAGGCGCAAAGCGCAGCCATAGCTTGGCTACGGCGAGCATTTGCAACGACGAGCAGGGGGCTTTTGGCGTGATGAGCGGGCATGATCGAAATACTCTCAGCCTCTGAGTACCCGACGAAGGCGAAGTCGTCACCTGGAGAGCAGCGCCATGACGTCAGCAGGCACATTGGATTGATTGGCGACCATCAAGGGCGTCACCCCATCGTTGTCTGGGCAGTTGATTTCGGCTCCGGCCTGGACGAGGCCCTTGACGGCGTTCCACCGTCCTTCCATCGCGGCCTGCATCATGTGCGTTCTCCCGTTTTCGTCAGGGGCATTCAGATGAATCGGATCGGCGCCGCGCTTCAGGAGCACGTCAACCGCCTCGGCATGACCCTCCAAGGCGGCCAACAACAGTGCCGTTTCACCATCGGCCGTGCATTCGTCCACCTCCACGAAAGACTCGAGCGCTTCGAGGACCTTGTGTCTTCCAGTCATGGCGGCGATGTGAAATGCATTCACGCCCCCGGAATTCTTGACATCCGTTCTGGCATTGCAGTTCAGCAGCCTGCGCACTGCCTCGACGTGTCCCATGTTGGCGGCGCGCATCAGGGCGGTCATGTGCCCATGCATCACCTGGTTCACGTCCTTCACGGCCTTTCCAAGCCTTTCGACGCTATCCGGTTCCCCACGGAAGGCCGCGAAATGAAGCGCAGTCCTCCCAAATTGATCCGTCAGAGTGGCGTCTGCGTTGAAGCTCAACAGCGTCTGCACCGCCTCGGCGTACCCAGACTTGGCCGCGAGCATCAGCGCTGTCTCGCCCGCGGCCGTTTGCTCGTCCACACTTTTCACGAAAGGCTTCAGCGCCATCAGGACCTCGTGTTTTCCGTAGTCCGCGGCGATGTGAAATGCGTTTGAACCTCCGGCATTCCTGCAGCCTGCGTCGGCCTTGAGCGTCAACAGCCGGCGCACCGCGTTGGCGTGCCCGTTGCGAGCAGCGATCATCAGCGGGGTTTCGCGATGCCACCCGATCTGGTTCACGTCTTTGACGGCTTTCGCAAGTCTTTCGACGATGTTCGGATCCCCGCGAACGGCCGCCAAATGAAGTGCGTTCGACTTATGCAAATCTAGATTGGCATCGGCATGGTGATCAAGCAACGCCTCCACACAAGGCATCGCGTCAACTTCCACAGCCAACATCAGCGGCGTTTCGCCTGCCGAGTTCCGTTCATTGATGCCCGGTGCCCTGGGTGCCAGTTCTTTCAGCACTTTGTCGCAGCCCCTTCTCGCGCGATATGCAGCACGCTGCTGCCGTCTTTGTCACGCCAGTCGAAGGTCGTTACCGAAGAAGCTACCACGGCTGCAATAGCGTCTTCGCCATCGATCATCAGGTCGACGACACGCTTTTCCTGCACTGGTGATTCATTGCGGGAAAGCTTCTCCTGAGCCTTGAGCAGCAGGAACTTATTGGCATCGGGATTTGATTCGCGGTAGCGCTTGACCGCAAAGTGGACCATGGCGTCCAGCCATTGCGTCGCGTCTTCGAGCAAGCCACCTTCCGGATTGGTGATCAAGTCCCACACACCGGAAGGGTCGAGAAGTCGCAGCTGGTCGCGATCGGTGGTTGAGATCAGCGCGTTCTTGAGCATCCTCCGTGCCCGCTCTTGGGGCAGGCTCAAGCGGTGCAGATCGGCCGGCTGGACGCTCCGATACGTGGCATGCGATTGACCCGGCAGCCGCTCTTTCACGTAATGCGCATCGTCGGTGATGCGCTTGATCTGTCTGCCTGGCTTGCCGTCCGCCGCTGTCTCGCTGGCTTCGGTTTTGAACTTTTCCTTCTCGAGCACGCCGGCTTTCCGGAGGTTGCGCGCGATGGCGCGCATGAGCAAATCCGGCTTGTCGATGACCGTGTAAGGTGCCTCTTCGGTTCCCTTGTTCTCGTCCGCATTGATCAGGACAAGGCACTCGATATCGCCGTATCGACTTTGCAATGCCGCGTCGATCGACTCGTACCTCTGGTAGCAATCCGCCGTCTCCGTTTCGCTGAGCGGCCGGTCGAGATAGTCCTTGAAATGTTCCCGAACGTCGGCCAGGCAGGTTTCGGCCAAATGCCTGACCAGTGCATCGGCCGTGACGGTCTCATTCACGAATCGGGTTGCTTCTTCCAGGTGCGGCTCGAACTCCTCCTTCGGTACGAAGCTGTCCGGACGTTCCGTCAACCCAAGCGTGTGAGCAAAGTAGTTGCGGTAGCCGTTGACGTAGTGGATCTCATTGTTGGAGTAGTTGTAGCGGTGGCCGTGCGTGCGCTGGCAGAACTCCACGATCGCCTGATCGAAAAGGCTTTCCCAAACCTTTTTCGCGTGACCTCTGGGCCCTTGGACGCTCAGCCGAAGGTTGTCCGCGGCGATGATCAGGTTGGAGCAGGCGCCCTCCGAGCAGACATTGAGGCCCGCCGCCAGGTTCCGCACCACGGACTGCCGTTCGGCAAGCGGGATGCGGCTGTCCTCCACGTCGACGCACAAGCTGTCCAGCGAACCTTTGCCAAGGCCATACAGCCGGCCGGCCTGAGTCGAGAAAAACCCCCGAACCCCGCCTTCGACTTTGGCGCCGAAATCGTCGATGGCCTTCGTCGCCGCTTCATTTCGTGACGAATCGCCATTCGAAAGGAGGAAGGTCTTCAGCTTTCCGAGACCCACCCGGTATTGCGTTTTCACTTCCTTTCCCTTGTCGGAGGTTTCGAAGTCGGCCACCGAGGTGCCGTCACTACCCGGGTCGTAGCGGACCGCCTTGTTGGGGGCATAGGGTTGCGGGCAATAGCCGGCGTCGTTGAGCGGTTGCAGGAAGGCCGCAGTGATCTTCATAAAGCTTGGGCAAGAAAGTAGTGAGAAGGATTGAACCTGGGAATCCTTGCACGGTCTGGCGCCAATCCCACACGCATTGGCGAAGGGGGGTCGCAGGAAGCGAAAACCGGCCGTGCGTCGGGGTATGCAGCGGCGCGACTTGCGCCCATCGGCGGCCTTCTCCAAATCCGCCGTGAGCGGCCTGCCGGGCGGGCGTGGCGACGGGCAGCCATCACCACTTTGGCTCATTTTGCCCAACCCCCACCATGCAAAAGTCTTCCATCACGACGATGACCTTGGCGCCCGAGTCATGCAGTTGTGTGGCGGGGCTTGCTGGGGCGCAAGCGGCTGGCGCATCATGATTTGATGGACAACACCTTGGACATTGCCGCGCTGGGGCGGGCGATCGAGGCAGACACGCCTGGTTGCAAGGCCGTTCTGGTGGAGACCCACATCTCCTGGGTGCTGCTGTGCGGCGACTTCGCCTACAAGCTCAAGAAGCCGTTGAAGCTGGACGTGCTCGACTTCTCGACGCCGGAACTTCGCCGCCGTGCCTGCGAGGAGGAGCTGCGGCTGAACAGGCGTTTTGCACCGGGCACGTACCTGGATGTGATGCCCATCTTCGGGACGCCGGCATCGCCCAGCTTCAAACCAGGCTCGGTCCTCATCGACCATGCGGTGTGCATGCGCCGCTTCCCGGACGGTGCGCTGTTCAGCGAGATGCTCGCGGCCGGCGCCTTGACCGTCGCACATGTCGATCACCTTGCCCGGAAGGTGGCTGCCGTCCATGGACAGGCCCCGCGAGCGGACGCCGACAGGTCATTCGGCAGCGCAGAACTTGTCGAGGAGGCAACGGCCACCGTGGTGCGGAACCTGAACCAGCAGTTGGGCAAAGCGGCCATGGCGCCGCTGGTGGATTGGCTGGTCCGGCAGGCCACTGTTCTTCGGCCGACCTGGACGCATCGCCTGCAAAGCGGCATGGTGAGGGAGTGCCACGGCGACCTGCACCTCGGCAATGCGGCCATCATCGATGGAGAACCTTCCGCCTTCGACTGCATCGAGTTCGATCCCGGCCTGCGCTGGATCGACATCATCAGCGACACGGCGTTCATGGTGATGGACCTGCTGGCGCATGGACGACGGGACCTGGCCTACATCTTTCTCAACGCGTGGCTGGAGATTACAGGAGACCATGGTGGCTTGTCGGTGCTGCACTACTACATGGTCTACCGCGCGCTGGTTCGGGCGTGGGTGCAGGGGATGCGCCGGCCGGTCACCGGCACCCGGGAATCAATGCCGAACTACGTGGACACCGCCCGGGCACTGACCGAAACCGGCGATGCGCGCCTGATGATCACCCATGGGCTGTCCGGCTCAGGCAAGAGTTTCGTGTCGGGCGCTTTGCTGGGGCGCTGCGGTGCTATCCGGCTGCGTTCCGACGTGGAGCGCAAGCGCGTGTTCGGGTTGCAGCCTCTGGAGCGCTCCACCTCGCTCGGCGAAGACCGCGTGTATTCGGAACAAGCCACCCGCCGAACTTTCGACACCTTGCGGGACCGCGCCCGCATGGCTCTGGACGCCGGCTACCCGACCATCGTCGATGCAGCCTTCCTCAAGCGCAGCGAGCGCGATGCCATGCGTCGCCTCGCCGCCGAGGCCTCGGTGCCGTTCGTCATCGCGCACTGCCACGCCCAGGAGGCCACGCTGCGCCGACGCATCGCAGCCCGGTTGGCAGGGCCCGGCGATGCCTCTGAAGCCGACGAGCGGGTGCTGCAGATGCAGCTCGCGTTTGCCCAGCCCTTGTCGGCTGACGAAGCTCCAGGCGTCATTGACATCGACACCTCGATCACATTGGATCTCGATGCCATGGATCAGCGTTGGAAAACGTCCCCGGTTCCCACGCCCTGAAGACTGCGTTCAGACCTTGCGTGGCTTGACTCGCGCGCCATCCGCGAGCAACCAGCAGCGTATGCCGATCCCACCGGATTGATGTTTTGTAATCATTCGATTACAGTCGGTTTATGACCTACACGGTGAAACAACTTGAGGAGTTCTCCGACTGGCTCAAAGCCTGAAGGACGGGCTGACACGGCAGCGCCTCATCAAGCGGCTACGCAAGGCCCAGCTTGGCAACTTGGGCGACGTGGAATCTGTAGGCGAAGGCGTTTTCGAGATGCGCGAACATTTCGGGCCAGGCTGGCGCATGTACTACGTACAGCACGGCGAGTTGGTGATCGTGATGCTGGGCGGCGGTGACAAGTCCACCCAGCAGGCCGACATTCGGCAAGCCATTGCGCTGGCGAAATCCTTGGAGGATTGACTATGACTAAGAGAATTGAGGTTTCCGAACTCCCCGAGTTCGATGCGGCCGAATATCTGAACAGTGAAGAGGATGTGGCGGCATACCTGACAACCGTTCTTGAAGAGAACGACCCGGCGCTGCTGGCCGCTGCCATCGGTGACATTGCTCGTGCGCGAGGAATGTCACAGGTTGCGAAGGATTCCGGTATCGCTCGCGAAGCCCTGTACAAAGCTCTTCGACCCGGCAGCGAACCGCGCTTCGAGACGATCAGCCGCGTTTGCGCTGCCCTGGGCGTGCGCCTGGTGGCGCAACCGATGCATCCAGCGCCCTGACGGAATATTCGGCGTTCCGGCTTGGAACCCCGGTCTCCACCTCGACAGGCCGCGGCGCGAAGGCCCAGGCCAGCAGGCCCGCGGCAGCCAGGCCTGCAGCGGCCGGCGTCAAGCCTCAAGTGTCGGCTGCTCGCTTGCTCTCGAAGCGCATTGCGGCGTTGCGCCTCCTCGCCATAGCGACGGCCATGACTCGTCGGCGCGCCTTGCACTGCGCTCCGACA
>JAJKJU010000296.1 GCA_021153565.1 Rhizobacter sp.
AATGCCGCGCAGGTTCGAGACGCCTCTTGGTCGTCGACATGACAGCATTTCGCTGGTCGATCCCCGTGTACGGGGCCCCTCGCCCTTCGCTTCATGCTGTCACCCCTGCCGCCTCAAGACACGTCTTGAGCTTGTCCAGTCCCCGCCGTACCCACGCCTTGGCCGTCCCCAAGGGCGCATTCAACGCCTGCGCAATGTCCGTATGCACCATCCCTTGGTAGTAAGCCAGCGCCAGCGCTTGCCGTTGCGACGGATTCAACTCGCTCATGCAGCGGTCGATATTCACCTTGACGAGGCTGTCGTCGAGCAACTGCTGCGGTTGCAGGGATTCGTCGCCCGCCACCTCCATCCCTTCGTCGTCGAGCACGACGGTCGTGTTGCGCTCGGTCTTGCCCGAGCGCAGGGCGTCGATCGCCTTGTTGCGCACGATGTTGATGAGCCACGTCATGGGGGTGGCAACTCCAGGGTTGTAGCCTGCGGCGCTGTTCCAGACATTCATGAAAGCTTCCTGCAGCACCTCTTCGGCGCGATCCCTGTTGCTCAATATACGGAATGCAATGCCCAAAAGATGCGCGCAGGTCGAGCGATAAAGCTGCTCGAACGCTGACCGGTCGCGCAAGGCCACTTTGGACAGCAATTGCGGAAGGTCAGCAGCAGCAGACATGGGCGGATCGGGGAGATGCCCCGCAACAGTTGGCCGGCGCAGAGTATGCCGTCATCTCCCAGAATCAAACCAGCGGATTCCATCCGAACCTACAATCGCGCCCCCCTGCGTTTTCCTGATCGGCCCCACCATGTACTGTGCGATCGACTTCGGCACCTCGAATTCAGCCATCGCCATCCCTGCCCCCGCGGGCGCCATGCGCCTCGTCGAACTCGAACGCGGCCACAGCACGATGCCCACCGCCGTCTTCTACTTCGTGGAGGGGCCGGAAACCAACGGCCCGCCGCGCGCCTTCGGCCGGGCGGCCGTGTCGGCCTACGTGGACGGCGTCGACGGACGCCTGATGCGCTCGATGAAGAGCATCCTCGGCTCCGCGCTCGTTGACCAGACCACCGACATGGGCGGCGGGCGGGGGGTGAAGTACATCGACATCATCGCGGGCTACCTGCGGCATCTGAAGACGACCGCCGAGGCGCAAGGGGGCGCTCCGATCCGCCAAGCGGTTTTAGGCCGGCCGGTGTTCTTCGTCGATGACGATCCCGTTCGCGACCGGCAGGCGCAACTGACGCTGGAAGCAGCAGCGCGCAGCGTGGGCTTCGAGGAAGTGCATTTCCAGTACGAGCCCATCGCCGCTGCCTTCGACCACGAGCGGCAGATTGACCACGAAGAGATAGTGCTGGTGGCCGACATCGGCGGCGGCACCTCCGACTTCTCAATCGTGCGTGTGGGCCCGAAACGGGCCACCCGGCTGGAGCGCAAGGACGACATCCTCGCCAACCACGGCGTGCACGTCGCCGGCACCGACTTCGACCGCCGCGTCGAGCTCGCAAGCGTGCTGCCGGAGTTCGGCTATGGCGCCTACGGCCCGAGCATCGCAGGCGCGCCCCCACGCGAAGTGCCCAGCGGCGTGTACTTCGACCTCGCGACCTGGCACCTGATCAACACCGTGTACAGCCCCCAGCGCGTGGCCGAGCTGCGGGCGATGAAGGTGAACTACGCCGACCCGCTGCATCACAAGCGGCTGATGATCGTGGTGACCGAGCGGCTCGGGCATGAACTGGCTGCGCGCGCCGAGCAGGCCAAGATCGACGTCGCCGGCGGAGGCGATGCAGTCATTGACCTCAGCCACGTCGAATCGAAGCTCACAGCGCGCCTGACTGAAGATAGTGCCGTCGACGCCATCGAGGGCGACATCGAACGCATCGTCAATGCGGCACGCGAAACAGCGTCGCAGGCCGGTTTGCGGCCGGAGCAGATCGATGCGCTCTATTTCACTGGCGGCTCGACGGGCTTTCGCCTGCTGTCGCAGAAGATCGCTGAGGCATTCCCAACAGCCCGTGCCGTTCGTGGCGACCGGTTCGCGAGCGTGGCGACCGGGCTGGGCCTGCACGCGCGCCGGCTCTTCGACCGCGCCTGAGAGGCTGAGAGTATTTCGGGTCACCTGATCAGCGCCGGCGTGGCGGACGCTGCCTGGGCGCCGCTCGCGACGCGTGCGGCGCGCTGGCGGGCCGGCTGACGTCCGCGAGCAGCAAGGTGGCACGAACGAGGCCTTCCACCGCCTCCGCCAAGTCAGCGGGGGGCTCCAGCGTCTCGATTTCGTTCAGCAGATCGTCTGCGTCTTCGAGGTCGTCGGCGTCGAGGTAGCGGTACACCAGCGCGAGCGGCTCGGTGATCTCCGCCGCGTCGAATTGCATCACCGAGGGAAAGAACTCGTGCGCGGTGGCGAAGCCCGCCACCCACGGGTAGACAGCGTCGACTTCCGCGGGCGCCTCCTCAACATCGTCTGACTCGTCCTGCACCTCGTCGACCTGGAGCTCGAACACCCAAGGGTCGAACCATTGGCGGCGGGCAATCGCGTCTTCGAGTTCGGCGTGGCGGCGGCGTACCAGGACATGCAGCCGGCTCGCATCGAATCCTGCCGGCAGCGGACGGCCGTCCACATCGGTGATGTGTGGCAACCAGCGACTTTCGGGAATGCGCTGCGGCTGCAACAGCACGCCACAGAGAAATCCGTCGAGCATGCTCACATCCAGCGCTTCGAGCGACTGTGGCACGCGGTCGAGCAGGACCTGGAGTTCGTCGATTTCGCGCTCGTCAAGGGGCTGGACCACCGCACGCTTGATCGGCGGCGGAGATGTATGCGCTGCCCGGTGGGGCGGACGCGGACGGGTACGGGGAGGAAGCGGCATGGCGTGATTGTGGCGCGTGAGCGGCCGTCGCCTCCTGGTTTGAACGTCTCCTGCACGACAACCGGGAAACGTCCCGCCACAAAGGAATCAGGAATCGCGGCGTCCTCCCTTGTATTGGGGATATCCGCACCGGATGCTTGCCCCTACAGTGCGTTCATCGCTGTCACACGGGGCTTCTCCAGATGCCCCGCGTCAAGGTCCCTAGACACCCTCCATCGAAAAAGATCAACGAATCAATCAGGGTGAGTGACCGAGCAACCGTCCCAACGACGTCCTTTTAATCAAGGACCTTTACAGCCCACCCGCTTCCAAGCGGGTGGGCTTTTTTTTCGTCTGTCGACGACGGCAGTCTAGGACTAGGAAAGAATCATCTGCGTGCACCGAAACAGCGCCATCTTCTTGCCTGTCGGGGCGAAGACCGTGGCGGCCCAGACCTGGGTGCTGCGCCCGAGGTGCTCGGCCACGGCTTCGCAGCGGATCACGCCTTCCTTGGCGGTGCCGAGGAAGTTGCTCTTCAGCTCGATGGTGGTGAAGTTCTTGGCTTCTTGGGGTAGATGCGCCATCGTCGCGTAGCCCGCGCAGGTGTCTGCCAGCAGGATGACGCTGGCTGCATGCAGGAAGCCGTTGGGCGCGTGCATCCAGGGCTGCAGCTCCAGTTCGCCATCGAGGCGACCCTGCGCGATCTGAGTGATGCGCACGCCGTAGCGGTCGGGGAGGGTGCCCGACTGCTTGCGATGAAAGGTGTCCGGTGTGATGTGTGGCCTGAGCATTGAGTTCGCCCTGTAGTTTCGGACGGCCGAGCATAGCGAGACTTGGCGACGATCGCGTTTGTTGGATACGACCTTCAGGCACCAAAGCCTGTCGACAGCTCTGCGCGCAAGTGGTCTACGAGCACCTGCACCGCTCGCGGCGTCGTGCGGCTCCAGGTGCGGACGGCGTAGATCGCGTCCCCGAAAAAACCCACCGGCCGCCAGTGCGGAAGCACCTCGCGCAGTTTTCCCGCGCGCAAAGCGCCGACGGCACTGAAGTCGGGAATCTGCGCGATGCCAAGACCTGAAAACACTGCATCGCGCAGCAGCTCGGAGTTGTTCGCGCGCAAAGGCCCCTGCACGCTCACAATGACGCGCTCACGCTCGCGTGCGCCACGGGGGCGCTCCGCCTTTTCGAAGAGCCATTTGGCCGGCCCGGTGCGCAGGTACGCAAGACAGTCGTGGTCCACCAGTTCGCTCGGATGTTCGGGCACACCCTTTCGGCGCAAATAGCCGGCGGTGGCCACGAGCAACGTGCGCGAGTCGCAAAGCTTCCATGCGACGTGGTTGTCCGGCGGCGCACTGGTGTGCCGCACCGCGAGGTCGAAGCCTTCATGCGCGAGATTCACCATGCGATCCGAAAGTTCGAGCTCGACGCGCACGTCTGGATGTGACCGGAAGAAGGCCTCAAGCGTCGGCCCCACATGCTGCCGTCCGAGAGCCACGGGTGCGGTGACGCGGACCAGTCCGCGCGGCTCACCCGCCAGGTCGCGCACGTCGGAAAGGCTTCGCGAGATTTGGGCGAAGGATTCAGCGGTCTCTTCGACCAGCCGCCGTCCGGCATCGGTCAGGCGTACAGAGCGTGTCGTGCGCTGCACCAGCGTGAGCCCGACTGAACGCTCGAGTTCGGCGATGCGCTGGCTCACTGCCGCCTTGCTGAGCGCGAGGCGTTGCGCAGCCTGCGTGAAGCTGCCGGTCTGGGCGATGACGGTCAGCAAGTGGACGTGGGGCCACCACGTGTCGGTGCGTTCGCTGCTCATTGATTGGTCTTTCCTTTCCGACACGCATTATTCGTTTGAATGAACAATCAAATCAGTTAACGAGCATTGGCATCACAGGGTGAGAGGCCTAGACTTCAGGAATTCCTCTCGGAGACCTCATCATGGGCGCACCTGAATCCTTCACCGGCACCACCGACGTCGGCCACTTCATTGCGGGCCGCCCCGTGGCCAGCACCAGTGCTCGCAAACAAGCGGTCTATAACCCCGCGACGGGCAAGATTGCTCGTCAAGTAGCGCTGGGGTCGGCCGAAGAGGTGAACCTCGCAGTCGCTGCCGCCCAAGCCGCCTTCCCAGCCTGGGCCGACACACCGCCCATCCGCCGGGCCCGCGTGCTCAATGCCTTTCTCGCGCTGCTCAACGAACACAAGGACACCCTCGCCGCCATGATCACCGCCGAGCACGGCAAGGTGTTCACCGATGCGCAGGGCGAAGTCTCGCGCGGCATCGACATCGTTGAATTCGCCTGCGGCATTCCGCAGTTGCTCAAGGGAGATTTCACCGACCAGGTGAGCACCGGCATCGACAATTGGACGCTGCGCCAACCCTTGGGCGTGGTCGCCGGCATCACCCCCTTCAACTTCCCGTGCATGGTGCCTTGCTGGATGTTCCCCGTGGCCATCGCCTGCGGCAATACCTTCGTGCTGAAGCCCAGCGAACGCGATCCGTCGGCGTCCCTGTTCATGGCAGAACTGCTCAAGCAAGCCGGCCTGCCCGACGGCGTGTTCAACGTCGTGCAAGGCGACAAGGCGGTGGTGGATGCCCTGCTCGCTCATCCGAACGTGAAGGCGTTGAGCTTCGTCGGCTCCACGCCGATCGCGCAGTACATCTACGAAACCGGCGCGCACCACGGCAAGCGCGTGCAGGCACTGGGTGGTGCGAAGAACCACATGGTGGTGATGCCCGACGCCGACATCCCGCAGGCGGTGGACGCGCTCATCGGCGCGGCCTACGGCTCCGCGGGCGAGCGCTGCATGGCAATCAGCGTGGCGGTGCTGGTGGGCGACGTGGCTGACAAGGTCGTTCCGCTCCTGGCCGAACGCGCGAAGGCGCTCAAGATCAAGAACGGCATGGAACTCGATGCCGAGATGGGCCCCATCGTCACGCGGCAGGCTTTGGAACGCATCGAAGACTACATCGACGTCGGCACCCGCGAAGGCGCCAAGCTGGTGGTCGACGGCCGAGGCATCCGCGTGCCCGGCCACGAAGACGGATTCTTCACTGGCGGCACGCTCTTCGACCACGTCACGCCCGACATGCGGATCTACAAGGAAGAGATCTTCGGCCCGGTGCTTGCCTGCGTTCGCGCCAAAGACTTCTCCGAAGCCGTGCAACTCGTCAACGACCACGAGTACGGCAACGGGGTCGCGTGTTATACGCGCGACGGTCACGTGGCACGCGAGTTCGCACGCCGCATACAGGTTGGCATGGTGGGCATCAACGTGCCGATTCCGGTGCCCATGGCCTGGCACGGATTCGGCGGCTGGAAGCGCAGCCTCTTCGGGGACATGCACGCCTACGGCGAAGAGGGGGTTCGCTTCTACACAAAGCAAAAATCCGTCATGCAGCGCTGGCACGAAAGCACCGCCAAGGGCGCGGAGTTCGTCATGCCTACCGCAAAGTAGGGATTTGGCCCAATCGCCCGATTGCTCCGGGCAAAGCACGGCAGGCGCAATCGGGTGGCGGTGGCGGTGGCGGTGGCGTAGGGGTCAATACTCCCAGAACATCCTTTGCAACTCCGCTGTGCTGTTGGTGCGCGTGAGTGCCAAGGCCGCAAGAATCTTCGCCTTCTGCGGATTCAAATCATGCGCTACCACCCAGTCGTACTGGTCGTCCGGCTGCTCCGAATTGCGGATCACGAAACCATCTGCGACGCGTGACGAACGCACCACGTGCACGCCGCCGGCGCGAATCTTCTTGAGCGTGTCGACGGCGTAATTCGGCACCGATCCGTTGCCCACGCCTGCGTTGATGATCGCCTTGGCGCCTGCCTTCACGGCTGCGTCGTACATCTCGACCGCCATGTTCCCCGAACCGTAGACGATCTGCACTTCAGGCAGGGTTGTCAGCATGTCGATGTCGAACTCCGACTGCATCGTGTGGCGCTTGACCGGCGCACGGAACCAGTAGACCTTGTTCTCGACCACCATGCCCAGCGGCCCCCATGCACTGGCGAAGGCATTGGTTTTGATGTTGATGCGCTTGGCAGCGTCGCGGCCGGTGAGGATGTCGTCATTCATCTCGACAAGCACGCCCTTGCCGCGCGCGCTCGGCGTTCCGGCCAGCACCACGGCGTTGTAAAGGTTGAGCATGCCGTCGGCCGACATCGCCGTGCCGGGGCGCATGGAGCCCACCACCACGATGGGCTTGTCGGTGTGCACGACGAGATTCAGGAAGAACGAGGTCTCTTCCAACGTATCCGTGCCATGCGTGACGACCACGCCGTCCACACCAGGCTCTTTCACGAGAGCGGACACGCGCTTGCCGAGTTGCAGCAACCTATCGTTGGTGAAGCTTTCGGAAGCGATCTGGAACGTCTGCTCGCCGCGGACGTTGGCGACATCATTCAGCTCGGGAATACCCGCGATCAACTTGTCGACCGGCACTTTGGCGGCTTGATAAGTCGCACTGTTGGCCGTCGTGGCACCAGCGCCGGCAATGGTGCCGCCGGTTGCGACGATGACGATGTTGGGCTTGACGCCTGCGTTCGCCATCTGCGGAGCCACTTGGGCGCAGGCGGTGTTGGCCGCAACGAGCGCGGTCAGTCCGGCGCGCAGCATGAATGGGAGGAAGGCTCTCACGTTTTGTCTCCTGCTTTTTAGTCTGGTAACGAATGCTAGGCAATGGAGGCGCGAGAGTGGGCTGAGTGTCCGCATCACATCCATGCACGGCACTCATATCCATGAGGACGTGCTGGTTACCATAGGCAGCATGCGTCTTCGGCACATTGAGGTATTTCAGGCGGTGATGGAAACCGGCAGCATGAGTGCGGCTGCCCGGCTCATTCACCTGACCCAATCGGCGGTGAGCCGATCGGTGGCCAACGCGGAACTTCAATTGGGCTTTCCGCTCTTCCACCGGGCCGGCGGGCGGCTGGTGGCCACGACCGAAGGCCTTGCGCTCTTTGAAGAAAGCTCGGCCATCTTCGAACGACTTGAATCGCTCAAGCGAACGGCCCAGAACTTGAAGAGCGGCGAGCAAGGCTCGGTGCTACGAATCGCCGCCATTCCTGCGGTGTGCCACAAGCTGTTGCCCGACGCACTCGCACGTTTTCACCGCCTTCATCCGAACGTGACGGTGGAGGTACACACGGTGCACAAGCGCCAGATCGCCGCCGAGCTGCTCACGCGCACTGTCGACGTCGGCATGGACTACTACACCATTACCCACCCGGGCATTCAGTCGCGATCTCTTGGCGTCGGGCCGTTATACGCAATGCTGCCCGGCCGGCACGCCCGATCGATCACCGAAAAGATCAGCCCCACGGGTCTGCTCGAACTGCTGTCGACCCTGCCGATGATCGCTTTGACCGACGACGATCCCCTCTACATGGCGTTTCTGCGCTATTGCGAGCATCAGGGTTTTCGACCGACGGGGAGCATCCTCGTGCAGACTTCGCAACTCGCAGAGGAACTCGTCGCGCGCGAACTCGGATGGACGGTGGTTGACTTTCGCACCGCGTCGATGCGGCGCAAGGACGTGGTGGTCACGCCTCTGCAGCCGTATGTGGAGTGCACGATGAACGCATTCTTCGCGAAGAACCATTCGCCGACGCTTTTGGCGCGGCGCCTGGCCGATACAGTGAAAGCGGTGATCAAGGAAGGCTTGCCCGCCTGACAGGAGCGGGCCATCCTGAGCGCCATGTCTCAGAGACTCCTGCTACAGCCGTTCGCTCTCAGCCGCTTGCGGCCGCCACTTCATCAAGACCTTTTCAGCCACGCCGACCATCATGTCGAGCACGAGCGCAAATGCCGTGAGCACGAGAATGCCCGCCATCACGGTGTTGATGTCGAAGCTGCCTTCAGCCTGAAGGATGAGGTAGCCCACGCCTTGCGACGAGCCAAGGTATTCGCCCACCACCGCGCCGACGAAGGTGAGGCCCACCGAGGTGTGCAATGAACTGAATACCCAGCTCGTGGCGCTGGGCAAATACACGTGACGCAGCAACTGACGCTTGCTCGCGCCCAGCATGCGCGCGTTGGCGAGAACCACCGGGCTCACCTCCTTCACGCCCTGGTAGACGTTGAAAAACACGATGAAGAAGACGAGCGTGACGCCCAATGCGACCTTGCTTGCGATACCCAGGCCGAACCACACCGCGAAGATGGGCGCGAGGATCACGCGCGGCATGGCGTTGAGCGCCTTGATGTAGGGGTCGAAGATCGCCGCCGCCATCGGACTCAACGCGAGCCAGAGTCCGCACGCGAGACCGAGCGCAGTGCCGATGCCGAAGGCGAGGACCGTTTCGAGCAGCGTGATCCACAGGTGCCGGTAGATGTCAGCATGGGCGATGAACCAGTCCCAGATGCGGCTGAAGATCTTGATCGGCTCGCCGAAGAAGAATGCCGCCTGTCTGTCGTCGGAGAAAAGAATAGGCGGCACGAGCCCGGGTGCAGTGAGCACATGCCACAGCACGAAGACGATCACGAGCACGCCGACCTGCCAGATGCGCAGGTTGCGGCGGCTGGGCTTGATGAGTTGCCACATGGTCGTCACGCCGCGAGCTGCTGCTTGTAGCCTTTGAGGACTTCCTCGCGCAGCACGTCCCAGATGGCCTTGTGCAGATCCACGAAGCGAGGGGCCGTGCGCACCTCGGCCACGTCGCGCGGGCGCTCGAGGTCGATGTGGAATTCGCCGATCGGATGCGACGCCGGGCCGGCCGACAAGACGACGACGCGGTCGCTCATCGCGATGGCTTCGTCGAGATCGTGCGTGATGAACAGCACTGCTTTCTTCTTGGCATTCCAGATGTCCAGCACCTCGTTCTCCATCAATTGCCGCGTCTGGATGTCCAAGGCCGAGAAGGGTTCGTCCATGAGGATGATGTCCGGGTCAAGCACCAGCGTTTGCGCAAGACTCACGCGCTTTCGCATGCCGCCCGAGAGCTGATGCGGATAGCGGTCGCCAAAGCCGCCCAGGCCCACGCGCTTGAGCCAGTCCTCGGCCTGCTGTCGGGCGTCGGCGATGCCGCGAAACGACAAGCCGGCCATCACGTTTTCGAGTGCGGTGCGCCAGGGCATCAGGCTTTCGGCCTGAAACATGTAGCCAGCGCGCCCGTTGATGCCGGCGAGCTTCTGGCCGAAGACGTGGACTTCTCCGGTACTGGGCAGCAGCAGGCCGGCAGACATGTTGAGCAGCGTGCTCTTGCCGCATCCCGTCGGCCCGACCACCGAGACGAATTCGCCCGAGCCGACCTTGAGCGACACGTGGCGCACCGCGGTGTAGCGCTGCGACGGATCGTCGCGGGAGACAAAAGTACAACTGACACCGTCCAGCGTCAGGGCGGGTGCCGTCATGCCTTGGGGTACTTCTGGTTTGCCCGCCTCACGAAGTCGTTGGTCCACGCCGCGGCGAGATCGAACTTCAAGCCTTTGAGCGAATCGTCGATGCTCTGCAAGGCGCGCAGGGCCGTGGCTGCACCCGCCTCGGGGATCATGCCGTCCGCTGACATCGCGCCTTTGCTCGCGAGAAAGGAGTCGATGTAGACGGCCCGATCGCCCAGCAGATAGCTCTCGGGCACGGCTTTGATGATTTCGGTGGCGCCGGCCGCCTGGATCCACTTGTTCGCGCGCACGATCGCGTTGGCAAGCGCCTGCGTGGTCGCGGGGTTCTTGTCGATGAAGGCTTGCGGCGCGTACAGGCAGCCCGCCGGCATCGGCCCGCCGAACACCTTGTCGGCTTCCGCCACGATGCGCGTGTCGGAAATGATCTTCAAGTCGCCGCTTCGCTGCAGGAGCGTGATGACAGGGTCGACGTTGCTGATCGCATCGATCTGTCCCGAGCGCATCGCGGCCACCGCGCCGCTGGTAGCGCCCACGCCGATGATGGACACGTCACTCGGCTTGATGCCCGCCTTCGCGAGCACGAAGTTGGCCATGACGTTGGTCGACGAACCCGGCGCTGTCACGCCGATCTTCTTGCCCTTCAGGTCCGCCACCGTTTTGTAGTTCGGCATGGTCTTCGGATTCACGCCCAGCACCACCTGCGGCGCGCGGCCCTGCAGCACAAACGCACGCAGCTTCTGGCCTTTGGCCTGCATGTTCAGCGTGTGCTCGAAAGCCCCCGAGACCACGTCCGCGCTGCCTCCCACCATCGCCTGCAGTGCGCGAGAACCACCGGCGAAATCAGCAATGGTGACTTCCAGGCCCTCCGACTTGAAATAGCCAAGGCTTTCGGCGATGGACAGCGGAAGGTAGTACAGAAGATTCTTGCCGCCAACCGCGATGGTCAGCTTGGGCTTTTCGAGCTCCTGTGCCCGGACGAAGGCAGGAGCGGCAAGTGTGGCGGCACCATAGAACACGAAACTGCGTCGTTGCATTGGGCATCTCCGACTAAGGGTCTTCGACTTTACATGCGGAATGTTGCAGGCTCAGGATGCGTTGCGCTGCTCTTTGTCCACCCTACAATCCTTCGCGATGAAGACTCTTCGTGTGCTGGCGTTGGCCTTGTGCTTCGTGCCGCCCTTCGCTTCGGCTCAACCTGAAGCGCCCGCACCGGCCGAAGCGGCCAGTGCACCCGTCGTTTCGATGTCGGCGCGCAAGGTCTATGAACAGGCGCGTTCGCAGCTGCTGCAGATCCGCACCGTGCTCAAGGGCCGGGCGAGCCAGACCTCTGTGGGCTCGGGCTTCATCGTCTCCAAGGAAGGCCACATCATCACGAACTTCCACGTCGTGAGCGAAGTGGCGCTGGAGCCTGCAAACCACGATCTCGTGTACGTCACCGCCGATGGCCGCGAGGCCAAGCTCGACATCCTGATGCTCGACGTGCTGCACGACCTCGCTCTGGTCAAGCCCGCGGCGCCCGCAGATTCGCAAGCCAAGGGCAAGGAGACCGCAACCAAGGAAGCGCCGCCCGTCTGGGACGCCTTGAACTTCCGCTCGCCCAAGCAAACACTGGGGCAAGGCGAGCGCATGTATTCGCTGGGCAACCCGCTGGACGTGGGCTTCGCGGTGATCGAAGGCAACTACAACGGGCTCGTCGAGCGCAGCTTCTATCCGCAGATCTTTTTCTCGGGCGCCTTGAGCGCGGGCATGAGCGGCGGACCTGCACTCGACCAGGAAGGTCGCGTGATCGGCATCAACGTTGCGCGCCGTGTCGATGGCGAACAAGTGAGCTTCCTGGTGCCCGCGTCATTCGCCGCGGCCTTGCTCGAACGCGGCCGCAATGCACCGCCGATGAAGGGCGCGGCGCATGCGGAGATGACGCGGCAACTGCTTGAACACCAGGCCGTGCTGACCGACCGCTTTATTGCGCAGGGTTGGAAGTCGGCGACGCATCCGCGCTACCGGGTGCCCGTGCCGCCGGAGCGTTTCATGCGCTGCTGGGGCGCGAGCCACCAATCGCGCACCGGCGGACTCGACTACGAGGACTCCCAATGCGTGATGGAAACGCGCATCTTCGTCGGGCAGTACACGACCGGTGCAATCAGTCTGCGGCACCAGAGCTACGACGGCAGCAAGCTCGGCACGATGCGTTTCGCGGCGCGTCATTCGGCGAGTTTTCGCAATGAGAATTTCCGGCGCCTGGGCGGCGAGCACATGACCAAGCCGCAGTGCCACGAAGACTTCATCACTCACGACAAGCTGCCCATGCGCGCCGTCGTCTGCATGCGTGCATACAAGAAGCTGCCGCAGCTCTACGACGTGTCGGTGCTCGTGGCCACGCTCGACCAGAACCAGGGTGGCGTGCAGGGCCGCTTCGACGCCCAGGGCGTGAGCTTCGGCAATGCCATCAAGCTCACTCAGCATTACCTTGACGCCTACGGGCTGCTTCAACCATGAGTGCCAGCCCGACGATCGCCCTGCTGGAAGTCCTGGACCGGGACGACCATGTGAAGCATTACCTGCCGGTGTCGACCTGGCCAGTCAGCGCGGGTCGCGCGCTCGACAACGACCTCGTCATCGACGACGACTACATCGCGCCGCATCACTTCCGCGTCGATGCCGACGAGAACGGCGTGTTCGTGCAGGTGGGCGAGACGATCAACGGCCTGCGCGCTGGCGCTCGCCATCTTGCCTACGGCGAGCGCATTGCCGTTGGCAGCACGCCGCTGCGGCTCGAGGTCGGCGATTCGCACCTGTGCCTTCGATTGGCGCATCACACAGTCCCACCGGAGCGGCCATTGCGCAAGCCGCGCAGCTTCTGGCACGCAGCGCGGCCGATTGTCACTGCGGGCGTGGCGGTGGTGGCGGTGCTGCTTTTCACGACCTGGCTGGACGCCGACCCGGATGATGCGACGCGTGCGCTTGGCGCGATGCTCCTGACCATGCTCGTGGCCGCCAGTGCGTGGAGCGCCGGCTGGTCACTGGTGTCGAAGATCTTCACGCGCCGCAGCCACTTCTGGTGGCACGTACGGGTGATGCTGATCGGCGTGCTCGCCATCGACCTCGTGGGCAGCGCCGCGCACCTGCTGGCCTACTCGTTTTCGTGGCCCGCGGTGAGCGACTTCACCTTCGTCTACACCTACGCGATCATTGCGGCGATGCTGTACTTCCATGTGCTGGGGGTCGAGCCCAAGCGACCGGTTCGAATGCAGGCCGTCGCTGTGGGCATGTTCGTGTCCGCCACAGGGCTGTCACTGTGGTTCAACCATCAGGCCCGTGACCAACTCGGCGAAGAGCTGTACATGAATCACCTCTTCCCGCCGGCCCTGCGCGCAGCCAGGCCGCTGGAAACCGACGCCTTCGTCAAGGGCTTGTCATCGCTGAAACCGACGCTCGATGACAAGGCCCGAAAGCGTGACACCGGAGACGACGGCGGGGGCGATGAAGATTGACCCGGGTGGAGCGCGGATGCGACGCACCGTGCTCATCACCGGCGGCAGCCGAGGCATCGGAGCGGCGGTGGCGGCGATGTGCGCCGAGCGCGGATTCGCGGTGGCCGTGAATTTCGCGCGAGATGAATCGGCGGCGAATGAGGTCGTCGAACACATTCGCGCATCAGGCGGCCAATCGCTCGCTCTGAAAGCCGACGTGTCCGATGAAGACCAGGTGCTCGCGATGTTCGCGCGCATCGACGCCGAGCTGCCGCCACTTGCAGGGCTCGTCAACAACGCGGGCGTGGTCGACGTGGCGGCACGCATTGACGAGATGTCGTTCGCCCGCTGGCAACGCATCTTTTCGATCAACGTGTACGGCAGCTTCTTGTGTGCCCGAGAAGCGGTCAAGCGCATGTCCACACGTCACGGCCATGCAGGCGGGTCCATCGTGAACCTGTCGTCTGCAGCGGCACGACTCGGGTCGCCCGCCATCTACGTCGACTACGCTGCAAGCAAGGGAGCAATCGACACCTTCACGCTGGGGCTCGCCCGCGAAGTCGCGGCCGAGGGCATTCGCGTGAACGCGGTGCGCCCCGGCATCATCGACACCGAGATTCACGAGACCAGCGGGCACGGCGAGCGGGCGCATTCGCTGGCCGCCCAATTGCCCATGCAACGTGCAGGCACAGCGGGCGAAGTGGCCGAAGCCATCGTCTGGCTGTTGTCCGACGCGGCGAGCTATACGACGGGTGCCTTGCTCGACGTGGCCGGAGGACGCTAAGGACTTGGCGAGGAACCACTTCCAGACCCCTCGGGCTGGGTCGCCTACGGCGTATCGAAGCCTCGGTACACGCGCTGAGGCATTCGCAGCCCGGAGACAGTCCGGATTACGGTCGTCGTTCGATGATTACCGGCACGAGGCTGAGCGCATCACGCACACGCTTGGCCACATCCTGAGCTTGCTCACGACTGGAATACGGACCAGCCTGCAAGCGAAAAGCGCTCGCCTCACTGAACACCGCCAGCAGCGGCGCGAGCCAGTCGAGGTCGGCCACCACCTTGCGATGGAAACCGTCCGCGCCTTCACGTTGCCGGAAGACACCCAACTGGACCCAGAAGCCCGCGCTCGGACGCGCCTCGGCAACGACGGCATTCGCGTCGGCACTCGGCGCGGGTTCCGACGACAGTGCGGGCGCCATGCGCTCGGCGGGGGGAGGTGCGATCGGCACAGGAGGCGTGACAACGGGCGGTGCGACAGTCACTGGCGCCGCCGGAATCGTCGCATCCTGCTCCGATGCAGCCGGTGTTCGCATGAGCGCCGTCACCTCACGATTGCTGTTCGACGCGGCCATGGCGTCCGGAGCACCGTCACGCCGCCACGTGCCTGCACGGATTTCCTCGAAGGTGATGCGCGTCAACTCCACCGGCGTCACGCCCTTGAGCGCACCCAGCTTGAATGCCGCCGTGTAGCTCAGGTCCACGATGCGGCCCGCATGAAATGGCCCGCGGTCATTGATGCGAACGACAACCTCGCGGTTGTTGGCTGGATTGCGCACGCGCGCATAGCTCGGGATGGGCAGCGTCGGATGCGCCGCTGTCATCGCGTACATGTTGTAGAGCTCCCCACTGGCCGTGCGCCGGCCATGGAACTTCTTGCCGTACCAAGAGGCAAGCCCGCGCTCGGCATACGCCTGGTCTTCGGTGATCGGCGTGTAGTCGCGCCCGAGGGCCTCGTAAGGCTTGTTGGGCCCGCCGTTTCGGATCGGCTCGATCTTCGGCTCCGCGTCGGGGACGCTGGCCAGATCGGTGGGCGGCTTGGCATCGGGCCCATCACGCTCGGAGCCGGTTGACGAACCCGGACGGGCCACGACCACAGGTCCGCCCGGGCCTCCGGTGGTCGTTCCCGCGCTTCTTGACGGACTCGTGCCGCAGCCCGTCAGCCCAGCGAAGACGACGAGAGCGGTTGCAGCACAGGCCAAGCGCAAGGCGGATGGCCTGATCGATGTACGCGAGCAAGCGGCGAGTGGCATGCGCAATCCGGATTTGGCGACATCGCTCGCGCAATGCCACCCCTCCGGGGGCAGTGGAATTGGGCGAATGATAAGCAAAAGCCTCCTCGGCCCATGTCGAGGCCGCTACCCGGCCTGAGAGGCTGAGAGGCTGAGAGGCTGAGAGGCTGAGAGCTGCAAGAGCAACCTGACGACGATGAACTTCGTGATGTCGAAGAACCCCAAGGCTCGCTTCACGATCGAGGCCGAGGTAATTTCGACGGAGGACATCAAGAAGCTGCATGGCCATGCCCTTGTCCAGCCAAGGCTTGCAGCTCGGGCAGGATTCCATTGCCGAGATCACAGGGAGGGGGCACCGCGTGATGTTTTCCCCGTCTCCTGTGGAAAACCCTGTGGGCCATCAGACGTGAGTGGTCGTAAGTCGTTGTGGCACAAGGTCTTCGACTTGTTTGCTGCAAGATGAGGCGGCCTCGCCGGGGGGCGATGCCAACGTCAGATCTGGGCGGGGCGTGCCCGGCTTTGTCCCAGCGGCAGCAGCATCATGGCGCGGGGTGCTGGAACGGTTCTGTCGGGATGTCGGCCCACCATAGTTTTGGGGGCAGCTGGGCGGGCGCGCTGCGGCGTTGCTCCTCACTTGTGTGGCTCACCATACGGCGCTCGGAGCGCCTTGCATCGCATCCCGCCCAGCGCCCCCAAAACGGGAACTTATGCCGGGCCAATTCCTTACCCTCTCCCAGAGGTTGAAGGATCTGCAGTCGCCGCTGCCGCGCGCTGCGCTGCAGCAGCCCTCAGCGCTTTCAGCTTTTCGCGCGGATCTTCCTTCGTCGTCACCTCATGCAGCTTCATCTCCGCGATGAAGCGACTCGGAATGCCTTGTACCGTGTCGCGCCCCTTCTTGCGCCGGCGAAGCACGTTGACGGACAGTGTCGTGCGAGCACGCGTGATGCCCACGTACATCAGCCGTCGCTCTTCTTCGAGCCGTTGGGCGGTCATCTCTTCGTCGTCGCTCTTGAACGGCAGCAGTCCCTCGTTGACCCCCGCCAACACCACGTGAGGCCACTCCAGTCCCTTGGAGGCATGCAGCGTCGACAGCGTAACCACGTTCTGATCGTCGCCACGTTCGGCAAGGCTGATGATGACCGAGATGGTTTGCGCCACATCGAGCACGCTCTTCTTCTCGGTCTCGAACGTCGCGCCGCCGTCGTTCTCGATCTCGCCGCCGCAGCGCTTGGCGATCCAGTCAACGAAGTCCAGCACATTGCTCCAGCGTGACGAGGCGAGCTTCTCGCTGTCTTCGCCTTCGTAGAGGTGCTTCTCGTAGTCAATGTCCTTGAGCCAGCCCATCAGGAGCGCCTTGGCATCCTCGGCCCCGGTGGTGTGGCGCGCGCGGTATTCGAGATCATTCACGAAACGTCCGAATTCGTGCAGCGAGCCGATGGCGCGCGAGCTGATGGCCGTGGCAAGACTCTCGGCGAACAATGCCTCGTACAAGCTCACCTTCCACTTCCCGGCGAACTCGCCCAGACTGCCGAGCGTCTGATGCCCAATGCCGCGCTTGGGCGTTGTCACGGCGCGCAGAAACGCCGGGTCGTCATCGTTGTTCACGAGCAGGCGTAGCCAGGCGCACAAGTCCTTGATCTCGGCACGATCGAAAAAGCTTTGTCCGCCCGAAACCTTGTAGGGGATTTCAGCCTTGCGCAACGCCTTTTCGAATACGCGTGCCTGGTGGTTTGCGCGGTAGAGGATCGCAAAGTCCTTGAACTGCACTTCACCGCCTTGGCCTCGCACCGACTGGATGCGTGCGACTGCCCGTTCGGCCTCATGCTCTTCGCCATCGCACTCGACCACGCGCACCGGTTCGCCGTCGCCGAAATCACTCCACAGCTTCTTCTCAAAAAGCTTGGGGTTGTTGCCGATCACTGCGTTGGCCGCGCGCAGGATATTGCCGGTGGAGCGGTAGTTCTGCTCGAGCGGAATCACCTTGAGATTCGGAAACTCCTGCGGCAGGCGGCGCAGGTTCTCAATGGTCGCGCCGCGCCAACCATAGATGCTCTGATCGTCGTCGCCCACCGCGGTAAACATCGCGCGTTCACCGACCAGCGACTTCAGGAGTTCGTACTGGATCGCGTTGGTGTCCTGATACTCATCGACGAGCACATAGCGAAGCCTCTCCTGCCACTGACCGCGGCATTCCTCGTCGCGCAACAGAAGGCGGTGCGGCAGGCCGATGAGGTCGTCGAAGTCGACGGCCTGGTAGGCGGCCAGTCGCTCTTCGAAGCGCTTCATCACGCGCGCCGCGACGCGCTCGTTGTCGTCAGCCGCCACGGCTTCCGCCTGGTCGCTGTTGAGCCCTTGGTTCTTCCAAAGGCTGATGGTCCATTGCCAGCTGCGCGCGAGTGCGTTGTCGCTCGACCCGCCTGCGTCTTTCAGAATGCCCAGCACGTCATCGCTGTCGAGGATGCTGAACTGCTCCTTCAGCCCGAGCCGTTCGCCCTCGGTGCGCAGGATGCGCACGCCCAGTGAGTGAAACGTGCTGATCACGAGGTTCTTTGCCGCGCGCGGACCGACCAACTGCTTGGCACGCTCGCGCATTTCTGCCGCCGCCTTGTTGGTGAAGGTGATGGCAGCGATCTGTCCCGGCTCATAGCCCGCCTGCAGGAGCCGCGCAATCTTGTGCGTGATCACGCGTGTCTTGCCTGAACCTGCGCCCGCGAGAACGAGGCAGGGGCCACCGAGATGGTGAACAGCTTCTAGCTGGGCGGGATTGAGAGATGGAGGCGGGGATGACACGGAGTGGGCGGAGCTACTGCAAAAGGGGGCGCGCCATCATAGCCAAGCGCGACGGCATGTCTGCACCCTTTGGGCGCGCGCACCGCGGAACGGGCACGCCTGCGGAATTTCAGCCGGATTCGACGGAAAAAGCGCACGAATTCTCTTCATGCAATCCGTAATGGGGGTCGATAACTTGCCAGTGGTTTCAGGCTTTTTTCAATTGTTCCCATTGGATCAAGGAGCATTCATGCGAGTTTCGAATTTGAAGATCGGCGTGCGACTGTGGATGGGCTTCGGCCTCGTGATTGCGTTGATGGGTGCCATCGTGATCACGTCCATGAACCGAATGAGCCTCGCCGAAAAGCGCGTGGACAACATCCTCAACGACCGGTACCGAAAGATCGCCCTGGCCACCGAGGTCAAGTACAACTTGGCGTTGATCCACCAGCACATGCGCAACGCACTGATCGAGAGCGACGCGGAAGGCGTAAAGCGGGAAACCGACGCAATGAATGCAATCCGCGCGACGAATAGAGAATTGCTCGACGCCTTCGACAAGATCATCAACGTCCCGAGAGCGCGCGAAATCTTCGACGCCATCATCGCCGCGCGCAAGCAAGACCTGGCGGCACAGAAGGACCTCCTTGCCACCATCGCGAGCGGCGACCGGGCCGGCGCCAAACAATTGCTCAACGGCCGCGTGGTCGACAGTGAGCAAGCCTATGTGAAGCTGCTGTCCGACATGACGGAGTTGCAAAAGGGCAAGATGGATGAAGAGTCGGGAATGCTGCTCAGGGAATTCGCCGCGGCACGCACGATGATGATGGCCCTCGCCGCAGGTGCATTCGCGCTGGCAATGTTGGCCGCCTGGTCTGCCACGCGCAGCATCACCCGCCCGATGGTCGAAGCGCTGGGCATGGCTCGGCGCGTGGCCGATGGCGACCTGACAGCACAGATCGAGGTCAGGTCGAAGGACGAGACCGGCCAGCTCATGGGGGCCTTGAAAGACATGAACGCGAACCTCGCCAAGATCGTCGGCCAGGTGCGCGGCGGCACGGACATGATCGCCACGGCATCCAGCCAGATAGCTGTTGGCAACATGGACTTGTCTTCACGCACTGAGCAGCAGGCCAGCTCGCTGCAGGAGACGGCCTCGTCGATGGAGGAACTCACCGGCACCGTGAGGCAGAGCGCGGACAACGCGCGGCAGGCGAGCCAGCTTGCGGTATCTGCCTCGCAGGCGGCCGTCAAGGGCGGCCAGGTCGTCTCGCAAGTGGTCGACACCATGGGCTCGATCAACGACTCGGCCAAGAAGATCGTCGAGATCATCGGGGTCATCGACAGCATCGCCTTTCAGACCAACATCCTTGCCCTGAATGCGGCCGTGGAGGCCGCGCGTGCCGGCGAGCAAGGGCGCGGCTTCGCGGTCGTCGCGTCGGAAGTGCGCGGCCTCGCGCAGCGCTCGGCGGAGGCAGCCAAGGAAATCAAGTTGCTGATCGGCGACTCGGTGGAGAAGGTGGCGGCAGGCAGCAAGCTCGTCAACGAGGCAGGCGAAACGATGCACGAGGTCGTGCAAAGCTTCAGGCGCGTGACGGACATCATCGAGGAGATCAGCCACTCGAGCGAAGAGCAGACGACGGGCATCAGCCAGATCAACCAGGCAATCAGCCAGATAGATGGGGTAACGCAACAAAACGCGTCGCTCGTGGAAGAGGCTGCGGCAGCATCGCAATCCTTGAACCAACAGGTCGCGGGGCTCGTGCGCGTGGTGGGTGTGTTCCGCCTGTCCGAGGCGCCGGCACTCGCGGCCTGACGAAGACTGTTCCCGCTACACCGCTGCCCTCAGTAGATGTGAGACCGAGGGCGGCGGTTGCGCGTTGGATGCGGCGGCAGAGCCTTCCACTTGCATACTCGCAGTCGATGCAAGCCACCCTCGCCGTCACGTTCCCTTCTTATTCAGTTGCTGGGCCCACTCGCGCAGATCATCAAAATGCCGGGCGATGCAGCAACGTCGTTCGCCTTGTTCACCGGCGCCGTGTTGTGGCGCGCGGGGCCGCACGTGCATACGCGCACGCCCGTTCTTCATGACCATCCAGTGGCGTTGTTCAAGCTTTTGATTCGTCCGCTGCCGGTGTGGAGCTTCGGCATGCTCGTGCGCAAGGCGGGTCTGCTGGTGCCGCCCTTCGGGCTCATAGTGCTGGCACGCGAAGAACTCCCAGGCGACACTCGACAAGATCTTGGCTTCGGCAAGCCAGCCCGCCATCTATCCCCTGAATCATTGAACTGAACATGAAAACCTATCAATGCATCGTCTGCGGCTTCATCTACAACGAAGTCGCCGGTCTCCCCGAAGAAGGCATTGCTCCCGGCACCAAGTGGGATGACATCCCCGCCGATTGGGAATGCCCGGACTGCGGGGTCTCGAAGTCCGACTTCGAGATGGTTAAGATCTGATGGCCTCGATCGCAACTCCCATCGTCATCGTCGGCAGTGGACTCGCCGGCTACACCGTCGCCCGCGAATTCCGCCGACAGGACAAGGACACACCTCTCGTGATCGTGAGCCGCGACGGTGCGGGCTTCTATTCGAAGCCCATGCTGTCGAACGCGCTCGCGGGCAACAAGACCGCCGCGACGCTGGTGATGAAACCGGCCGAGAAAATGGCGTCCGAGTTGAACGCGACGATCAAGGCACGGACAAGCGTCTTGCATGTCGACACCGCCGCGAAGAACGTGGCGTTGGACAACGGCGAGGTTCTGCCGTATCGCGACCTTGTGCTTGCGCTCGGGGCGGATCCGATCCGTCTTCCACTCGAGGGCGATGCCACGGCGCAGGTGCTGTCGGTCAATGACCTCGATGACTATGCTCGCTTCGCCGAACGCCTCGATGCCGCGAAGACCGTGGCGATCCTGGGCGCCGGGCTCATCGGCTGCGAATTCGCGAACGATCTGCTCGCGCGCGGCATCAAGCCGGTGCTGATCGACCTTGCGGATCGGCCGCTGCCGCGATTGCTGCCCGAAGGCGCAAGCGCTCGCTTTCGCAGCTTGCTTGAAGCGGCAGGTGTTCGCTTTCATTTCGGTGTGGTCGCAAGCCGTGTCGATGGTTTTGATGGCGGCGTGAAGGTGTTGCTGAGCAACGGCCATGTTGTCGAGGCAGATCTCGTTTTGTCCGCAATCGGACTCAGGCCGAGGACGGACATCGCCCGCAATGCGGGCCTTGCAGTGAACCGCGGCGTGGTCGTGAACCGGCTGCTCTCAAGCTCCTCGGCGCAGGTCTACGCGGTGGGCGACTGTGCCGAGGTCGAGGGCCACACTCTGCCTTTCGTGATGCCCTTGATGCAGCAGGCTCGTGCACTCGCGTCGACGCTGGCCGGCACGCTGACGCCAGTCGTCTATCCCGCAATGCCGGTGGTTGTGAAAACCCCGGCATGTCCGACCGTCGTGTGCCCGCCGCCGCTAACCGCTTCTGGAAGTTGGACGAACGAACTGTCGGAGGACGGCTGCGTATCGCACTTCAGCGCAGAAGACGGCACCCTGCTCGGCTTCGCGGTGATGGGCACGGCAACTTCGCAGAAACAGGCACTGGCCGCGCGCATGGCAGCGTTGCTCGCTTGACCTTGTATGGTGGGCAAAAGCGCAGCGTGTCTCGCGCGGGTCGTCGGGAACCCGTGGGCACCTTCGCTTCGACCACCCGACCAAACCCGTCAAATTGCGAGTGGGTCCACGTCGACGGCCCAGCGCAGGATGCGCTGATCCGCATCTTTTCGCTGATGCCGCACCTCGTGCAAATGCGGCAGCCACTGCACGAGAAAGCGCTGCAAGGCCCCCCGCGACGGCGACTCCACGAGCATCTGCATGCGCTCGACGTCGGCAACGCGCGCAATGCCCAAGGGCACGGGGGGATACACCGTGACGGCATCTGCGCCAGGGAGTCCGCTCGCAATCTCTGCCGCCGCCTGCAAGAACCCACGCGCCGCCTCGGGCGTGCGCGCATCGGCACGCATCATCGCGAGGTGCGAATACGGGGGAAGTCCGGCCATCTCGCGCTCTTTCGATTGACTCTCCGCGAAGGCCTCGAAGTCGTGCTTGCGCAAGGCCGCATACAGCGGATGCGTGGGATGCCAGGTCTGCACCCACATCTCGCTGCGCGCGGCATGCTCTGCGTCGCGCCCTGCCCGGCCCGCTGCCTGCATCAACAAAGCAAAGAGCCTCTCCGGCGCACGGAAGTCGTTGCTGAACAGCGAGCTGTCCGGATTCACCGCCGCCACGAGCGTGATGCGGCGGAAGTCGTGGCCCTTGGTCACCATTTGCGTGCCGACGAGCACATCCACGTCGCCCGCATGCACGGCGCCCAATTGCGCCTCCAGCGATCCCTTGAGGCGCGTGGAATCGGCATCGATGCGTGCGATGCGTGCTGCCTTGCCGTCGGGGCTTTGCAAGAGAGCGGCGAGCTGCTCTTCAAGCCGTTCGGTGCCGCGCCCCAAGGGCGCGATGTCGAGGTTGCCGCAGTCCGGGCAGGCGCGTGGCACGCGCTCGGTGAAGCCGCAGTGGTGGCAGCGCAGCGTGCGGTCGAGCTTGTGGAACACCCGCCACGCGCTGCAATGAGCACACTCACTTTTCCACGCGCAATCCCCGCAATGCAATACGGGCGCGTAGCCTCGGCGATTGAGGAACACAAGGCTTTGCTCGCCGCGTTCGATGCGCTGCTGCAAAGCGGACACGAGGGCCGGCGACACCGCAGTCATCGACCCCTTGGTCTTGGGTAACTGGTTCATGTCCACCAGGCGCACCTTGGGCAAGGTGCCTCCGCCGATGCGCGCCGGCAGGGCAAGTCGTGCGTAGCGGCCTTCTCGGGCGCGATGCCAGCTCTCGAGCGAGGGCGTGGCGGAGCCGAGCAGCACCGGCACGCCTTCGCGCTTGCCGCGATACACCGCCAGGTCGCGCGCCGAATAGCGCGCACCTTCTTGCTGCTTGTACGATGGATCGTGTTCTTCGTCGACCACGATGAGCCCGAGCCGCGGCATTGAGGCGAACACAGCAAGGCGTGTTCCGAGGATGAGATCGGCCAGGCCCAAGTGGGAGGCGAGCCAGTTGCGCAGGCGCTGCGCCGGTGTCAAGCCACTGTGCTGCGAGACGATGCGCCGGCCCGCAAATCGTTCGGAGAAACGCGCCTCGAGTTGCGGCGTGAGGTTGATCTCGGGCACCAGCACCAGCACCTGCCGGCCAGCGGCCAGGGCATCTTCGGCGGCGCGAAGGTAGACCTCGGTCTTGCCACTGCCCGTGACCCCGTGAAGCAGAACGGTCGGAGCTGCGGCTTCGCGTTGCAGATCGGCCAATTGGCCCAAGACGGCAGACTGTTCGGCGCTGAGATCCGGGCGTGCTGGAGTGTTTGCCACCGCTTCGACGGAGGCCCACTTCTTTTGCAATTTGTCGATTCGGTTGGCGATCTGAGCATCGTCCAGCTTGCGGAGCTCAGGCGGCAACACCGACAGCGCCACTTCGCCGACGCCGCGCTGATAGTAGGCGGCGGTAAATTCGACCAACTCGCACCATGCACCGCCCAAGGGCGGAAGGGCTGAGAGTGCCCGAGCGACCGGCTTGAGCACCACTGGATTGTCCGTGCCGGCAGCGCCGGGCCACACCACCCCGGTGACTTCGCGACGCCCCAATGGCACATGCACCAATGTTCCTGGCGCAAGCCCGTACTCACTTTCGTAGTCGAGTGGTGCTCCCAGCCCGGTGTGCTGAGGCGTCTCGACCGCGACGCGTAGCCGCTGGATCACGGTCGCCACCTCCGTTTGAAGAAGATACGAGACGAAGCTAAAAGCTTCATGAAGGAATCACCGTAAGTTCTTGATTCACCTTGTTTTTCGACTCTGTCCACGGCGCCTGTGGATAACTTTGTGGGCAAACTGGCGAAAGCGACGCTAAAGCCTTGATTCATCGGCGCTCATGTTGCATTGCCCTGTTTCGCAGCAACATGAGCAATTCAACAAAATCAACAACTTAGCGATGCCGGTAGAAAATTCATGTTGCGCTGCAACAGGGGTTTTTCGCTGACTGGTGGTCATCCCTTATTGGGGATAAGTCAAGCCCCGGCAGAGAATTCTTGGAAAAAAATCACGACTCACGCCGATGGGTGCGCTGGTGCTCATCCGGCGCGGAGCCTTCTCAAAGCGATTGAACGCCCCTCGAAGAGAAGGGGCGGAACGAACAGGGATCGGGCCTCTCACACCACGCTGCGAATGCGTCGTGAGTGTGTGTGAACCGTTTCGACCAACACTGAAACGCTCTCTGGCGGCGTGTGCTGACTGATGCCGTGGCCGAGGTTGAAGATGTGACCATGGCCTGGGGCTCCGAAGCTGTCGAGGGTTCGAACCACCTCTGCCTCGATCTGGTCAGCCCTTGCGAACAGCACATTCGGGTCGAGATTGCCCTGCAAGGCGACCTGATCGCCGACACGTTGCCGTGCGGCGCCGAGATTCATGGTCCAGTCCAGTCCGAGCACGTCGGGCCGGATGGCCGCCATTTCCTCGAGCCACAGCCCGCCCCCTTTGGTGAATACGATGCGGGGAATGCGCACGCCCTCGTGATGCGTCTTTACTTTTTGGAGCACTCGTTCGGTGTAGGCGAGGCTGAAAGCCTGGAAGGCACCATCGGCCAGCACACCGCCCCAACTGTCAAAGATCATCACAGCTTGTGCGCCGGCGTCGATTTGCGCGTTGAGGTATGCCGCCACCGCATCGGCGTTGATCGCCAGCATGCGGTGCATCAGGTCGGGCCGCGAATACAGCATGCTCTTGACGAGCCGGTAGTCGTCCGATCCGGCGCCTTCGACCATGTAGCAGGCAAGCGTCCAGGGGCTGCCCGAAAAACCGATCAGCGGCACGCGGCCGTCGAGCGCGCGGCGGATGGACGTCACGGCATCGAAGACATAGCGCAGCTTGTCCATGTCCGGTACGTCGAGCTTCGCCACCGCGGCTTCGTCGCGCACGGCATGTGCGAAACGCGGCCCTTCGCCATTGGCGAAGCTCAGGCCCAGACCCATTGCATCGGGCACGGTGAGGATGTCGCTGAACAGGATGGCAGCGTCGAGCGGGTAGCGCTCGAGCGGCTGCAGCGTGACCTCGGTCGCGTAGTCGGTGTTGGTGGCCAGCCCCATGAAACTGCCCGCTTTGGCGCGCGTCGCACGGTACTCCGGCAAGTAACGGCCGGCCTGGCGCATGAGCCAAACCGGGGTGTACTCGGTGGGCTGGCGCAGGCAGGCGCGCAGGAAGGTGTCGTTCTTCAGGGGCGCATGCATTCGCGGATTATCGCGCCCCATAATGGCCGCTCCTCAGGACGTCGCCGCCGGGCCGCCAAAAAGGCGTCGCGGCGGCTCACGGAGAAACGCATGCTTGCTAATGACATCCTGCACACGATTGGCAACACCCCACACATTCGCATCAACCGGCTGTTCGGTCACTCTCACACGGTCTACATCAAGAGCGAGCGAAGCAACCCGGGCGGGTCCATCAAGGACCGCATCGCGTTGTCGATGATCGAGGCGGCAGAGGCATCAGGCTTGCTCAAGCCCGGCTCGACCATCGTCGAGCCGACTTCCGGCAACACGGGCGTGGGCCTCGCGATGGTGGCGGCGGTCAAGGGCTACAAGATCATTCTCGTGATGCCCGACAGCATGAGCATCGAGCGGCGACGGTTAATGCTCGCCTACGGCGCGACCTTCGTGCTGACCTCGCGCGAAAAAGGCATGAACGGTGCCGTTGCACGGGCCACCGAGATCGTGGCGGAGACACCCGGTGCGTGGATGCCGCAGCAGTTCGACAATCCTGCCAACATCGATGTGCATGCGCGCACGACCGCGGAAGAAATCGCAGCGGACTTTCCAAGCGGCGTGGACGCGCTGATCACCGGCGTGGGCACAGGGGGTCACATCACCGGGTGTGCGCAGGTGTTGAAAAAACTGTGGCCCAAGCTGAAGGTGTATGCGGTCGAGCCTTCGGCGTCGCCCGTCATCAGCGGCGGCAAGCCCAGCCCGCACCCGATCCAGGGCATCGGCGCCGGGTTCATTCCCAAGAACCTGCACACCGCCCTGCTCGATGGGGTGATCCAGGTCGAAGCGGACGCGGCCAAGGACATGGCGCGGCGCGCAGCGCGAGAAGAAGGCATGCTGGTGGGTATCTCGTCAGGAGCGACGCTTGCAGCCATCGCGCAGAAGCTGCCCTCGCTGGCTCCTGGCGCGACAGTGCTGGGATTCAATTACGACACCGGTGAACGCTATCTGTCGATCGAAGGCTTCCTGCCGAACGATCAGTAGGCACTGGACCTTAGGATTTGGCCCGAAACAATTTCCCGTTTTGGGGGCGCTGAGTTGAGAAGGAAGCCGACAAGCTGATGACGCAGCACTTGAAGCTGCCATTCGCGCGACATTGGCGCGACATTGGCGAAATGGCGCGTATGGAGAAGTTGCTTTCAGGCTTTCAGCACCGACGGGACATCCTCCCAACGCGGGCAAGGTGCTTGCGGTTGCCGGCCTGATCGCGATCATCGCGGCAAGCCGGAGCCCCCCCGATGAACTGACTGCACCGGTCGATCTGGTTCCCAAAGGCGCGGCGTCGGCCCCGGCAAAGTCACGCAGTTGCCGATCGCTCAGGGAAGCCGGTGCACGACTACGTAGTGACGTTCGAGCCGCTGACGCAGACATACAGCCATGTCTGAGGCAATTGCTCCCACGCCCCCCACCACCGGCACGAGCACGGTTGGCGGAAACAGCATCGAAGTGCCGCAAGGGCCTTATGGGCTGAATCGCTGGCATGCCGACGCTCGTGACGATCACGGAAAGTTGGGGCCGCCTTCCGCGTCGGCGCACGTCTCGTTCCCCGGATGACCGTTTGCCCTCATATTGCTGATTGCGCCGATGGCACCGGAAGGCGTGCGTGCCATCATCCTTTTCACCCTCCCATCAACCTTTGGAGTCTCTGTATGAGCACTGCGGTCCGTTGCCTGATAGTCGCCGGCTTCGTCGGGATGTTTGCCTTTGCCACTACCGCCAGAGCACAGAACACGCCGCCCATCAAGCCGGGGCTGTGGGACGTTCAAGTCGAGCACGAGGGCGGGCCCAAGATGCCTGACATGAACGAGCGCATGAAGAACATGCCGCCCGAGCAGCGCAAGAAGATCGAGATGATGATGAAGGAGCATGGTGTCGGCATGTCCGGCGGCCCAGGCACGCTGAAGATCTGCCTCAACAAAGAATCGATCGACCGGGGGCACTGGCAGGGCGAGCACGACACGCATTGCAAGACAGAGGTGACGAATATGGGGTCGACGAATTGGAAGTGGCAGTCGATGTGTGGTGAGCCTTACAAATCCGTGAGCGATGGCGAGGCAACCTTCACCGATCCCGAGCACTACATCGTCAAGACCTCGACCACCATGACGGTTCACGGCGAAACCAAGACAGCCAAGAGCACGATCAAGTCGACATGGATTGGCTCCGACTGTGGCGATGTGAAACCGGTCCGTGCGATGAAGTATCCGCTGCATCAAGCTCCGAAGGAGAAATAGCGGAGCCTTTGAGCGGCCCCCGTCACGAGCTCGCGGCTTTGGCCTCAGAGGCTGAGAGTTTTTCGATCATGCCCGCTCATCACGCCAAAAGCCCCCTGCTCGGCGTTGCAAATGCTCGCCATAACCAAGCTATGGCTGCGCTTTGCGCCTAGATCAGGCGCCTTTTGACGTGCTGCTCGGACACGTTCGAAGTACTCCCAGCCTCTCAGTGGCTGTTATGCGCCCGTTGTATCGAAGCAGAGGTTGAATACTCAAGCTCTGTGGGCCTTTCAGGGGAACCTTTCAGGGGGCGAGCTCGGCGGGGCACCACGGTATGTGGCAGCCCGAAAGCCAATCCCGGGGTTGACCGCGAGGACGCCCATCTCATGGAGGAACTGCGGCTCGATCCGGTCGGGTATCGGGATAGGGGCCGATCATCGCTGATCGGGCCCCTCCCACACCACCCGGCATGCGGGCCCGCACCGGGCGGTTCGAGAAGTTGAGGTCATGAGAGTTTG
>JAJKJU010000297.1 GCA_021153565.1 Rhizobacter sp.
AGGTTGAGCAAGCGCCAGGCGTAACGTGATGAGAGGTCGCCATCGGCCACGTGACCCGCGCGCGAGGCAAGAAACAAGCGCAGGTCCTCCATCGACACCGAAAGCAGGCGCACGACTGGCTGCTGCGAGATGCACCATTCGATGAACCCGCCCCACATCGCCCGGTAGACCTCCTCAGAGGAGGTCTGACGCAACCGGCCGATGTCGCGTGCTCGCGCGAGCCAAGCCTCGAACCAGTTCTGCATCTCGGCCAGCGCGGACTCGTCCAAGGGCGTGCTGAACAAGTCCGAAGTGGTGGGCGTACGAGTTTGAGACGTCATTAAAAAGCACTAACGCCAAACGGCTTATCTTACTCCAAGTCGGCCACTCCCTTCAATCACCAAACCGCACAAAAACAAGACTCGTAGAAATAAGACCGCCGAAAGGCTTTGGCGTTAGTCCTTTTCTTTCGCCCCCTCCCCTCTGCCCTTCGAATCCTTGAGCCGCGTAGACCGCTCAGATTCGCGGAATCTCGGTTGCAGGTCATGCTTCTGAACGGCCATTGACGCCTATCTGTAGCGGCTTGCAATCGATGGGCTCCGGCTTGCAATCCATCGCGGCCGGCTCACATTGATTGCGAACCGTGAGGCCGTATTCGGTCAGCGCCCCGGCGGCCATTGCCGCGCCGTGTGAACCAGTGCCAGCACCCACACTGTCTTGGCGGCCTCGGCCACCTCGTAGCTCATGCGGTAGCTCTCATGCGCGATCGCGTGCTGGCAACCAACTGGCAACCATGCCGGTCTTGCCCAGCCGTGGAAAGTCTGCCAGCCGTGCTGCGGCCGAGCCGAACAACTCGTCCATCGCCACCGCCGCACGCACGTTGTCGGCGGCGATGTAGGTCATCCAGCAGACATTCGGTTTTCCCTGGGGCGTCGCTGGTCGGCAGCGATCGCGCTGTGCTGAAGCGTCGTCGGGGAATTGCGGGTCTTGCTGAAATCCCAGTGCCTTGTAGAAGGCGATCCAGGTTTGAAGATCGGCGACTGGGGGACGGACGAAAATCACCTTGGCGCGCCAATGAGCATGACTTACCGCTACTGCCCGGAGCCGACGTGGCGGTGCCGACCCTTTGCTGTCCTTCGGCTTGCATCGGTGGGCAACAGCAGCAGACTGATTGCTGTCCTTCGACACGACCTTACGGACGCCCTGTAGGCCGAAAAGCGATGGGCACCTTCGTGTGGGGACTCTCCACTTCGCTTTCGGCGACACGCGCTGGTCAGTACATCGTTAAGCTTTGCTTGTCCGCCGTCCGCCGGCAAGCGAGTCCACGGGGGTAGGCCGTTAGTTCATTTTCTCCGTTTCTGCATGAAGAGCACATAGGTTCGTTCTTCTTTTCGTGTCATGTCGGCGGCCCTTCGACATTCAGGTCGCAGCTTGCCCAGTTCGGACCGTCAGTTTGTTCGGCATAGAACCTGATCATCATCGCGGTGACGAGCGGCGACTGCCATTGGCCTGCTTGCAAGCGACGCATGACGCCGGCGGATGTCACTTTCCCGTGATCGGACAGGTGATTACGCAAGCGCGTAGCCCACCCGCCCTGTTCATCGGCGTTGAGCGATTCGAAGCGAGCACGGTACACCGCCAGTCTGCGCGCCTGCTCATCGTCGGCCGCCGTCGTCAACGGTGGAGGTGCGGCCGTGACCGCGGGCGAGACAGACGGCAGCGTCGTCTGCGGCACGGATTGGACTGGATGTCCCTTGAGGATCGTCTTCAAGTAAGCAGTCTTACTTACGATTGGGCGTGCGGTCGCTCCGCGCATGAACCTTTCCATCGCATCGAGCGCCGCTGTCATCGCCTCGGGCCCGTACTGCTCCAATAACACTTCGACGTCGGACTCGCGAATGCCGAGCTTTGCCGCCTGCAACAGATGCGTAACGTCTGGTGGTTCTGGCCGGTTCGGCAAGGAGTTCACGGGCTTCTTTCGCACCGCGAATTGCACATCGGCGATGGCCCTGCCTTGCTTGTACTCGAGGAGTTCGACCTCGATATCGCTGACGTCGTTGATTTCGCGCACGGCCGGATTCACGAACTCGTTTTTGAACTTCCGCCACTCCCGCTGCTTGCCTGCTTCGGAGCCTTTCAGCACTGCAACCCACCACTCCCAGGAATGGCGAGACGTCACACCCCCCGGGTTGTCTCGATAGCGCGCGCAAATCTCGTAGAGGGCCACAGCGGTGTACGTACTGAGTTGCGCGATGACCTCGAGTTCGAGCCGCGCCCACCGGCGGGGCCCCAGCATCTGTTCCTTAATGCTTGGCGGGTAGAACCAAGTAACCCAGTTTTCGCCGCGCTTCTTGTAGAGCCGGACTTCGGCGAGCATGTGAAAGATACGCAATTCATCGCGCGGCTCATCGGTTTGTGGCGGCGCTGCCGCATCCCCTTCAAGCGGCAGAAGCCACTGATCACCTTCAGTCAGCGGTCGCCACTCGATCTTGGTCGACGTCATCTGATCGATGTACCGCTTGGCGTCGGTCGCTACGTTGTTACCGACGCCAAAGCCCCGGAGAATTGCATTCAGCGGGGCGCTGTACCCTGCATCCCCGGTGTCACCTTCTCGCTGAGCCAAATGCAGCATGACGTTGTAGGCCTTGCGGGCTGTGACCGTGATGCTGCTATTAAGCGGGACAATCGCGAGCGCGCTCACAGGCTTGTTCAGCGTCGCTGGCAGCCCTTCCCTCTTGCGCTTGGATGTCGCGTTCTCCACACTCACAGTATATGTCCACCACGGTTTGGACACCTAACCGAGAGGCGTCCTCGCAAACGCGGACGTTTGGGGAAGCTTAGGAGTTGCTGAGTAAAACCCGCAAACCCGGACATCTTCGAGCCGCGGCAACGGGGGCCGGCCACTGGAATTCCCGGACATTTCCGTTCAAGATTATGAACGTGTGCCGCTACTTCTGCGCCAGGCAGTGCCGTACCAACGGCTTTGGGCCACTCAGAATACCGGACACTTATCCCCTCACCCGAGAAGCACGCGTAGCGCGAAAGTGAGACGTTGGGGGCTCGAAAGGCCGGACGGTTGCCCAAGGCTCAAAAGACCGGACATTTCGGCTGAATGCGGACGGGTCATCGGGCAATGCCGGACGCATTCCAAGGGAATGCCGGACGGAACATCGGGAAAAGCCGGACGCAAACTCAGCTAAGTTGTTGATTTATAAGGTAAAAGCTTACTACGAATCATCTAAAGTCTTTGAAGTAATAAAGACAGGATGATCTGTGGATAAAAGAATAGAAAACAAGAAATCCGTGCCGTCCGGGAAGACTGGTGCTGCGTCGGTAAAAAAACGCGAGTTGCACGCGAGTAGCGGGTTCAAGCGCAGTCGATAGAATCTGCGTCTATCGCAGAACACTGCTCCGGAGGACCCATTGAACACACTAGTCGTGAGCCCGTCTCGCAACATTACGCTGGACGCCATTGCAGAGCAAGCAGCAAGAGTGAAAGCCGTTGTTGAGCAAGCACGCGGGGATGTGCTGCGGCCTACTGCCCGTAAGAGCCCCCCCACCTTCAACACGGCGCAACTGATGGCGCTGACCGGCTTCGACAAGAGCCAGATCGACTACCGGATCCGAAAGGGCGACCTGCCTATCGGACGACTCAACGAGACCGGCTCGCGTCGTGAATTCACGCTCGCGGAGGTACGACAGTGGGTCCGGGACATCCGCCGACAGGAGTTGCGCCCACACGGCGCCGAGGCGATCACCATCACGATCGGAAACTTCAAAGGTGGCGTGACTAAGACCACGACCGCCCTCACCTTGGCCCAAGGAATGAGCCTGCGTGGGCACCGTGTGCTTGTCATTGACTGTGACCCTCAGGGAAGCCTAACGACTCTGTTTGGCGTACTGCCTGATTCGGAGGTTGGGGTCGACGAGACGATCTTGCCCCTGCTTTCCGGCGATGAGACGGAGATCGGATATGCGATCCGACCGAGCTACTGGGATGGCATTGACCTGATCAGCGCCGCTTCATTTCTATTTTCCGCCGAGTTCGTCCTGCCGGCCAAGCAGAGCAAGGACCCGAAGTTCGAGTTTTGGAACGTTCTGAACTACGGAATCGATCCTGCCCGCTTGGTTTACGACGTGATCGTCATCGACACACCTCCGTCGCTGTCGTACACCACGATTAACGCGTTGATGGCAAGTAACGGAATCATCATGCCGTTGCCGCCGAGCGCTTTGGACTTCGCCTCCAGCGCACAGTTTTGGGACTTGTTCTCCGACCTGACGACGCAACTCATCACCCAACGTGGCGGAACGAAGGAGTTTGCCTTTATCGACATCCTGTTGGCGAAGGTCGAGGCTACGGATGCGGCAAGTTCTGTCGTTCGTGAGTGGATCGGCGCCGCCTATGCTGACAAGGTGCTGCCCGTCGAGATTCCGAAGACGGCCGCGACCAGCATGTCGAGCAAAGAGTTTGGCACCGTCTATGACGGAAAAGCTGAGGATACGAGCGTGCGTGCGTTCAAGCGCGCCGTCGAGGCCTACGATCGGTTCGTCGAGATCATTGAGGATCAGACGCAGTCGTTCTGGCGCAAGCAAATTGAGGGGTAACACCATGACAGAATCCAACCCACCGCATCGCCGCAAAGGCGCTGGCATCAACTTTGTGTTTCCGACTGCCACGGCTGCCGGTGAAGGCGCCACTCCGGAGGGCGTAGAGATCGCGACATCTTTGGTTGCAATCAAGCCTCAACCGCGAACGGGGGTGGGCTTGCTGTCCACGGTCGCGTTCGAAAAGCAGGTGCTGGATGAGCGCATCGAGGCGCTGACGGGTGAGGTGGCGCAGTTGAAAACGGAGCGTGGCGCGCAGCGGATAGACCCGCGGCTGATCGTTCCGGGCCGGTGGGCGAACCGGCATCCCGATGCTTTTGGTGGCCGTGCGTTCGAAGAGTTCAAGCGCGAGATTGCGGACGCCAGCGGCAACGTCGAAGCCATCAAGATCCGTCCCCTGGGCGGCCGACGCGGCGAGGGTGAGCCAAAGTATGAAGTCGTCTTCGGTCACCGGCGTCATCGGGCGTGCCTCGAGTTGGGATTGGACGTACTGGTGGTTGTCGAGGAACTCGATGACGCCTCGGTATTCGTCGAGATGGAGCGCGAGAACC
>JAJKJU010000298.1 GCA_021153565.1 Rhizobacter sp.
ATCAGCCCAATGAGGTTCGAAGAAAACTGGCACGCGGGCCAGGCAAAGAAAGCCGCGTAATCGAGTGGCTATGGACTACGTCGATCAAGGGCAAGGTCAGGTGTCGTGACCTTCACACTGAAGCGAACGTCCCGGGGCGTTCACGTCGAGCGGTTGGAACGAACTCGGATCGAGTCCAACGTGGCCCACTCGGCGTTGTTTCCAGACAGGGCATCATTCGATCGCTTCTGTGACACCGACCAACAGCGCTTCAACTACGCACTGCTGTACAAGGAAATACGGAGAGCCTTCGATGAGCTCCTTTGATGTCCCCTGAAGGGCGACAGCGCCTCCCAGAAATCACTTCCAGCGACGGCTATGCCAGTCGGGCGCTGCGGGAAATCGCTCGTGTGGGCTCCTGTGTCGACGATGCGAGCGTCATCGAGGTACTGCACGACGCCAAATCAGCCTTCGGAGTCGATCACACCCGCGAGCGCGCCGGCATGAGCACCAAGGAGATTGCGGAGGAGCTCGGCACCACTGTCAGTGCCGTGGACTCCCGCTTTCACAGGCTCAGCACCAAGTTCAACACGCCGAATCGACGAGCTACAGCTCGGCTCGCAGCTGAGTACGGCTTGATCTGAAATGCGAAGGCAAGCGCTCCTGGCCGCTGGCCACTCTCTCATCCTTGCCTCGCCCGTCTTGGCGCTGGTCGAGATCATCTCGGGGAGGTACGGCTTGACCTTCGTGGCTCTAATTCTTGTCGCACCTCTGTTGCGCAGCTTGTTTGGCGACTCACGACGCGAGCCGCCTGCCTGGAGCGAAGGTATCGCAACATACCTCGGGTACCTTCCCGTGGTGGCCGCACTCGCGTGTATCTTCGCGGCGGCGATTTCGATTGGCGCCGTACCCGATGGACCGAACTCCGTCATCGGCCGCGCGCTACTGGGGCTGAGCCTTTGGGCTCTCTTCGTGTTCGCGAGCTGCATTGCCCACGAGCTGGTTCATAGGCGCGACAGCATGAGCCGCATGCTGGGGCAAGTCCTCAGCGGCGTCATCGGATATCCGGTGCTGGAGCACGAGCATCGCGCGCACCACGCACGATCAGGCAACGTGTGCGCTGCCGAATGGCCACGGCTTGATGAATCCGTATGGACTTTTTCCGTTCGTCGATTGCGAGTGGTGTTTCGCAATGCGTGGGAAGGCGACCTCGTGGCCGCATCGAAGAAAAGACAACGCTTGGCTGGGGGCCTTCCATTGGCTTGCTTCGCGATGGCGATCACCGCCATCTCATTCGCCGCAGTGTCAGGGCAGCGGGGCCTAGTGCTTTATTGCATGGTCGCCATAGCCGTGGCGTGGAGCATGCAGGCGGTAACCTACGTTCAGCACTGGGGACTTGGTACGGACAGCGTCGACGGTGCAGTCGAAGGCGAGTTTGGGTGGGAGGACCACTGCCTGATTCAGAGTTGGATGACTTTGGCCATCAGCTATCACCATGCCCACCATCATTCGAGTTCATTGCCCTACTACCGACAGCGTCCATCGGGCGCCGCACCGAAGGCCCCTGCCGGCTACGTCGTGCTGCTTTTCGCCAGCTTGATTCCGTCGGTATGGCGGTCGTTGATGCTTCCCGCGCTAAATCGATGGAAGGCCGATCCAAACAATCAAGCGACAGCCGGCCGGCGCTTGGTTTGCATCGTCCGCTAAGCGCGGCTCTCTTGGGAGCCGCCTGCCGACACGGCAAGGTCGCGAGCGACTTCGCGCAAAGTGTCTAGGGACAGAGACGGCAATTCAACCCGCTGCGCGCCCTCCTGCGAGCCGAAGGAGCGCCGCGTGGAGCGGTCATAACATGGGTCGTAGTGCTTGGCCATGATCCGTTCGAACAGTTCATCTATGTGGCCTGACTGCGCCAGAGACTGCCATGCGTTGATCTCGTCACCCCCGACCAACGGCTTCAAGGGCGCAAGCTTCTCCACCATCCCGCGCGGGTCGTCGACGAAGTGCGGGTAGTCCTCGCGCCAAAGCTTCACTCTTTCGCTCATCGGCGCAGACAGGTGGATCGGGCTTGTGCAATGCATCGCGTCGTAAAGTGCAGCGGGAATCTGGAGGTTCCCGATCTTCTTGGACTCGGCCTCCAGCCAGACCGGACGCACTGGATCAAACTTGCGCAATGCATCCAGCAGCAGCGTGTCGAAATACTTCTGGCTCGGCTGCGGCCGACCAGGCAGCGCACCGATCAAAGAACCGCGATGACACGCGAGTTCCTCGAGATCCAGCACCTGTTGACCCACATCCTGGAGCGCTGACAACAGTCGGGTCTTTCCACAGCCAGTCGATCCAGCGAGCACTCGGAATTCGAAGTGCCGTGGCAGCGTTTCCAAGCTAGCTCGGACCCAGCGACGATAGTTCTTCCAACCGCCTCGAAGCACGTCCACTTCGAAGCCGATCGTGCGTTAGGTTGTCAGCCCATAGCTTGCTCCGCTTGCCACCCCGAAAGCAGTAGACAAGCATCCTGTCCTGGTTGCCGTACTGAGCGATCAGGGGCTTGATGTGCTTCGCAATGTTGCGCAAGGAGTACTCGACGCCGATCAAGTAGGCCGCGTGCTTGTCGTCTTTGTGCTTTGTTCCGACCTCGGCATATTCGGCGTCGTCGACGACCGGCAGGTTCACGGCGCCAGGCAGGTGGTCTTCGTCGTACTCGTGGGGTGAGCGCGCATCGATGACCAACGCGTAGGCGCCGAACTCGAGCACCTCGAGTTGCAAGGGATGTGGCAGAAGCGACGCATCAGCGCGCGGTGCAGGATGACTATCCATGGGTAACCGAATGTGAATGCGCGCCAGATTTTGGCTGAAACCTCGCAGCGAATCCAGAGTGAGGGCCCCGTAAAGTGTGTGCGAAGCGAACGGATCGAGCCACAGGAGGACTCTCTATGAAAGAGCAGGTGGTTGGCACAAGGCTGAAGGTCAGCGAGCAATCGCCAAGTCCGCTGCAGGACCAATTATCGGTCCCAGGGCTGACCGAGCCATCGGCAGCATCCCTGGGCAGGGAATTCCTGCACTGGGCTGCAACAACAGACGTGGACCACGCCAAACAGGCGGGCTTGTTCCGGGTGGCCGTTCTCGACGACGAGACAGACGCCGCCACATCGATCTGCGCGTGCCTTTGCCGACACCAGATCGAGGCCCATCCCTTCACGGAACCGAGTGAAGTGGTTTCTGCGCTGGCACACGCTGAGTTTGACGCCTTCGTTCTAGACTGGTGCCTGGCTGACGAGACTTCGGCAGATCTGGTTCGGGAATTGCGACTTCGTTCGAAGCCGGATGCGCCAATCTTGATCTTGTCCGGTGGCGTGCCCCGCAGCGGCCTTGCCGTCGATGCTCAATTGGCTTCCGCAATCGAAAGGTACAGGCTTGTGTTTCGGACCAAACCTATCTCGTGTGCGGTATTGGCTGTGGACCTGAAGTCGGCCATCGAGTCAGCGCGCTGCTCGCTGGCCAAGGCGCCGTTGCTCTGACAATCGGGCCCTTGGTGCGAACGGCGAGAGATGTCCTGACCGAACATGCAAACGGCTCGCTCAAAGGGCACCCTGCGACAATGCAGCACCCCGCATCTCGTTCCAAGATGAAGCAGCGAAAGGCCGCACCGGCCACCCACATCGGCGTCAGCGAATACGTAGCGAAGGATGACGCCTCGCGCACGCTGCTGGGCATGATTTCGCACGAGCTGCGCACACCGATCCAGACCATCCTGGCAAACGCCGAGGTGATGGGCCTGATGGTTCTGCCGGCCGAAGCGAAGCAAGCGCTTCAGCGACTTGAGCGATCCGTGGAAGTGGCTCTCACGCGTCTCGACAGCATCTCGCAGTTCGCGGTGAGTGCGGCTGGCTCGAACACTGACTCTCCGGAGTTCCGGACTGTTCATCTGGCGACTTTGATTTCATCGGCCGTCGATGAGCTGTCCGCTGAAGCGGAGCGAAACGATCAGGTGATCAGCATCGAGCTCGCTGACGACGTGCCTCGATCGCTCGAAACGGACAGCACACGGCTGCAGCAGGTCCTAGCCAATTTCATGGCTAACGCAGTTCGTCACGGCGAGGAGGGCCAGATCGTTGTGCGATGCGCTCGAACGGCGCCGTCAACATCAAACCCACCGGCACTGGAAATCTCAGTGACCAACAAGACGCATCGGTTCCCGACAGAAGATGCTGACAAGTTGTGGCAGCCGTTCGTAAGGACAGCACCGGAAAAAAATCGCCCAAAGGGAATGGGTCTTGGTTTGGCTGTCGTGAAGCTCTTGGCAGACACAGCCGGCTGGGCCGTGGGCTGCGATCGACCGGATGATCAATCTGTCCGGTTCTTCGTGCGTGTGCCAAACGATCCAAGCCCGATTCAACCTGAGCTGTAGAGGGCGATGATGCGGAAGGTAGGACACACCAGTGACGCAGTAACGCCACATCCGCTCTTCCGGCCGGACAGCGCTGATCACGGGCGCCAGCGGCGGTCTCGGACAGTATCTCGTCAAACGCTGCACGGCGTTCGGCATGAACGTTGTAGCAGTGAGCCGAAGCCGCCCGAACAAGTCCGACAACAGCGATTTACTTCCCTCGACCGCACATCTTGACTTCATGAGACTGACTTGATCAATCAGCACCGTGTGCGCGCCTTGCTCGCTGCACTCGCAGCACGGAAGATTCACGTCGACCTGCTGTCAACTGTGCCGGAAGAGGACTGCTATCGCCATCCGCTTCCGTTCCTGTTGATGACCAACGAGCGATGGCCCGGCTGAATTTTGAAGTTCCGATGGAACTCACGCACGCACTGCTTCCTACGCTTCAATCGCGTCGCGGCGCTGTACTCAACATCGCCTCGCTGGCAGCCTTCATGCCCTTGCCCAACTTGTCGGTCGTTGGCGCATCGAAGGCCGCCTTGCTGCATTGGTCCGTGGCGTTGCGACGCGAGCTGATGGGCGCCGTCTCCGTGACGGCCTTCTGCCCCGGGATCACCAAGACACCGTTCTTGCGCGCGGCAAAGATGGATCATCTCCGCCTTGATGAACGATTCTTCGCTAGCGAACCGGCTGTGGTCGCGAGCCGGGCGCTGGATGCGGTTGCGAACAATAGAGCCGTGGCGTTTGCCACGACCCTTGATACCGTGTCCGCGACGATCGCCAGCTTCGTCCCCCGTCGGCTTGCTGCGGCATTGGCTCATTCCATATTGAAGCCGTCGCGCTGAACTGCTGCTCTTGGCGTCACCGTTTCTGACTGCGGGAAGCGCGATGCTGTGGTGTCCGCGGGCAGGCGGCAAAGACAGTCCAATTGAGCATGCGACGCAGGACGCGCTGCCCTTCCGTCTGAGACAGTAGCCGCGCATACTTCGTCGGCTACATCGGACTGCGTGCAACGCCTGTCACCTTTGGGCTTCGGCTAGCGCGCTGAGCCATGCCTGTTGCGCAGCGGTGGCGGCGCGCCAAGCTTCCGACAGATAGTGGCTACGATCATGGACGGCGAAGTCCATGATCGCTTGGTCGACAGTCCGTGCGAACTCATCGGCCGTGGCAGTCTCGGCCAGGCAACGAAAGTAGGCCGGGAATGTTGTGCGCCAGTGCACCCCAACGTTCCACGAACTGCCCTCGTCGGCGAAGAAGATCACATCATCGTGACACTCGTCGATGTATCGCAGCAGGCCGAAGAGGAGCTCGAAGGCTTCGCGCACCACAGGTTGCGGCCCGGTGTCGGTTTCGCGGACGCACCGGGCGACAAGTCGGTTGAACTCGGCAATGAATGCGTCTGTCCCCTTGGACTGCTCGGTGCAGTTCTTGCCGCTGACAGCGAAGGCCTCGTAGTATTTTCCGCTCATGCTCGCCGCATGAAACCTGCGCGCTTCTTCGAGCAAGGAGGGGGGCTCTGTCGCCGCGTCCACGGGGACGTCGATCTGAACGAAGTCGCCCAGCAGCGCGGGTAGCGCGGCGCTCGGCAATGCCTCAGCCGCACGCTCGGCAATGATGAGGAGATTGCCTCGGCTCAGCTTCCGAAGCGAGAGGCGTATCTGGGCCAATTCCACACGGCCGCCTGTCATTCCCGGGACTCCTCTTGCGTGGGGCGGTGGAACGGGCCGTTAGCCGGCCAGACGAAGTGCGTGGCGTATGCCTCCTCGAGCTTCGCGTCAGCGGACTTGGTAAAGCGCAAGCGCTGCTTGGCACCGCTGCCGTGTCGAAGGTAGATGGTGGCTGACGGCTTGAGGTTTAGGTCGTGCGCGTGAAAGCGCAGGATGCGCAGCAGCCGCGACAGGCGGGATAGGCTACCGGCGATGACCCGCTCCAGGTAGGGCACCTGGCCGCGGCGCCATTCTTCGAGTTGGTCCGGCTTGAGCAGGTCCATGCCGATGAGTACATCGACCGGCGCCACGACCTTGCCCTTCGCAAGGATCGCGTTGACCGCGCGTTCGATCCTCGGGTACAGCGGGTCGGCGTGATAGGTGGCGATGCTCACCACGGACGCGCGAGCAGTCTCCAGCGCCATCACTTCGTTCCAACCTCACGATACCGCGCCACCTTTGCGGGAGAACAGCGCTGCAGGATGCGCTTCCAACCATTGCGGGCAGCGATTGCTTCGCGAAGGATGTCGATGTACTCAACCGGATCCACACAGTCATCCGGTGGCACAGGTCCTTCCTCGATCTCCGCCAGCAGCAGGCGTCGGGCTGCCGAGCTGTTGCCAAGCTCAAGGACGCGGCTGTAGGCCTCACAGGCGTATGCAAACGTCTCGCGTTTTCGGTAGTCAATGTCGAGCAGCCACTCGCGCCGCGGTGTTGCGCCGAGTCCGATGGTGCGCCGCTTGCAGTTGTGGAAGATGTGCGCAGCTTCGTGGACGACGAAGTCGTCGAAGGGGCTGGACGCGTTGAAGGAGTCCGAAGCGACGAAGCAGGTCGTCTCGGCGCTCAGGCCAACGATGAGGCGCGCATCCTCCGACAGCGGTTCGGCACCACAGCTGACGAGGTAGAGGTTGGCCAGATCCCAGACTGTACCGAGCCAGGGTGTCGTCTGCAGGACCGTGTCGATGGTGGCCGGCGTCAGAAAGACGACCGAGCGAGCGAGCACGCCAAGCACCTTCTCCTGCTCGTGCGCCGGAAACAGCCCTCGGACCATCGGCTCGACCCTGGTGCGGGTGAAGGCAACGACGTCGATGCAAGTGAGTGCCGCGGGCACCATGGCGTGCGCGGTTCGCTGGCGAACCGTCGAGACCAGCGCGTCACGCAAAGCAGCGTCGCCGTGTTGGGCACGCGCTAGGAAGTTGTCGCCCGGCCAGCTGCGGGAAAGCGCATCGTGTTCGCCGGTGCGAAGGTAGCGCTCGACTTCTTGTTGGGGGAAGCTTGCATGCGTCACGGAGTGTCGAGTTTGTTCAAGTATGACGATCATGATTTCAGCACATCATTCGGCCCAGCGGCACTTGGCCGCCGACGGCGTTGTTGTGTACTTGAGTCTTCCCGTGATGCGCCAGAATCGCGCTACTGCCCAGGAGCTGCTCGACGGGCTTCGATCGCGTTCGACTTCGCAGCATGCGCACACCCCACGCATGCAACAACCAACACCCAACTCATGCAAGCTGACTCGTCACTCTCCGACAAAGAGCTGGAAGAACTGGAGATGTTTCTCATGTCCGAGGAGATGCCCGAAGACGGCATGGACATCTCCACGCTCGACGGATTCCTGGCGGCGATCGTCCTGAATCCCCAACTGATTGCGCCCGGCCGGTGGCTACCGTGGGTGTGGGACATGGAGGATGGGGAAGGTTTTCCGACGTTCGCCGATTCGCAGCAGGCAAACCGAATTTTCGGTTTGCTGATGCGCCACTACAACGTGGTGGTGACATCGATCAGCGGGGGTTGGTTCGACCCGTTGTGGATGCAACTGGCCCAGGAGGACGGTAGCGAGTTCTTCGACGCCGAAGGCTGGTGCGCCGGCTTCATGCTTGGCGTCAAGCAGTTCCCGGACGCCTGGCAAACGGTGTTCACGGGCCACATGGAACTGGTGGCAACGATGGTGCTGCTGGGCACCGAGGAGGGCTGGAAGACGCTGGAAGAGCATGGCCAGGATGCCGAAACCCGCAAACGCCTGACCCAGGGCGCCTACGAAGCCGTTCCCGCCGCCGTCGTCGCGCTGCAGGAGCATTTCAAGCCAGAACGCGAACAGGCGTTGCGATCCAGCCCAAGTGGGTTGCTCGAGCAGCAACCGCGACGCCGCGATACGCAAAAGGTTGGCCGCAATGACCCATGCCCTTGCGGCTCGGGCAAGAAATACAAGAAGTGCTGCTGGGCATCGGAGTCAATGCAATGATTTGACGAAGGTCCGCGGGGAGCGCGAATTGTCAGCGCATGCTGGAGGCCGCTTTGCCAGGCTGCGGACACGGGTAAACATTGTCCACATGTCCTCGGCCTCGTCCGGACGCTGCACATGAAGTCCCTCAAGGCAATCCTGCGTGTCGACGCCAAGGTGCCGTCCGCGATGGTCCGGTTTGGAGCGCGATGCCCAATTCACACTTCCGACCCCAACCGGACGTAGGGCCCTTTAAGCGGCCGTCCCTGAAGGAGTCACTGGAGGCGCTCAATTTGCAAGTTTCGGCGCCCCGGATGGCCTATTTC
>JAJKJU010000299.1 GCA_021153565.1 Rhizobacter sp.
CCTTGAAACCAAGCATGGGTCGCACGATTCGTTTGATCGCCCGATGATCCTGCTCGATGAGGTTGTTCAAATACTTGGACTGGCGCAACTCGGCGTGGTTCAACCAAGGGTTACCCGTCCACGGGCCCGAAGAGCTGGAAGACGGGTGGGTGCCATGGCCGACACTTGCGCCCCATTTTTGAGCTGAAGCGTGAGCATGAATCGATGCGGGAGTGTGGCGGCGAGGCTGCCCAAGAGCGAACGTCTGGATCTTGCCGTTCGGGCGTTGGCGAACTCGGAATCGATCACCGATCTCGCCGGCGAGCATGGCGTAAGCCGCAAGTTCGTCTACGAGCAAAGGGGCAAGGCCAGCGCAGGGTTGGACGAAGCGTTTGCAATGGACGCGTCGGACGAGGAAGGGCTGTTCGATCTGAAGGTACGCGGCTGCGTGCGCGCAGCGATGCGGGCCAACGCACCGAAGCAGCGGCGGATGCTGCGGTGCTGAACCGCATGCTTGCGGCTGGACGCCCGGACTCCGTGGAAAAGCATGCCACATGCCGAGCGACGCCGGTCACAATCGGTACTCGATCAGTTCGACAGTGTCGTGAAGATTTCGCTTCGCCACCCCGCGTTTCGCCAATGCTCTGCGCTCGTTCGAACCAATGGGCATCGTCTGCCTGATGGAGTCGGCCTCCCGGTCTGACACCGCCATTGCCAGAAACATGCAGAGAATTTCGCGGCTTCTTCCCCAGATCCGGACCCGGTCCCTCGCGGCCGCGCCGAGTGTGTCCGGCGCTGACAGGCGCGCACTGCCGACGACGCAGGCGCTTGCGTCATCTCCCATCTCGGCGCGACAGCGGACAGGAGGCAGTGCGCCGTTGCAGCCCCCGCGTGCGGGCATTCACGGCCTTCGGAACTTCCTCTCGTGGTCCTCATCGGGCGGCGACGACGACAAGAATGTCGAGCAGTGTCTGGCCAAGTACGTGAACATTGGTTTCGTGAAGCAACTCGTCGCGAAAGCCCGAGATTCGCTCCAGTACAGAGACCCGAACAAGCAGCCATCCGACGCGGGGCTCGCGCTCATTGCGGCATACACATCGGCAGGACTCGACCGGCACCTCGCCGAATTCCACGCTCGCGTGCGGCGTGATCCGAGGTTCAACGAAGACATGCTCCTGTTCGAGAAGACGATCGGCGACACGATCAAACTTCTGAAGAAGGGTGAAGCGAAGGTGGTTCGTCGCAATGTCCAGCTCGACAGGGACACCGTCGCGTCCTTCGCCCCGGGCTCAGTGGTGGGCTTCGATCGACTGACCAGCGTCACGATAAAGCCACAGCAGACATACAGGGGCGGCAACGTTGACTTCGTCATTGAGACGCGAGCCGGCGTCGTGCAGGTCGAGCCGTTGAGCGACTACGACAAGGCCGAGAGGGAGGGCATCCTCGACCTCGGCGCGGTCTTCGAGGTCGTCAAGGTCGAGACAGGCCGCGAGGATGGAATCCCATCGCAACATCAAGATGAGTATCCGGCCGTGACCATCCACTTGCGCGAGAAGGCAGCAGTCGAAGCGGAGAGCAGGCGCGTGCGAACAGCATTCGCAAGCTTCAATCTCCGAACGGGTCGGTCATTTCGCTGAACGGACCATGGTGGGGGTGTGCCGAGAATTACGGTAGGGACACCCATTGCTGGGACCCCCCCCCGACGGGCATGAACGCGGATCGCTACGAGTTCTGGGTCTACCGCCAGTTGCGACGGCGCCTGCACTCCGGGGCGATTCACCTCGACGACAGTCATCAACATCGGCACCTCAGTGCCAAACCCGTGCCCCCCGGGCGGCAGCCCGGGGCCTTCGAGCAACTCGACATCCCGTGGGTGCGCCGGCCGCTGGACGCGCAGCTCGCAGCCCTGTCGACCGAGTTGCACGAGCAGTGGCTGGCCTTCGACCAGGAGCTACGCGCAGGCCAGCTGACACACCTCGACTACGACGCGACCACGGGCACGCTGACATGCCGCCGTCCAGCAGCCGCGGAAGACGACGAACCGGACTCCTTCTACAAGCAGCTGTCGTCATGCGACGTGGCCGACGTGTTGCGCTTCGTGAACCGGCACTGCCGGTTCCTGTCGGCCCTGACGCCGCTGCACGCTGCGCCAAGAAGGTCGCCGACGAGGACAGCCTCCTGGCCGTCATCGCCGCCCAGGCGATGAACCACGGCAACTTGCTGATGTCGCGCACCAGCGATATTCCCTATCACGTGCAGGCGATCCGGGACGAGAAGGCGAACATGCGACCGCATCGTCGCGACGTTGGGGCTGAAGGAGATGACGCAGTGCACGCTGGTGCGCAAGCTCTGTACCTACGATGTCGACCCGACGCGCAGGGCGATCTTCGAATACGACAGGCTGGCGCGCAGCATCTACACGCTGCGATACCTGCGCGACCCGACGCTGCAGCGCGACGTGCACCGCTCGCAGAACCGCATCGAGTCGTACCACCAGCTACGCTTCGCGATCGCGCAGGTCGGCGGCAAGAAGGAACTCACCGGGCGCACGGATCTCGAGATCGAGATCAGCAACCAATGCGCACGCTGGTTGCCAACGCGATCGTGTTCTACAACTCGGCGATCCTGTCGCGGCTGCTTCCGCGGTGCCAGGCCTGCGGGAGTGAGAAGGCGCTTGCATTGGTGACCTCGACCTCGCCGGTGGCTTGGCGGCATGTACACCTCGGAGGGCGCTACGCCTTCCGCGTCGGCGGGCAGGCCATCGATCTGGACGCGGTCATCTGAGTGTGATCAGCCAATTCGATGGACCGATGATCGAGCTCGGTGATGGTCAGTCGGGCCATCACGGAATGTGAACATCGGCTCCGTTTCGGGAGTCGACGTGACCCTGTTCAGATCCTCGATGGACATCACGACCATGAGCACGAACGCCAGCCCTTTTTGAAGCTGGCGGAGTTAGTCCAGAGCGGTGCGAGGTTCCAAGCGGGCAATCGGTCGGTTGCCGGATCAAGATGTTCACCGACCGACGGGTGCGATCAGCAACTCGATGGCCTGATGTTCAAGTACTGCGATGGTCAGCAGAGAAGGTTCAGGCGTCGTGATGCCTGATTGGCCGCCGTGCGATTTGGTCGGCGCGAGCACAACGAGCTTCATGGAAGCGTACGGAACCCTTCAGAAGCACGCGGCCACGCTGCGGGACCAGAAGGAGCCGAACATCGACGACACTCTTGCGTGTGGTCACCGAATCGGTGAGCGCGTACAAGGTCTGCCAGGAGCGGATTGATGCCGTTGAGAAGGCGCTGCAGGCGGCGCTCGGGGCCGATGGTGCCGGGCCACAGCCAACGTGACTTTGCGGGAACTTCGCCACCTTCTGTTCGCGCTGGCCTTCATATTGCCAGTTGATGCGAAGTCGCGCGGAAACGAAGTCCATTACATGGTTGCGACCCAAGATTGAAAGCGATGTACGACCACAACCAGCTCGAAATCCCCGACTCGTTCATGGCGCTGTACCTCGTAGATGGGCGCCTGAAACCGGCGTCGACGCGGACAGCTATCACTGCCCGCTACGAGTTCTGCGAAGACCTGGCAAACCATCTCTACGAATACGCACGCGCTCAGCACTTTGACCTCGGCATCACTGAGCAGGACGTCCTTGAGCGGTGTCATAGAGGATTGCTCGCCGGGTCGTCATCGGTCAACGAGGCAGAGGCGACCTGGGTCATTCGAAGACTGGCCGAACTCGAGGGTTGGCAAGCACTGCCGTGAACCATGGACAAGACTCGCTTCCTGCAACTCTTGCGCGCCAGTGATGATTCGTGATCGCGCCGTTACTTGAAGTCTCGGCTCTCCGTCACCAGCCTGCCCAACACTCGGCGTCAAATCCTCGAGCTTGCCGGCGATCAGGTTCTTGACGTTGCCCTCGCGCTGCCACTTGCCGTGGACGACAAGCAGCCGAAACCGGAGCAGATCCTTCCGCTGCGCGTCGCGAAGCGACTTCCAGCATATGACCTGGACCACGCCCGTCTCGTCCTCGAGCGAGATGAAGACGGTGCCGTTCGCGGTCTCGGGCTGCTGTCGCAGCGTGACGATGCCGCAGTAGCGCACCAGGCGGCCGTTGGGTGTGGCATTGAGGTCAGCAGATGTCAGGACGCAACGGTACGCCAGGTGTGGCCGCAACAGTGCCATCGGATGGCTTCGGAGCTTGAGTCCGAGTGACGCATGGTCGAAGACAAGCTCTTCACCTTCCGGCGCCGACGGCAGATCCAGGATTTCTTCGTCGACGGGTGCGTCGCGCAACAGCTCAGGCGTCGAACGAAGAGCCGACGCGTCCCACACCTGCTGACGCCGGTGGCCAGACAGGCTCATGAGCGCATCGGCTGCGGCAAGCAGCTTCATCTCGATGGTTTCAATCCAGGCAATGTGATGCATCGCCGATGCGCTGTACTGCAACTACTTCCTGATCGCCGATCTGAGAGCCCGAGGCGTGGATGTGCTGTTCGAGCAAAACGGATCGCGAATCACGGACTTCCGGCGCGGACAGTCGCTTGGCACGCGCGATCACATCGTACGCTGGCCCAAGCCTGCGACACGTCCCGAGTGGATGACGCCCGAGCAATATGCCAACGCACCCGATGCGATCACGCTGCGTGAAGTCAAAGTCGCCAATCAGGTGCTGGTTACCACGCTGCTCGATCATCGACGGGTCAGTAAGGCTGATCTCTCGGCACTGTACGCGCGACGCTGGAACGTCGAGCTGGACCTGCGCAATCTCAAGACCACCACGGGCATGGACGTCCTGAGCTGCCAGACACCGCAGATGAACGACAAAGAGCTACTGCTCATGGCGCAGGCCGCCTGCAATGCCAACGTGGACCCACGCAGCTTGAGCTTCAAGCACACGGTGCAGCTATGGACGGAGTGGACTGCGCGAGGTCTTTCCAACAAGAATGACCGCCAGCGTCTGTTTGCGTCGATCGCTCAATCCGAGGTCGGCCATCGGCCTGGACGTATCGAGCCACGAATGCGAAGACGACGGCCCAAACCCTCCCCTTGGTTGAGGGTGCCTCGCGCACAGGCTCGCCGACATGTACAGAGGCATGGCCATGCGTAAGGGGGCAAAGTAGGTGCCATTCGCCTTAAAGGTTCGAGCGTCAAGCCGCCAAGGGCTCTTCGCTCGCATCGTCTATCACTTGGGTCCCGACCTCATCTTTATCAATCACCTTCGGATTTCCGGAAGCCAGAGCCTTCACCTCGACGTAGCTCAGCGTGGCGGGTTCGACATCCAAGAACCACGGCATCGAGTGCGCAGCCACGTATGACACTGTTTCGCTCGAGGTCGAGGTCGAGGTCGGGATCACATCCGCGCTGGGACGCCGGTACTTCGAGCTCATCCACAAGCTCGACCAAGCCATGCCGCTGCTCCCGACACTGGAGATCGAAGAGGTGATCAGCGAAAAGCAGGCAGAACAACAGCGCTGTCGACACAAGCGCATCCTGCTCGCGATGTCGTCGAGCGCGCGAAACTTCTCCATGGGCGTGCGCCGTCGCATGAACGAAGCCGATGCCAAGCCACGCGACATCAATGAGAAGGGCCGCAAGGGCCGCCGGCCCGGAGCAGCATCTCCGAGCGCTGATGCTACGGTGCGACAGCAGATCGGTTGCGGCTGTACTGGGATCTCGGTGCTGCCATTCTCAAGAAGCAGGAGACACACGGCTGGGGCCAGGCTGGCGTCGAAAATCTCGGGTGCGACCCAGTTCGCGATTGACCGCGCGTGCTGCGGAAAGCCGTGACGAAGCAATGCGCGCTCGCAACTCTGCGACAAAAGCAGCATCGGCGGAGGCGGCGGAATCACGCTTCGTCATGGTCACATTGCAGCGCAGAGATCTATGCGACCGCATCGATGTGACGGATTCGGCGGCGAACGACGGGGTGGTCGAGCCTGATTCTGAAAGCCCGGCTTTGCTCGCGTCGGTCGACTCCGAAACGGCAGGAGTCGTTACCCTGCTCCCCCCAAGGCTCCCCAATTGACAGGCGAAAAACACTTTATTACATTCAACCACGCGTAAATCATGGTTTTTAAATGGGTTTGCGCCTTCGTGCAATCGTCCTGGGAACACAGCCTGTGCCGTCACTCAAAGAAGATTCCAGTGAGCAAGTTGTGCGAGAAACGCGCCTCAGCTCAAGTCGAACTTGGCCCCCCAGGTCGAGCACGGTTGTTCAGTGCAAGCCACTGATACAGCCCTCATTGCTCTAGCACACGCCCCAGGCGTTGCGCCCCCCGTCATCGCGTCCGCCCATGCGCGCCGCGAGCCTGCTGATAGGCAATACACGACATTCCCTGGCTGCAATCCAAATGCGGCCAGGCGCAGCTTTTGCGCTTTGCGAAGCAAATTCAACAAGCAGTAACTCTCAGGAGAGAACTCTATGCGTGCCAAGTCCAAGCGTCTCGCCGCTCATGCCGCCTTGCACAAGGTCGGCGCTCGGTTCAAGACGTCGATCAGCCTGCCGGTGAACAGCATTGCCCGGGCGGCACGCGAACTGGGCGCATCGCAAGCGCGTCGTAAAACGGCCTGGAATGTCGAGCCTTTGGAGCCGAAAGTTCTGCTCTCGGCCGACGCCTTGCCGGGCGTTCACACCGTCGACGGTTCGGTGGATCAACCGGGTGAGCAGGATCGCTATGAATTCATCGTCCAAGAGCGTACCCGCTTCTTGTTCGACGGGGTGCAAGGCGATCAAATCCAATGGCAACTTCGCGGTTCGAACTCGACGGATCAGTTCGACTTCCGTGCATTGACCAACAACGGTGATCGCTTCCTGGATCTGGATCCTGGCAAGTACACGCTGACGGTGGATGGCGTTGGCGACCATACAGGCACCTATGCGTTCCGATTGATGGGCATGGAAGCCGCCGTGCCGCTGACGTCTGGCGCGACCGTGGCGGGCACTTTGCAACCCGGTGCGCAGGGCGCGCTCTACAGCTTCAACGCCGAGGCGGGTGACCGTCTCTTCCTGCAAGCAGGCAGTGGCAACACGGGTGGCACCTGGACATTGTTTGACCCGACAGCCAACGTCGCGGTAAGCCAACGCAGTCTGACCAGTGACTCCGGGGTTTACACGGCGCAGCGCTCGGGAACATATTGGTTGTCGGTGGAAGGCCAGAGCGGTGCAACCGCAGCGCTGAACTACGGCTTCACGACTTACCGAAACGCCGCACGGGTGGCGCCCCTCAACCTGGGCCAAACTTACAGCGTCAGTCTGGCGGCGCCGGGTGATGCGCAAACCTATACCTTTGATCTGGATCGCACCACGCAAGTGATGTGGGATCAACTCAGCGCCCCTATCAACAATGCGCAGTGGGTCCTCGTCAACACGGACACCGGCAGCACGATTTCCTCAGCTGTTCTCGACACGCAAGATGGCGTTTCGAAACCTCTGAATCTGGCTGCGGGCCATTACCAGTTGCGCTTGGAAGCGGTGGGGCGGGGCCAGGGCGCTACGGTGGCCTTCCGACTGCTGGACTCCAGTCAGGCCGACGTGGTCGCGGCCGGAGAGGCAGTTGCCGTATCAGCCGGATCAGCACAGGGTGGGGCGGTACACCGTATCGACGTGAGTCAGGCTTCGACCCTGTCCTTGGCGCACTTGCCTTTGCCTGACGCAGACGCATCGTTCAACACCTTGCCCAAAGCGCGCGACTGGCTGGTGGGTGGCTCTGCGGCGGGCAATGTTCAGGTGAATCTGGGAACTGGCGACGCTGGCCAGTTGGACGTGCAAGTCTTGCGCGTCCTGGCGGCATCGGGGGATCAACTGCATTTCAGTGTGACGGCCTCCGACTTTGCGCAGTGTTTGCGTCTGTTTGACACATCGGGTCACGAACTCGCCAACACGACGGGCAGCACGTTGGATTGGACTGCGACATCTACCGGTCTGCTGTACCTGGGTGTCAGCCGTGCCGCAAACGCCAACTACGATCCACTCATCGCGCCCGCAAGCGCAGCAGCAGCTCCGGGTCTACTGAGTTTGGCACTGAGGCGCACGCTGGCCAAACCCGAGTCAGTCGGCGATGTGGGGGATGTCATGGCGGATGCGTCTGACGTTCTGGTGGGGGCCTCGTCATCGGTCGTGGTGAACGCCACCATAGGTGATGGCGTCAATGGCACCCTGGATGTCGATTTCCACCGACTGGTGCTGGCGGCGGGCGAAACCTTCCGGTTGTCCACACCCAACGGCACGCTGGATGGTTATGCGCGGCTTTTCGATGCCAATGGCGTGCAGGTTGCGTCAGTGGACGATAGCCCTATGGCCTACAGCGTGGCCGCCACCGGGGTCTATTACCTGGGATTGAGCGGCTATCCCAACTCGACATATCTTCCCACCACCCCAGCCAGTGGGCGCACTGGGGCCGCCGGCACGATGTCCGTGACCTTCACGCGCGAGCCATCCTCGGTCACGCCATCTTCCCAATGGGTGGTGACAGACAGGCAAGGCAATCTCATAGGCTCCGCATCGCTGAGTCAAGGGTTGGTGTCAAGCGTTGCCTTGCCCTCTGCGGGCAGCTATTTCCTATGGACCAATCCTGCGTTCACCAACGGAAATCGGCGCGGCGAACTGCGTGTCGGTGTGTGGTCGGACGCAGCAGCACCCGCCCTCAATCTGGATCCTGCTGGTTCCACCACAGTGAATGCCAGCTTGACGCAGAGCGGTCAAAGCTTGGCGTACAACCTGACGGTCGCCACAGGGGGTGTTTGGGTCATCGAGCCGAACCGCTTCCCGGCCGGCGCACAGTGGCGCCTGAGTGGCCCGCTGGGCGTCGTGTCCGACTGGAGCAACCTGTCGAGTGACCTGACCAGCAGCGCGACGCCCTACCTCACGCCTGGCAACTACCGACTCGAAGTGCGCACCGGCGGCACCGCCGTAGGTGACGTGACGCTGAGTTTGGTGGGGCAGGGGACGGCGCTTGAGCTGAGCCCCGGTGCGCCTGTGCCCTTGCCAGACATGGCGGTAGGATCATCTCTGCTGCTCAGGAGCAACGCCACGCCGACCGACACCTTTGCGGGCAGCTTCTCACAGGCTGGTGGAGACTTCACCGTGCGCGCCTTTGACGCCTATGGGCGAAGCCTGGCTGTCAACGTCAACGGTGGATTCTTGCAAGGCAGTGCCAGCGGCCCCGTGTACGTTCGCCTGGTGCGAAGCTCCCGCAGTACGGATGCTGCGCTCACCTACACGCTCACGCGCACGCCTGCTGCTTCAACCACGTCGGTGGCGGCGACCCCCGTCACAGTTGGCAGCGAAGTCAACGACACCAATGCCAACGTCTCATCTCCCAACTACACCTTCACCTTGGCGCAAGACGGCTGGATGGCGTTGGAGTGGCAGGAGGGCACCTGGACTAATTGGACTCTGAGTGGCCCGCGTGGCGTAGAAGCCAACGGAGCCCTTCATGAGTCGTTCTACTACAGCGGCAGCCGCAGCTGGAATGCTCCTGTTCGTTGGCTGCCGGCGGGCACCTACACCCTGCAACTGAGCGGTGGCTCTGGGCTGGCGCGCTTTTCGCTGCGCTCCCCCGCCACCGCAAACCCCATCACCACGGACACCCCTGTGGCGGTGGATGTGGGCACCAGCGACGCCTACGAACTGTTTGACGTCACACTCGATGCCGACCTCAAGACCTTTCTGCGAGCCCTGAACGGAGCCGGCACCGGCAACTTCTTCCGCCTTTACGATGCCGCTGGTGTTTTGCAGACCCAAGGCGATCCAGCCAGCACCACGCCCGCACTGCTGAGCGTCCCGCGCGACGGTCACTACCTGTTGGCCATCGCGCGCAACACCCAGGCCACCGGCAGCACAGCGCTGCGCTTCGATCTGTCCACCATGCCGGCTGCGGCCCTTGCGCTGCCCGCGGGCGGTGTCATCAGCGGCCATTTTGTGCAGTCGTATGACTATGTGGACTACGCGTTGGTATTGACTGAAGCCTCGCAAATCTCGCTGTCGGGCACGGCCAGCACCGGCTCGAGCAAGACCTACACCTTGCGTGATGCTGCCGGCAACACGGTGGAGAACCTGTCGTATTACGGCGAGAAAGCCTGGGGCTTGGCGGCGGGCCGCTACACCTTGCGAGTCCAGCGCTCGGACTACTACTCCAATCCCAGTGCGAACGACACCTACACCGCCACCGTGCAGGTGACGAACAACAGCCGAGCGCTCGGCGTGGCGCAGCCTGTCAGCCTGCAACTGAACAACGGCATGGCAGATGCCGTGCTGCAAATGAACCTGGAGGCCGGCCAAAGCTATGTGCTCACCACCGCGACGGACCCCACCTACTACCAGGGCATGCGCGTCAAGATCTTCGATCCGAGTGGCGATCAATGCGTGTCGTCCGGAATGGGGGGGCCGTGGTGGTACAGCCAGACCAGCCTGATCTTCACCGCGCCGCAAACGGGCACCTACCGTGTCATCTTGGGAGGCTCTGATTCCTCGGCGGGTTTGACGGGGACCTATGGTTTCAAGCTCACCCAGGCTGCGGTGCTTCAGTCGCCGCTGCGAATCGGCGTTGACGCCATCAACTCTCTCACCCAGGTTGCAGACGAGGGGCGCCACGCATTCACGCTCACCGAGGCCAAGCGCTTGCTTGTCAGTGTGACGGGCGATGCTTACCAAGCTCAACTCGTGCGTACCGATACCGGTACTACGGTCCTGTCAACGTCGAACACCCTGAATGGTCCGCTCATCCAGTTGCTGGATCTGGCGCCAGGCAGCTACGAATGGCGCATTCAGGCGACGAAAGAGAACCCTGGCAGCTACCGGATCCGCATGGATGATGTGGCCAGCCTCAGTCCGCTGGCCCTCGACACGACGGCCACGGCCACGGTCGCGCAAGGGCGCTGGGCCACCGCCTGGTCCTATGACGGAACAGCCGGCGAGTTGCTCACTCTGGATTCTTCGTTGCAAAGCGATGGCTATGGATACTGGCAGCTCATAGGCCCCAATGGCGCCGCGGTGTCGTCCGAATGGCAGTACGGCGGTGAGCTTGTCCGACGCATCAAGCTGACCGAATCTGGACACTATGTGCTGATCCTGCGCGGAGACAGCAGCAACTCCGCGCCACAGACTTCTACCGTGGTGCTGCGGCGCTATACCGAGGCCACGACTCCCATGTCCGTGGGCGACCAGGTCAGCGGCTCCATCGCCCATGTCGGCGACATCCAGCACTACAGTTTCACCCTGGCCACAGACACAACCATCGCGCTCGACCCCCAAGGCGGGGCGGCCAACCTCACGCTGACGGGGCCCAATGGCGACGAACTGAGCTTGAACCTGGACAGCGTAGAAAGCTATGACGTGCGGCGTCTGCGCGCGGGCACCTATTCGCTGGACATCACCGCCGATGCCCTCAATTCCACGCCGAGTTTTGGCTTCAAACTGTTGAACCTGGCATCGGTCGCTCAAGCGCATGGTGAAGTGACGAAACTCAGCGGGGACATACCAGCCGGGCGCAATCTGGCCGTGCACAGCTTTGAGGTGTTGGCCGGGCACTTCTACAACCTCGACTTCCTGGTGCCGACGGTCTACCCGGACTATTTCCGCTACACGCTGGTGGACGCGCAAGGCCGGACGGTTTCCGCAGATGGGTGGACGCACGGCACGTCGGTGAGCTTCACCCCCGCCGCCAGCGGGCCGATCTATCTGGTGGCCAAGCAGTACTACTCCGCGAGCGCGGCGGTGCATTTTGATGCGGCATTGCGCCAACCCACGCTGGTTTCCACCCCATTGCCCTTGGGCAGCAGCGTCGCGGCGTCTCTGGTCACGCGCGAGGACCGCGCGGACTACAGCTTCAGCCTGGATGACGCGGGCTGGCTGGATTTGTCCGACGTCGCCGTCCAGGGCGGCGGCGCAACGTGCGATGTGATCGCGCCGGATGGCACGAGCCTGTGGTCTCGCAACTTCTCTGCGGGCAGCTCAGATCAGTCGTGGCAAATCCCGCTCAGCGCGGGGCGGTATGTGCTGCGGGTGCATGGCGCCAGCGACGGCAGCACCGTGGCCGTGGGTTTCACACCCCGCACCGTTGCGCGTCCCCATCAGTTGGATCGGCGGCCTGGTGCCGTTCAAGCCGTTTCGACAGCAGCAGGTGAAAGTACCGTTGACCTGTGGTCCGTGAACGCGGCCGCCGGTGACAGCCTGAATCTCACGTCCACACGATGGCCTGGGGCGGGCTCGGTGCAGTTGTTCGCCCCGAATGGATCACTGTTGTCCACATGGAATCCGGCCAGCGGCTCCCCTTTGAATGCGGTGCTCGATGTCTCTGGCATCTATCTGCTGCGGGTGACGCGTCCGTCGGAGGAGGCCGTTGCCGACAACGCCTATGCCTTCGAAGCACTTTGTGACGGCACTGCCCCGGCAGACCCCTTGGTCAATACAGAGTCTGCCGGTGGCACCCTGGATGCCGGCAGCCAGTTCACTTACGGCCTCACGGTCACCGAGGCTGGGCTTTGGTATCTCGACCGCAATGCCATCCCAGACTATTACGCCTACTACTACAGCGGCGCACGTGTCCTGGATGCGCATGGTGCGGTAGTGGCCACGGGCTGGGACACGGCGATTTGGTTGAAGCCCGGCCAGTACAGCGTGGAGGTGTCTGCCACCTACAACGCCGCGAGCTATGACTTCACATGGCGTCGCCTCGACACACTCACGCCCTTGCCCTACGGGCAGTCGGTCAGCATGGCCAGCGCGTCGGTCTATCAGATGCGTGCCTACCGTGTCGACGCACAGGCCGGCGACCAATTGCGCTTCAACGCGCTGAGCAGCAGCGGCTCCAACCTGCGTTGGATGGCGGTGAATCGCAACGGCCAGGCATTGACCGGCTGGAACTGGGGCAATGCAGACGCCAGTGCCTTCACGGTTCAGGACACCGGGCCCGTGACTTTTCTCTTCGATTGGGCCAACTACAGCTACGGCAGCGGCATCAACGGCGCGGTGTAATTCCAGATCGACAACCTTGCCAACGCTCAGGCCGGCGTCATCGCATTGAACCAGACAGTTTCAGGAACGCTTAACGCACAAAACCAGTCGCGCACCTACACCTTCACCCTGGATGAAGGCAAGACCGTGCAGTTCGACCGGCTCAATAGCGGTGCGGGCAACGACAACCTGTACTGGTCGCTGACAGGCCCGTACAACACCTCGTTGGCCAGCAGTGAATACCTGTCAACGGGCACGACTGCACCCTCCACCCGCGTGCTGGATCTGCCACCCGGCACCTACACGCTGCAGGTCTACACCTCGGGATTTGGCAACGACAGCTACGCCTTCCGCCTGCTGGATCAGAGCACCGCCACGCCATTGACGAACGGGCAGATCGTTGAAGGTCGTGTTGAGCCCAGCGGTGAGATGGTGGCCTACAGCGTGGATGCCGAGGCAGGCGACCGGCTGTTCGTGGACTTCCGCGATCTCACCATCCGTACCTCTGCCTACGATGCGACGGTTGGCTTCTCGCACTACAACTACACGGGCGGTGTTCGCATTGTTGACCCCTATGGGCGAGATGTCACCAGCGCGGCCCTGGGCGACGCGGAGGCCGTGGCCACCGTGAGTGGCCGCTACACGGTGCTGCTCGACAACTACCAGAACTACAACGTGCCGGTGGCCTACCGGCTGGCGGTCTTTGTCAACACGCCTGGCCTGCCGCGCACCATAGACCTTGGCGTCACCGCCACGGCCATGGACCTGCAGGTGCAGAGCGTGGCCGTCACACCAGCCCAGACGGGCAGCGACATTCGCTCCGGCAACACGATGACCGTGTCATGGACCACGCTCAACAACGGCGTCAGTGCCACGCTCGGAGACTTCGTCGAACGTGTGATCGTTCGTCGTCCGGCGACGGGCGAGGTGGTGGCCCAAGTCAGCATGCCCTTCGTCGAGGCGGACCCAGGCAATGGTTCGCTGTTGCCGTCACAGACGGTGGCGCGCCAGGTCAACATTCGTTTGCCCGACGGCCCCGCTGGCGCTGGCGATCTGTCCGTCACGGTGGAGACAGACGTCACCAACACCCAGCCCGAAGGCGGAGTGGCAGAAGAAAACAACCGGGCTTTCGCCAACTTCACCAGTGCGCTGGCTGACTATCCCAACCTGGTGGCGGCCAACCTGTCGATCGCGCCGACCGCCGATTGGAGCGCGGGCCAGCCGGTGACGGTGCGCTGGACGACACGCAACGATGGCAGCCTTGCGGCCACCGGAGGCTGGACCGAGCGCGTGGAGCTGTTGAATCAGACCACTGGCGTGGTGGTGGCCAATCTGGCACAGGCCTTCACGGCGCAAAACATCGCAGCCGGCTCGTCTGCTGATCGCAGCGCCAGCTTCAACTGGCCGAGTGGTCTGAACGCCATTGGCGCCTTCCGCCTTCGGGTGGTGGTGGACGCCTTGTCCGAAGTTTCCGAATACAACGCCAGCGGTGCGCTGGAAAACGACAACGCCAAGCAACAGGTCGTGAGCGTGGGGCCCGATCTCGTCGTGCGCAATCCGGGCTTGTTGCAAACCGGCGTGCAGTCGGGTGACCGTGTCACGCTCGTCTGGGAGGACGTGAACCAGGGCAGCGTTCCTACACCCGTGGCCTACCAAGACCGTGTGGTGGTGCGCCAGCGCAACGCAGACGGCACGGCCGGTGCAGTCATTCTCGACACCTCGGTGGCCTTTGCCGGCGCTGCTGCACTGCCACTGCAGCCCGGCGAGGCCCGTGCTCGCTCGCTCAACTTTGCGCTGCCTGATGGCGTCTTGGGCTCGGGCCAGTTCGATGTCTTCATCACCGCCGACAGCTCGGCCAGTGGCACCGCCATCCTGTTCGAAACCAACCTGGCCGGCAACGCGGAAACCAACAACACCTCCGCCGGAGATTTCATCACCACCCTCAGGCAATACGCCGATCTGGCCGTGACCGATCTGGTCGCCCCCACCACCGTGGAGTCGGGTGCACAGACCCAAATCAGCTGGAGCGTCACCAACCAAGGCCCGGTGGCCGCCGTGAGCGCCAACGGCTCGTGGGTGGACCGTGTGGTGCTCAGCAGTGACAGCGTCATCGGCAACGCCGACGACGTGATCCTGGCCAGCGTCACCCACACCGGTGCGCTGGCCGTGGGCGCCAGCTATGGCCAGAGCGCGAGCGTGCGCATCCCGACGCGGCTGCAGGGCAACTACCGCATCGCCGTCATCTCCGACATCAACAGCGCCGTGCGCGAGCCCGACACCCGGGCCGACAACCTGCGCCTGTCCGGCACCATTGCCATCCTGCAGACCTATGCCGATCTGGTGCCTTCGCTGGCGGCCGTGCCGGCCGAGATTTTTGCGGGTCGCACGGCTCGGGTGGAGTGGTCCGTCCAAAACAACGGAACCGTCACTACCGACGTGAGCCGCTGGGTCGACCAGGTCTATCTGTCGAGCACCCCGTCGCTTAGCGCCAGTTCGATTCTGCTGGGCTCGGTGACCCACGTCGGGGCGCTGGACCGCAACGGGAGCTACGCCGCTGCGATGGACGTGCAGATCCCGCGCGACGCCTCGGGCCCCATGTATTTCATCGTCAAGACGGACGCCTTCGCGGCCGTCTACGAACTCGGCCGCACGCCAAACAACGTTGTGATTGCCGCAGCGTCGTCCCAGGTTCAACCCGAACCGCGCGCCAATTTCGTGGTGCAGGACCTCACCGCGCCCACCCAATGGCGTGTGGGTTCAACGGTCGAGCTCACGTACACCGTGCGCAACACCGGCAATGATCCGGTGAATTCCTGGCTGGCCGAAGAAGTGCGGCTGGTGGACACCGGCAACGCGTCCAACATCGTCACGCTTGGCTCCCCCTCGGGCACGCGCAACCTGGCGCAAGGCGCCGCTTATACCCAAACGCTCAGCTACACCGTGCCGGCCATGCCGGCGGGCAATTGGCGGCTTGAGGTCATCGCCGACCGCTGGGGCTACGTGAGCGAGTCGTCGGAAGCCGACAACGTGGGGAGCGCGTCGATCGCGGTGGTCCACCCCGACTTGGTGGTGAGCCAACTGGCCACCACGGGTCTGCGGCAAGGCGGCGAAACGCTCACGCTGAACTGGACCACCCGCAACAGCGGCACGGCCGACGCCAGCCATGTGCGCGATGCTGTCTACCTGTCGCGCGACGGCGTGGTCGGCGCGGGCGACACCCAGCTCGGTGAAATCACTCACACCAGCTTGGGGGCTGGGGCCAGCGAAGTTGGGCAGCTCAGCTTCACGCTGCCGGTCGATCTCGAAGGCGACTGGCGCTTGATCGTCGTCACCGACGCGACCAACCAGAACAATGAGAACACCAGCGGTGAGGCCAACAACGCCGACATGCTCGCCATCGCCGTCGCGCGCGACTTCTTCGCCGACTTGGCGGTGAGCGCCGTGCAGGCGCCTACACGCGTGATCGACGACCCGGCCTCGGTGACGGTGGAGTGGACCGTGACCAACATGGGCACGGGCCTCGGCCGCACGCTGTCGTGGACCGACCGCGTGATCTATTCGCAGAATGACGTGCTGGGTGACTCCGACGACATCGTTCTCGGCAATCTGGAGCGCACCGGTGGCTTGGCCGTGGGCGACAGCTACAACGGCAGCGTCACCTACCGCTTCGGTCCGGGCGTTTCGCGTCACGGCCGGGTCTTCGTGCGCACCGACGCGGCCGGCGCTGTGTGGGAGAACACGAGCGAGGCCAACAACACGGCTGCCGCACCCGAGGCGATGGACGTGATGCCCATCCCCTATGCCGACCTGCAGGTCGAGTCGGTCACGACGCCGAGCGATGCCTTCAGCGGCCGGCCCATCACGGTCACCTGGACGGTGGTCAACCGTGGCATCGGCATCACCGACGCCGGTTCGTGGAGCGACAACGTCTGGCTCAGCAGCAACCCCGACGGTACCGGCACACGCTGGAATCTGGGCTCGGGTTCGCACAACGGCCAGTTGGCGCCGGCAGGGCGCTACACGCGCAGCATGCAGGTCACCTTGCCCGAGGGCATCTCCGGCAACTACTACCTCAACGTGTCCACGGGCGGGCCGTTCGAGTTCATCTACACAGACAACAACCAGGCCAGCTCGGTCAGCGTTCCGGTGGCCTTGTCGCCATCGCCCGACCTGCTGGTCGAGGCTATCAATGCACCGGCCACGTCCAAAGAGGGCGCGCTCGTCGATTTGTCGTGGACGGTCATCAACCAGGGCGAGGCGCGTGCCGCTGGCCAGTGGACCGACACGGTGGTCCTGGTGCCTGCTTCGGGCACGGGATCGGCCGTCGTGCTGGGCACCTTCACCTACGACCGCGGGCTCGACTCCGGCATTCGCTACACCCGCACCGAGCAGGTTCGCCTGCCGTCCAAGATCGAAGGTTCCTACCGCCTGCGTGTCGTCACCAACAGTGCGCTGGGCTCGTCGTCAAGCACCCAGGTGTATGAGCACGGCTCGGCTCGCAGCAACAACACCACCACGGCCGGCGACGTGACCGAGGTGAGCCTGAACCCGAGGCCCGACCTGCACGTAAGCGCGGTGGTCGCTCCAACCGAGAGTGTCACGGCGGGTACGACCGCGTCGGTGCGGTTCACCGTCACCAACATGGGCCCGGAGGCCACATCCGGCCAGTGGCAAGACTACGTCTACCTGTCGCTGGATGGCATTCTCAGCGGCGACGATGTGCTGGCCGCTCGCCTGGACAGCGGAGCAGCCTTGGCCCCGAGCGAGAGCTACACCACGCAGACTGCAGCGATCAACATCCCGATTCGTTTCCGCGGCGATGTCTACATGATCATTTCGGTCGATGCGCCCAACCGCATCGACGAGTACCCCAACGAAGGCAACAACGTCAAGGCCGAGAAGTTCCACGTCGACCCGATTCCGTTTGCCGACCTGGTGACGAGCGACGTGGTTGCGCCCGACCAGTTGGTGCACGGCGCGACCGTGGGCGTCACCTACAAGGTCACCAACAGTGGTGCGGCCCGCTCGCAAGGCGACACCTCAGCCGTGAACAGCTGGACCGATTCCGTCTGGCTCACGGTGGACAAGCGCCGCCCGTCACCATCCAAGGGCGACATCCTGCTCGGCCAGGTCACGCACACCGGCAACCTCTCGGTGGGCGAGGACTACCTGGGTTCGATCCAGGGGCAGATCCCCGACAACGTACGTTCCGGCCAGTACTACATCACGGTGTGGAGCGACACCTACGACGCGATCCTCGAAGACACGCTGGCCAGCAACATCAACCCCGACGACGCGGGCCAGATCGACAACAACAACTACAAGGCACGTGCCGTCAGCGTGCTCGGCATGACGCCGCCCGATCTGGTGGTGAGCCAGGCCACAGCCACGCCTGCCGTCACCGCACCGGGCGACTACAGCTTCAGCTACACCGTCAAGAACCAGGGCGACCTCTTCAACGGCGCCTGGACCGACAGGGTCTGGGTCGCTGACAACGCCGATCTCTCCCGGGCTACCACCAAATGGATGGTGGGTGAGTTCAACCAGCAGCGCAGCCTTGGCAATGGCGAAACCTATTCCGTTTCGCAGACGGTGCAGCTGGCACCCTCGGTGAAGGGCGCTTATCTGGTGGTCGAGACCGACCGCCCGTACAACCCGGGCTATGCCTACCGCAACGACATCGCCGAGCTCGACGAGTCCAACAACGCCCGTGCGGTGGCTTCCAACGTCGACAACCGGCCGTCTGACCTGCGTGTGGCCAGCATCGTCACCGAGCCCGAGAACTTCTCGGGCGAAGAAACCACCATCATCTGGACGGTCACCAACTTCGGCGCCGACGTGTGGAGCGGCACGCGTGGCTGGGTCGACAGCGTCTACTTCAGCCCGGATCCCGAATTCATTCCCAACCGCGCCACCGCGCTGGGAGCCCTGGTTCACTCCAACGCCGCGGGCCTGGCCTCGGGGGCGAGCTACACCGCCTCGGCGCGCTTCAAGCTGCCGCCGGGTACCAACGGGCCGTACTACATCTACGTCATCACCGATTCCAGCCATCCGACGGATGGGCTGTCGCCTGCCGTCTCATCGGGCGCGATGAGCGAAGACCTGCGTGGCGAAAACAACGCAGGCTCCCGCGATTTCCTCTACGCCTACAGCGTGTTCGAAGGCGCACGCAACGACAACAACAGGAGCCGCGGCACGCTCAACGTGACCTACCGCGAGCCCGATCTGCAGATCGACAGCATCACCAGCTCCGACCCGAACCCGGCCTCGGGCGACACCATCACGGTGTCGTGGACGGTCACCAACCGCGGCACGCGTGAAACGCGCGTGCCCGGCTGGTTCGACGGCGTATTCCTGTCGCGCGACACCTCCATGGATCCGAGCGACTATCCGGTGGTCGATCGCGGCAATGAAGGGGAGATGCTGACACGCCTGCGCCAGACCTACCTCACCGACGCAGAAGGCAAGCCGCGCTACCTGAAGCCCGGCGAGTCGTACACCAATTCCACGACCTTCACGCTGCCGTCGTCGATCAGCGGCAACTTCAGCATCATCGTGAAGGCTGACACTTCACCTGCCACGCCTTGGGGAGGTTACGGCGTGGTGAGCACTGTCCGCGAAGGCCTGCGCTTGCTGGCCGATGCTGGGGCTCAGGCGGGCTCGGTGCTGGAGTTCCAGGACGAAGGCAACAACGTCTCGTTCATGGCGCTGCCCATCAGCTTGTCGCCACCGCCCGATCTGCAGGTCACGCAGGTCACGGCGCCCAATTCGGTCATCGCCGGCCAGGCGCTCAACATCAGCTACACGGTGGAGAACAAAGGTGGCAAGACGCCTGCTGACCAAGGGTCGTGGTACGACCTGATCTACCTGTCCAAGGATCGCTTCCTCGACATCAACAAAGATCGCTACCTCGGCTACGTGTCGCATGGCGATGGCCTGCCAGCCGGTGGCAGCTACGACTCGGGCACGCTCAGCTTCACCGCGCCGCGCGATCTTGAAGGCCCGTACTACGTCTTCGTCGTCACCGATCCGGCGCGTGCCTGGGGCTCGGGCGACAACGGCCGGGTGTACGAGTTCGGCAAGGACGACAACAACAACGCGGCCGCGGTTCAGCCCGTCTTGATCGAAGTCCCCCCGCCGGCCGACCTGGTGGTGACCAATGTGGTGGTGCCTTCCAGTGTGTCCGTGGGCCAAGAGGTAGAAATCACTTTCACGGTCACCAACCAATCGACCGACCCGGCCCTGGGCCGCTGGACCGATGCGCTCTACCTGTCGTCCGACAACACCTGGGATTTGAACGATCAACTGCTTGGCAAGGTGGCCCATGCGGGCGACCTGGCGGGCAACGGCACCTACACCGCCACGCTCAAGACCACGCTGCCAGCACTCAAAGACGGCGCATGGCGCGTGATCGTGCGCCCCGACCTCTACAACGAAGTCTTCGAAGGCAAGATCACCTACAACGACACCGGCTTGCACATTCCGCCGGGCGAGGCCAACAACCGCTTGGCGTCCGCCGCCACGCTCAACGTGACCGTGCCCACCTTGACGGTGGGCGCGCCGCTGGCCACCACGCTGACCACCGGCAACGTGCAGATTTACAAGCTGAGCGTGGCCGCAGGTGAGACCCTGCGCGTCAACCTCGACTCTGTCGCGACCGACGGTGCCAGCGAGCTGTACGTGCGCTACGGCGACATCCCCACGGGCTACGCTTTCGACGCGGCCTACAGCAAGCCAGTCTCACCCGACCAAGAGGTGCTGATTCCCACCACCAAGGCGGGTGACTATTACGTGCTGGTGCGCGCGCGCCAGGCGCAGGCCGGCACGGCGGCCACACTGCGTGCCGACTTGCTGCCCTTGTCCATCACCAGCGTCACACCCGACCAGGGCGGCGTAGGTGACGACGACCACCGCTGGGTCACTGTCGATATCGAAGGAGCCCGCTTCGCAGCGGGCGCGCTGGTCAAGCTCTCGCGCCCAGGCGTGTTCGAGATCGAGCCCGAGCGCTGGCAGGTGCTAGCCGCCACGCACATCCGCGCGGTGTTCGACCTGCGCCATGTGCCGATGGGCCTGTATGACATCAGCGTCATCAACCCCGACGGCCAGCGTGTCACCGAGCCTTACCGCTATCTGGTGGAGCGTGCCATCGAGGCCGACGTCACCATCGGCATCGGCGGCGCACGCACGATCAACCCTGGTGATGGCACGACCTACAGCGTCACCCTGCAAAGCCTGACCAACGTCGACACGCCTTACGTGCGCTTCGACGTGGGTGCGAGCGACATGGGCAACAGCCAGAACCTGCTCGAAGGCCTGAACCTGCCCTATGTGGTGTTCTCGTCCAACGTGGGCGGCCAGCCCGGTGGCGCGACCTCGCAGGACGCCGGCAACACGCAAAGCTACGGCGCCACGCCCACCACGCCGATCCGCTCCGACATCCCCTGGGCTTCGCTCGATGGCGCAGACAACACCAGCGGCTGGAACCTCGCCCCCGGCTATGCCTTCGACGTGGCGGCGGGCGGCTTCGTCGGCTTCAGCTTCAACGTGCAGACCTACCCCGGCTTGGCCGAATGGCTGGCCTACGACTTCGAAGGTCTGCGCAGCAAGCTCTACGCCATCCGCCCTGACTGGAAAGCGCAGGGCCTGCTGGACGGCGGCATCCCGTCGCTGAACAACATCTCCCCAGGGTTGGCGGCCAAGTTCGTCTCGACGGAACCAGGCGTTCACATCACCAAGCTCGAAGCCCTGGCGATGCCATTCCGCTTCGACACGCTGGGTGCAGCCACGCCGCTGACGCGCGATGAGTTCATTGCCGACCAGACCGCGCACGCCAAGCAGCTGAGAACGGCCATCCTTGCCGACGCCAGCGCCCCCAGCACCCTGGCGGTGCTGGCGGCAGACGAAGCGCAGTGGGTGCAAGGCTGGCTGGCGGCGCTGGAAGCGTCGGGCCTGCTGCGGCCTGCCGATGAAGCGCCACCCATCCGGCTGCAACCGCAGGTCATGAGCCTGAACGCCACGCTGGCCACCGGCATCCTGCTGAGCAAGGGCGGTGAAAGCTACCGCACCCAGGCTGACTTGCTGGGCTTCTTCACCAAGGTGCAGCAGTGGTATGGCGACACCGCCCGCTGGGCCGGCGACCCGATCGCTGCCCATGCGCCGGTCGACTATTCCGAAACGCGCCACAGCGATGACGGTGGTGAGGTGGAAGTGCCAGTTCCAGTGGCCCCCAAGCCGGCCGACTACGACCAGCATGCCACCCAAGACACACACTTCATCAGCTTTGACGTGTTCGCCGGCGGTACGGCCGAGCTGGAATACCTGCGCCACATCGGCGTGCTCGACGAAAAATTCGGCCCCGTTGGTCCGCAAGCACTCAACCTCACGCAGTACCTGCAGCAGGCCGCGCAGCGCGCCGCCAACGCTCAGGTTGCCGTGTCGGTGCAAGGGCCGCAGACCGTGCTCACGGGGGGCAGTACGTCATACGTGCCGGCCGACTACGCGCTGCCGTACACGGTGTCGTTCAGCAACCCCACGGAACACCCGGTGGGCGAGCTGCGCATCGTCACCGAGCTCGATGCCGACCTCGACCCGCGCAGCCTGCGCTTGAACGACCTGAAGATCGGCGACATCAACATCCATGTGCCGGGCGACCAGGCCGTCTTCCAGGGCGACTTCGATTTCAGCGGCAACAAGGGCTTCGTGCTGCGCGTGAGCGCAGGTATCGATGCGCAAACCCGCATCGCCACCTGGCTGATCAAGGCCATCGACCCCGACACCGGCGAGGTGCTGCACGACGCCACGCGCGGCCTGCTGCTGCCTGATGCGAGCGGCAAGACCAACAAGGGCTATGTGAGCTACACCGTGCGTGCGAGTGCCGAGGCCGTCACCGGCGCCAGCATCAGCTCGCAGGCCCGTGCCTTCTTCGACGACGCACCGCCCATCGACAGCGGCTCGGTCAGCCACACGCTCGATGCGTCGGCGCCGGTCACCCAGCTCACGGTCACCAGTGTGGCCGGCAGCAGCGTGCCGACCTACACCGTGGGCTGGAAAGCCACCGACGACGCCTCCGGCGTGAAGCACGTGACGGTGTACGTGTCCGAGAACGGAGGTGACTTCCGCATCTGGCGCAAGCAGGTGGCGGGCGACGCGAGCCAGGTGGTCTTCACCGGCGAGGCCGGCAAGAGCTATGAGTTCCTGGCTGCGGCCACGGACAACGCGGGCAATCGCGAAGCCGCGGTCGTATCCAACGCTGTGCTGCCTGACGACGGCAGCCGTCAAAAAGCCGAGCAGGCGCTGGGCGCCAACGACACGCTCACCGGCACCGCCGAGCTGCCTGCGGCAGCGCCTGGGCGCAGCTATGTGAGCAACGAGATCTTCCAGCAGGCCACGTTGCGGCTGCCGGGATTCGTTGCGCCCGCCCAGCCGGGTGATTTGCAAAGTGTGCTGGCCCCGATGACGGTGCGTGGCTTTGCCGATGGCTTCACCGGCAGCGATGGCGACATCGGCGCGCTGGCCATGGTGCAACTGTCCGACGGCTCGGTGCTGGCCAGTGCCGGCAGCCTGCGCAACGAAGTGTTCAAGTTCGGCAAAGACGGTGGTCACACCACCACGCCACTCTTCGTGCTTGATTCGCCGGTGCTCGACATGGCCGTCGACGCACTCGGCCAGCTGTGGGTGATGACGGGGCGGGAACTGCTGCTTGTCGACGCCACCACCGGTGCCGTGATCGACCGCCACATCGGCCCGGGCCAAGATCCGTTGACGCATGCCCTGGCGATCGATCCCGATTCGGGCCTGATCTATGTGTCGTCAGGCAATGGCGTCGAAATCTTCGACCCCAAGGCCACTGATGCCAGCAAGGCCTGGAAGCATTTCTCCAACAGCCGCGTGGGCGACCTCGCCTTCGGGCCCGATGGCCGACTGTGGGGCGTGCGCTGGACGGGCAGTGACATCACCGACGCCGTGCCGGGCAGCACCACCGAGATCATCAGCTTCCCAATGGCTGGCCGCACCCAGGGCCGGGCCGAGGTGGAGTACCGCATCGCCGGCGTGGTCGACAGCATCGCTTTCGGTGCGGCCGGCTCGCCGCTGGCCGGTGTGATGCTGGCTTCGAGCAACCTTGCCCAGCGCCCGGTGGTGCAGGGCGCAGGCAGCGTGCCGCACACCTCCAGCGTCTGGATGGTCGAGCTGCAAAGCCGCCGCGTGCTGCAACTCGCCACGGGCGGTACGCGCGGCGAGAGCCTGCTCACCACGAGCGACGGCATCATCTTGATCGCGCAGACCGGCCACATCGACCAGATCTCGCCCATCCACGCCCCGAGCGTGCTGGCCACCAGCGTGGCCGAAGGCGCCTTGCTGCCGCTGCCGGTGAGCCAGATCGCGGTCACCTTCGACCAGGCCATGTGGACAGGATCGTCCGGAATGGATGCAGACGATCTGTCGAGCGTGCTGAACGCCAGCAACTACAGCCTCATTGCGACCGGAGCCAACAGCAACCTGACGCTGCAGCCGGTGTCGGTGCGCTGGGATGCCGGATCGCGCTCGGCTGTTCTGACTCTGCCCAACCTGCCAGCCGGCGGGTGGCGCCTTGAAATCAACCCCCAGATGCGCAGCGCGGCGCAGGTGCGCCTGTCTGCCACCTTCATCACCACCTTCACGGCGGTGAGCGACCTCACGAGCCTGGTCAACCTGGTGTTCACCAACACCCGTGCCGACCGCTTGACGGGCGAGGTGAGCTACGACGTCAGCATCACCAACATCGGTGTGGATGACATCCGCGGGCCGCTGACGCTGCTGCTCGACCCGGGCCGCTACTTTGCCAACCAGGTGGTGGGCGCCACGCAGGGGACGGGCGATCAGGCGGATCTGTGGCTCATCGACCTCACTGCCGGCCTGCAAGCCACTGGCGGCAAGCTGGGCGTGGGCGCGACGCTGGCCAACCAGACGGTGAGCGTGCGGCCAGCCAGCATCTTCGGCACCTCGCCGGGCTCGAGCACGCTGGTCAAGTTCAACCTCGGCCATGGCATCTACGCGGTGCCTTACGACAACACGCCGCCGACCGTGCAGGTCGCTGGTGCGGCCGATCCCGAATCGGTCGCGCTGCCTGATGCCCAGGCGGGCCAGGCCTGGACGGGTACGCTGCAAGCCGACGACAGCGATGGCGCCACCTTCTTCTGGCAGATCTTGCAAGGGCCTGCGGGCCTGACGATTGCGCAGTCCGCCACGGTCGATGCATCGGCCACCGGCTACAGCAACACTGCCACGCTGAGCTGGACACCCACCGCCCGTGACCGCGCCGATACCGAGGTGCTGGTGCGCGTGGTCGATAGCCGCGGTGGCGTGGCGATCCGCCGCTTCACCATCGCCGTGGCCGGTGCCAACCATGTGCCGGTGCTCGATGGCGTGGGCGACATCACGCTGGCCGAAGGCCAGACGCTGCAGCTGCCGATCGTCGCGGCTGATGCCGATGGCGATACCGTCACCGTGAGCCTGCGCAACCTGCCGGCTGGTGCGCGCTACGACGCGGCCACGGGCATCCTCACCTGGGTGCCCGGCTACGACCAGGCCGGCGACTACCCCGACGTGACCATCGTCGCGAGCGACGGCAAGCACACCGTCAGCTAGCGCTTCACGCTGCATGTGGAACAGGGTTACGCCAAGCCGGTGCTCGGCGTGGTGCCCGCGCAAACACTGCGCGAAGGGGATCGCTATGCCCTTCAATTGCCCGGCAGCATGCCGGGCGGGCTGAGCCAGGCAGACGGAAAGACGATCGCACTGAGCTACGACAGCCCGTGGTTGCCGGGCGGCGCCACGCTCAACACCGAGACCGGTTGGCTCGAATGGACGCCTGACTACGCCCAGGCCGGCACGCTGCGCCTGCCCGTCACGCTCACTGCTACCTACACGCCGGCCGACGGCAGCGACCCGGTGACCACCAGCGTGACCCGCGAGATCGTGCTGAACGTGCTCAACGCCAACGGTGCGCCGGTGTTCGACGCCGTCGAAACCTGGAACGTGCTTGAAGGCCAACCGCTGCGCATCAGCGTGTTCGCAATCGACCCGGACAACCCAGGCTTCGAGCCCAAGGTCCGTCTGTCACCCACCGGCCCCGCCACGGGAGGCGAGGGCAGCGCGGCCACCGTGACTTACCAGGTGAGCGGCCTGCCCGCAGGCGCGAGCTTCGACCCCGACACGCTGGAGCTGGTCTGGACGCCGGGCTACGCTCAGGCGGGCACCTACCACGTCACCGTCACGGCCACCGATGACGGCGGCGGCACTGGCACCCCGCTCAGCAGCCAGATCATCGTGCCCATCGTGGTGAGCAACGCCAACCGCGCACCGCAAATCGGCGACGTGACCAATGCGTTCATTGACTGCGGCGCCGTGCTCGACATCCCGGTGAGCGCTGTGGACGCCGATGGCAACCCGATCAACTTCAGCGTCGCGGGCCTGCCCTCGTTTGCGACCTACACGCAGACCAGCGTGCCGGGCAGCAGCATCACCGGCATCATCCACTTCGCGCCTTCCGCGGGCCACCGCGGCGACTACACCCTCACGCTGGTCGCACAAGACGACGGCGATGGCGATGTAGACCAGGCGCTGGCGCAGGCCAAGAGCTTCGTCGTGACGGTGCGCAGCCCGTCCGAGGCGCCTGTGATCCAGGTGCCGCGGCAATCAGTGGCGGTCGTGGGCCAAGAGATCCGCATTCCTATCCTGGTGAGCGACCTCGACCAAGACGCGCTGACCTATGCCGCACAAGGCCTGCCCGCCGGTGCGCACATCGTCAATGACCCGCAATACGGCCACGCCTATATCGCCTGGACGCCAACGGCCGGCCAGGCCGGTGTGTTCGACCTGAGCCTGGAAGTCAGCGACAGCGGCTTGCCGCCTGCAGACGCCGGCTACATCCTCGACCCCGAACATCCGCCGGTACCCAACACCAGCGTGGCCGATGTGCGCATCGTCGTGCGGGCGGCCAACCAGACGCCTCAACTCATTGCGGTTCAGGCCACCGGCGCCACCATCGCGGGCGACGCGCTGGCCGGTACCAAGACCACCATCACCGCCGATGAAGGCGTGGCGGTGGCCATCGAGCTGTCTGCACGCGACGCCGATTTTGACCACGTGCAGTGGTCCGTCAGCGGCTTGCCGCAAGGCATGACCATGGTTCCGGTTGCAGGCTCAGACGGCCAGACACGGTTGACGCTGAAATGGACGCCAGGCCTGTTTGCGGCCCAGTCCGACAACAGCAACGGCGCCGCCCCGGGCCACTACACGCTGCTGGTCAGGGGCAGTGACGGCAGCGCCAGCACGACGCGCGAGATCGACCTGGTGGTGCGCAACGTCAACCAGGCACCGCGCCTGATGCCGATGCCGCTGCAACTCGTGCAGGAAGGGCAGACCCTGGCCTTCACCATGCTGGCTGCCGATGCCGACAACGACGCCACCCAGCTGGCATTGGTGTATGACCAGAACACCCCGGCCGGCGTGAGCTTCGACCCGCTCAGCGGCAACTTCGAGTGGACGCCGGGCGCCGACGTGGTGAACGACGCCACTGGCGATTCGCGCGCCTTCACGTTCAGCTTCACCGCCACCGATGGCAGCGCGACCACGCTGCGCACGGTGCAAGTGCGCGTGTTCGACGTGAACCGCGCGCCGGCCATCAGCACGGCCAGCCACGCCATGCTGGTGGGCCAGAGCTTCAGCCTGCCCGTGGTCAAGGGCACGACGGCAGCGGCCGGCGCGCTGCGCGTCAGCGACGCCGATGGCGCTGCGCAGACCCAGGCCCTCAGCGTGTCGTTCAGCAACCTGCCCGAGGGCGCGAGCTATGACGCTGCCGCTGGCCGACTGAACTGGACGCCAGGCCCTGGCCAGGTGGGCGACTTCATCATGATCGCCCAGGTCAGCGATGGCCGCAACACCACCACCGAGACCTTCACGCTGCGCGTGGTGGCCGAGGCCTCGGCCAACGAGCCGAAGATCCTCGTCAACGCCACGCCGAGCACCCCGGTGCTGCCAGGCCAGACCGTGGTGGGCACGGTGCGTGCAAGCGCCTTCAGCCCGATCGCCAGCATCCAGGTGCAAATGCGCGGCGCTGCCATGGGCCAGGCCGACTGGGCACCCGTCACGCTGGACAACCTGGGCCGCGTGCGCCTCACCGCCACGGCGCCGGGCTTGATCGAGCTGCGCGTGACGGCGACCGATGCCGACGGCTTCGTCGGCACCAGCACCCAAACGATCCGCGTGCGCGATCCCTTGGACACGGCGGCGCCGCAGCTCGTGTGGGGCGGCTCGCTCGAAGGCGGCACCCTCAGCACAGCACCCGTCACAGTGGCTGAGACCACCACGCTGCAAGCTCACCTGACCGAGCTGCAGTTGATGGGCTGGAAGCTTGAGATTGCAGCGGCCAATGATTCGACCGTGGCAGGCACAGCCAACGGCGCCGCATGGCGCACGCTGGCGCAACAAGACGACGCCGCAGCCGGCAGCAATGCCCTGGTGTCGCTGGCGACGCTGGACCCTGGCCTGCTTGCCAACGGGGTGTACCGATTGCGCCTGAGCGCGTCAGACCTCACGGGCCGCATCTCCGAAATCGAGACCCGCGTGGTCATCGATTCCGCCACCAAAGCGCTGACGCAAGCCCGCACCACCGATGCCGTGTTCCAGCTCGGCGACCATGCCTTTGCGCTGACGCGCGACTTCGCCACGGCCATCGCAGCCCAAGATGGGTCTGCCGATGGCGCGTCTCAAGGTGAGTTCGGCAACTGGGCGATGCCCATTCTGGACACCCACCTCACGCACGACCAAGCCGGCCTCACGCCGCTGGGCGCTGTGGCGCCGTGGCTGCAAGGTGCACGCGTCTGGTTGCAAGTGCCGGCCAGCGTGTCACAGCCCGAGGCTGCAACGCAGTACCTCAACTTCACCTTGTCCACCACCACCGAGCGACTAGCCAACCAGACCGGTGCCCCCACCGTGCTGCATCCCGTCTTCAGCACCAGCAACGGCTGGACGCTGCAAGCCGTGGACGCCGTTGATGCGACCCAGCCGATCTCGCTGCAACGCCAAGGCCTGCGCCTGCTCGACCAGGCCACCGGCTTGCCTTGGGTGCCGCAAGCCTATGTGCTCACCGGCCCCGACGGCACGCGCTACACGCTGGACGCGCAAGGCAAGGTTCAAGCCATCGCCTTCGCCGACGGACAGCGATGGCTGGTCAGTGATGCCGGCATCGCCCTCGTGGGCGCTACCGACCCGACGGCACGCATCGAGTTCGTGCGCAATGCCCAAGGTCGCATCGAGCGCGTGGCCGGTCCCGCGGCATCGGGCGAAGCCCAGGCCATTGCCTACCGCTACGACGCGCAAGGCCGCCTCGTGCTGGCGCGCAGCCTGTACTCGGCCGACGCCGGCCGCATGGTCGGCTACCACGACGACGGCAGCCTGATCAGCGACCCCATCACCGCCAACCTCGGCGCAGCGGTGGGCTGGTTGGCCAATGCGGCCACGCCGACCAACACCTGGAGCGGCACGCTCAACGGCACGCAAGCCGTGAACCTGAGCTTCACCGTGCGCGACACCGAGCTGGCCTCGACGGTCAAGACGCCGGGCGCACAAGGCGCGGTAATCATCGCCGTTGAAACAACAGGCGCCACAGTCCAGCTGCAAGCGGTTGGCGCCACCGTGCTCGGCCGAGCCACCAGCGGCGCGCGTACCGTGACGCTGCTGCGCGTGACCGAAGCCGGCCTCAAGCTGCTGACGCTGCAAGGCAATGGCAGCGTGAGCGTGCGTGTGAGCCTGGCTGGCGATATGGACCGCGATGGCGATATCGATGGTGCCGACAGCGCGGCCTGGGAGCAGGGCGGTGCAAGCGCCGACATCAATGGCGATGGCACTGCCAACGCGAGCGACCGCCAGGTGCTGTACGCCAACTACGGCTGGCGAGCCAACCAGGCGCCGGTGGCGGCAGTACAGCCCAGCGGCCCTGCATTGACGACGCATGTGAACCTGTCGACGCAGCGCAGCCTCGCGTCGTTCGCCCAGGATCTCGAAGGTGATGCCATCTTCTGGCGTGTTCTGGGTGCCGCGCATGGCACTGCCACGCTCAGCGCCGACGGTCAGGGCATCGTGTTCACGCCGGGGGCCGGCTACGCTGGCGAGGCGACCGTCATCGTGCAAGCCGACGATGGGTTCGCAGTCGGGACGCCGATCGCCCTGAGCGTGCATGTCAGCTCGGCACCGCTGCGCAACATTGTGGTGACGCGCCTGCCGATTCTGAGCATGGGCACTGCCCAGGCCCTGCAGATCACAGGTGACTTTGCCGACGAGGTCGGTGTCACCCTGCCTGCGAGCTACTACCAGATTTCGTCTGACAACCCGGGTGTGATCTCGGTCGACGGGAACGGCTTCCTCCATGCCAAGACGGAAGGCGTGGCGGTTGTCACGATCAGGGCGGGCGCTTATTCGATCGTGAATGCCATCACGGTGGCACTCTCGCCTGTGGCTCCCGACCTGGATCGCTTTGGCAATGAGTTGAACGTCTATCCGTTGTCGATCGACCTGTCTGCACAAGGTGGGCAGCGCCAGATCGACGTGCACGTGCTGGACGGCACGATCCTGGGGGCAGACATCAGTCTTGCGGCGAGCGGGACGCGCTACTTCATCAGTGACCCCTCCATCGCCGACATTTCGGCTGACGGACTGATCACGGCCAAGTCAAGCGGTGCAGCAACGATCACCGCCATCCATGGTGGCCGCCAAGGCACGATGCAACTGAAGGTCCGGGTTGCCAACACGGGCCCGACGATCGCCACGGTCGGGGCCGGTGTCGTAACGCAGGATGAGCAAGGAAACACCCTGACCATCGGCGCAGATGCCCTCTCCAACAACACCCTTGCTTCCATCAGCAGTCTGGATCTCGGTGCGCTGCAGACACCCCTGCCTGCATCGGACATGCTGCCGGCGCTCGGCGCTGTTCGCATTGACCTGAGTGGCGCGACGTCCCGTGTTCCGATTCAGCTGGCCTTGAAGGTCACTCCGTCGATCGACCCCGTTACCGCGCAACTCGCGACGCTTGCCGCCGGCACCGAAGTCTTCTTCTGGCAGGAAGGCGAAATTCGCGACGCCGACGGCGTACTTCACAAGACCTGGTGGCTGATGGACAACGGCGTGATCGGTTCTGATGGAGTGGCGCGCACCTCCAGCACGCCTTACGTCGGTATCACCGGTGGAGGCAATATCCTGGTGACCGGATCTGCCAAGGTCGACGCCCAGACGGGCGCGGCCAAGATATCCGGCGCGCTGATCGACTTCAATGCCATCTGGTCGTCGCTGGCATTCGCCGCGATCATGCCGACGCCGATCATGGCCATGAGTGCTCTCGCGGCCTTCGGCTCGATGAACGCGGTCAGCGCTGTCCGCTACACGATCGAAGGTTCATACCAGTTGCAAATTCCGCAAGGTGCACTGCTTCCCAATTCATCGGTTTCCCTCCCCGTGCCGCCTTCGCTGCCGCTGGAAAAGCCGGCCATCACTGGCGTGCAATACAACCCGACGACTCGCCAGCTGACGGTCAGCGGCGTGAACTTCATTCCACTCGACCAAGCGTCCAGCGTCTTCAAGCTCAAGCTGTGGCTCGTGCCGATCGGGGACCAGATCGAGAAAGTGACTGCGCCTGGTACGGCGCCCGTCAATGGGCTGATCTGGCAACCGTTCGAGGTGTCGCCTCAGGCTGATGGCACCTTGCGGATCATGCTTCCGGAGGGCGTTGCCCTTTCGCAGCACAACATCTACCTCGAACGTGCGCCCAAGGCATCGCTGCCCCCTGGTTGGTACGGAGATCCAGACGTGCTGTGGCCGCTGCGTCATGCGTCTGTGGTGTATGCGCCAGAGGTGGGGTCGAACGTCAGCGCGCTGCAGCTCAGCGCGTCCGATGCACAGGCAGTGCTGTCGGCGGCTCGATTGGTTTGGCAGTACGCTGGCGCGGACATGAAGCTGCTCGATGACGTCATGATCAAGATCGAAGACCTTGCCGGCAACAGCCTGTCCTACGTCGACGCGCACACCATCGTGTTGTCACGCAATGCGGCGACGTGGGGCTGGTACCTTGGGACGAACCCCGACATCGACTCGAACTTTGCTGCCTCATACGACGAGGCGGCAGTCAGCCTGGCGGTCTCGGGCGGCGCGGCCAAAGGCCGCATCGACCTGCTGACCACTGTGCTGGAGCAACTGGGCGCGATTCTGGGTGTTGTGGGCGACGGCAGCGCCGACAGCCTGATGAATCCCGAGTTGCCGCCCGGCATGCGCCGCTTGATCGGACCGAGCGACATTCCAGGCGTAGCCAAGCCCGACAAAGGGGGCGGCTCACCCACTAAATCCGCGTTGCGGGACTTGTTCAACAGCACGCGGGCAGAGGACGCGCCCATCTACAGCGCACTGATTCCCGCTGCGCCACCTGCACCGTCGGTCGATACGCTCGTGACCACGGCCAACACCATCGACATCTTTCAGCCCGGGGGCAATCGTCAGCCGGTGTTGATTGGCCAGATCATCAAAGACAACAAGGGCAAGCCGCTTGAACTGAGCGGGGCATACGCAAGCCAGATCGTCTTCAACGACGACGGCAGGCTGGCCTTCATCGCGGGCCGCAACAACAAGATCTATGTCTTCGACACGATGACGCAGGACATTGTTGTGACCTATACGGTCGCCGGTGCCTCGGCGCCAATCAGCAGCCTGGCGGTGAATGACGGCTGGCTATATGTGGTGGAGGGCAGCAACTACAGCGCGGGCGGCCGTCTCGTGCGGATCAACATCGACTCCGGGCCTAACTTCCTGAAGAAGCAGCAGACGCTGGCCATTCCGGATCTCAGTGCTCCGCTTGGCTTCCGGGACCTTGCCATCAACAGCGGGCGCTATCTGGCTGTCACTGCACCCGCGGGCCGCATCAACATCAGCAACTATCCAGCACCCTCGCCGGGCAACGTGTATGTGATCGACCTGTTCGGCGTGGGGGCTGGCAGCAAAGTCGATCCCGCCTATGTCAAGAAGCTGGATCTGGGCGCCTACCCGTCGTCCTACCTCGGCAAAGGGCCGCTGTACATCAACAGCGGCGAACAGCGCGGCCAGTTCCTGGTGTCCAACGCGAAGGACATCAGCAAGGGTGCCGCGGGCATCACTTTCAAGACTGACTCGAGCACGGGCAAACTGAGTGGCAGCGCCACGGTCGCGGACACTGCACTCAAGCCTGAAAATGTTCCGGGGTGGCTGCAGGCAAAGTACCAGCAGAACATTCAGCGGGCTGCTGACACCGTCGTGCTGAAGTACCAGGGCAAGACTTACGCCTTGGTGGCCGACTACAACTTCCTCTTCAACGATGTCCATTTCGTGGACTACGAAAACTATGGCCTTGGCAAGCAAATCGGCGGCAAGATCGGCGTCATACAGGATCCATTCGGCGAGGAAGGCGGGCCGGTCTACCTGGGCGCGACGACACCTATTCCCGGTGTGGCGCTTGACCAGCTGATCCTGGACCAGAGCGGCATGTTGTATGCGAGTGGTTTCGTTGAGGACACCTCAGGTTACTACACCGGTGGTGCCTACTCCGACCTGATGTACCGATCCATCTTCGTGTGGAACGCGAGTCAACTGGTTCAGGCTGCCATCAATGCCCAACAGGCCGACCGCAAGCTCACGATGCCCATCGACCGGGATGGTTTCGGGGCGCAAAGCCACCAATACCCGGAGGTCACACCGGCCCGCTATGACACCGCCGGTAATGGCCAGCTCTTCGGCTGGATCTATGGCATGGGAACGTATTCGTCCAAGCAGGCATTGCCCACGTTGACGCTGCAGAACTTGCCGTACCTCAAGGAGCTTGCTCCCAGCATCTTCACGGCGGTGCAGTCGGCGGCCGTTGCCGCCAAGGTGCCGAAGATTGACGCGCCCGAGTTGGACAAGAGCCAGGGGACGTGGAACACATTCCTGATCCGAACGACAGCACAACTGGTGACGCTGGGATCTTCGATTGCAGCCTCGGCGCTGGCGCTGTTCGGCAAAGACAACTCCGAGATGTTGGCGCAGATCGATGACGCGCAACGTGTACTGGGCACGATCGCGTACGACACCGCCAATGGCGGCGTTCTTGCAACGAACCTTGCCAGTGCGGCACAGGCAGTCGAAGGTCTGCTTGGCGGCTTGACGCTGATCGAGACCAACGCGGTCGTGGGCGTGGCCAAGGCGCTTGCCGATGGCAAAGCAATCAACTTGCCAACGCATACCGACTTCACGAAGCTGCTTGCAAGCGATGCTTCGGCAAGCGAAATCGTCAACCACGTGTTCCTAGCCTTCCTGAAGTACAACCCGGTAACCCTGGGCGCGGAGGGGCTGTACAAGATGGGCTCCGCGTTGATCGAAAAGGACTACGAAGCGCTGCGGAACGAGTCCTACAACATGCTCGCGCTCTTCGGCAGCATGAGGTTCGGTGAAACGCCTGCGGCGAAACGAGAGCTTCAGCTCAAGGTCAAGCAGGTCGAGTTCCTCGAGCAGCAACTTCGTCGGGGTGTGATCGAGGAAACGCCGCTTCGGTCGCTTGAGTACAAGAAGGCCACGACAACCAGGGAATATGTGATCGAGTCAGCGCGCAAGGACGCGAACGGGGTGACGGTGTCCGAAGGGCGTGTGCTCACGGTCGAGGAATTCGAGAAGGCCGCCGAGGGCCTTCTCGACGTATCCGATGCGGGCGAGGTGAGCCCAAAGGGTTGCTTTGTCGCCGGTACGCTCGTGCACACCGAAAACGGGCTCGTGCCGATCGAGAAAGTCCGCGTGGGCACGAGAGTGTTATCTCAACCTGAGCATGGTGGTGAGAAAGGCTATCGGAGGGTCATCAATACCGTGGCCCACCTCGACCAACAGGTCTACGCAGTGCAGGTCAAGGTAGAGGGCGCAGAAGTACTGATCACCTTGATCGCCACGCCGAATCACCCGTTCTGGATCGAAACCCCACTGGATGACGGCACGCATTGGATGGCCGCTGAGTACCTCGAACCGGGCTTGGTGTTGCAGCTCTCCACTGGACGCAAGGCACAGGTACACGCCGCTGGATTGGTCCGCCGAACGCAGTATGCAAACCTGGGTTTCGCCTCTGACGACAGAGTGGGTGTGGGCATGGTGTTAGAGCTTGGCGAGGTGCACATAGCTTTGGCAAGCGACGAGGGCGCCTTCAAATCCGACAGCTTGCAACTGGCCGGACCATTTCTTACGTCCGTCTATAACTTCGAGGTTGAAGACTTTCACACCTACTACGTCGGTGAGATCGGGGTTTGGGCACATAACACCAATTGCGGAAAAACAGAGGCTGTGCAGGCAGCACTCGACAAGCCCGGCTTGGAGAGCACATGTTTTAGTGGTGAAACACTAGTTCTCCTCGAGAACGGAAAGTTTTGCGAAATAGAACTTCTTCGGGTTGGCGACAAAGTCTTGTCGCGCTGCGAAATTACAGGCGAAATGGCGCCTAAGCGAATCGTCAAATTGCATGAGCACAGCGCAAAGACGATGTCGATAGGTTTTAATTACAGCCCTGCATACTTTGAAAAATATGGAAGTTCGGCCAATGCAGTGACTCACGTAACGGGAGAGCACCCTATCTGGGTCGAAAGCAAGGGTTGGACTGCAGTCCGCGATCTTAATGAGGGCGATGAATTACTGACTTACAACGGTGATCTAATAAGTGTTAGATGTCTGTATCCATCAGACTCATGGTCGTCGGCGCCAGTATATAATCTGGAGGTCGAGGATTTCCATACCTATTTCGTTGATTTGGCCGGGATCTGGGTCCATAACAAGAATATTGAAATTGAGGTTTCTAACCTCAATACCAATAAGGTGGCAGAGCCTAAGCCGGAATGGTCGCCTTTATTTCGTGGTGCGGAGGAGCTGCGCGACTCGGGCCTGACACCAGGACAGCTTCAGATCAAGCTGCGAGAGATGGAAGTGGACAAGGTGTTAAACCAAGCGGGGATCCAAACTCTTGCTCTGCCTGAAAGGGGAGAAATAACATCCCATATCACCAACGACCTTGGCAGAACTGGGAGAAATGGTGAAGTACTTGGCTATCCAGACCGTTTGCTAAGCAGCAAAACAACTCCTGATCTCAACGGGGTTCCGGTTGATATTTATCAGCCGGGTGGTAACAGTTTGGCAACGATTGCTCAAACCATTGCTAGTAAGAGTGAAAGGCAGGCGTCTGTAATCGTGCTCGATTTGCGTTTTGCGGGTGAAGCCATTTCTCTCACGGAAGTATTGTCAACTCTCGACAAGGGATTCGAAACGGCCGGCCCTCCGCCAACCCTGAGAACCCTGCTGGTGATCGATATAAACGGCAATATGATCCGGGTGGACTATCCGAAGACAGCACTCAACGAGCCGGTTTACGGTGCCGCTGAGATCACTGTCAATACTCTGATAACAAAGCGTGGCTCCAAGCCGCCGGCTGGTTCAGAAGTCATTAGCAGGAACTATCCTCCGGAAAATGCAGAGCAAGCTAAGTATCAAGAAGTCAATGCTCAGGGTACCGTCACATCGCCTGCTCTGACGTTAGTCAATATAGAGACCTTGTTGCCCGTGGCCCGGCAATACTGGCTCGACGCTGGTGCACCGGCGTCCTTGCTCGATTCCGCCGAATTTGCCATAACCACGCTCGCCCCACGGGTCGCTGCGTTGACCGTGGGCCAGGAGATTGCCCTTTCTGCTGATGGCGCTGGTTGGGGCTGGTTCGTCGATCCGACGCCTGCCGAACATGATGAATTCGGCTCCGGCGATACATCCGAAGAGTTCAAAGCATCAATTGGCAGCGCCGCCGAGGGCAAGCTGGACCTGCTCACGGTGCTCGTCCACGAACTGGGCCACGTGATGGGACTGGGCCACGCAGAGGGCGATGTCGATGTGATGGCCAAGTACCTCACCCCTGGCGTGCGCCGCATTCCGAGTGCTGCTGATGCCGCTCTCGTGTTGGCGCAGCGAAGGGATCCATCTCAGTCGGAGAGAGTGGTGATCGGTGCTACTGTTGTTTGGGACTCGACTGGCCCCACCGCAGTCAATCATGCCGAGGCTCAGCAGGTTGGCGGTTGGAGCACCCAGGGCAGCGTCGTCTTTGACAGCACGATGACCCAGTTGACCTTGAATGAAAGTTCCAATACACAGACGAATGCTGGCGAGATCCTGACGTTGACGGATCACGACCGCTTCCTTCGCTTCACTGTGGATGCGCGAGGCCTTCAGTCCAGCGGAAGCGGCAGCCCTGGTGATGCTTTCGAGGTTGCTCTGCTCAACGCCAGCACCATGCAGGCAGTCGGCAGCACCGTGTCGCTGACGCGATCCGATGCACTTCTCAACATCCAGGCCGATGGACAGGAGAGCCTTGCGTCCGGCATCCGCAAGGTGATCAATGCCGACGGGTCGAGCACCTACTACATCGACCTGCCGAAAGCCTTGGCCAACACGCCGGTCTACCTCTCGTTTGACCTGCTCGGCTTTGGTCTTGGCGCTGATGCCACGCAAAGCCATGTCTCGCTGCGAGACGTGCAGGTGCTTGGCGACCCGGTGGCTGAAGACGACGCGGTGTCCACGCTTGAAGATGCTGCCACCACCATCACAGTGCTCGGCAACGATGTGACGCTGGGCACTGCCTCGGCACAGGTTGAACTCGTCACCACCCCGCAACACGGCACCGCCACGCTCAATGCCGATGGCACAGTGAACTACGTGCCGTTCGCCAACTACCACGGCACAGACAGCTTCAGCTACCGCTTCAACGACGGCGGGCAGGTCTCCACCATTGCCACCGTGCAGCTGCAGGTTGCCTCGGTGAACGATGCGCCGGTGCTCACGAGCAGCACGCAGGAGGTGATTGCCGGCGAGCCGCTGGTGTTCTACCCGCTGGCGCATGCCAGCGATGTGGACGGCGATGTCTTGACCGTCGACGTGATTAACGCGCCACTGCACGGCACGCTGGAAAACACCGCCGATGGCCGCTACACCTACACACCGGATGTGGGCTACTCCGGTGAAGACGTGTTCGCCTACCGCGTGACCGACGGTGTTCAAGCGTCGGCCCCGGCCGAAGTGCGCTTCACGGTGCAGCCTGTCACACCAGTGTTCCACGCAATCAACGAAACGAGCACGCTCGCCGAAGACGGCAGTGTGCTAATCGATCTGCGCAGCTTCGCGCGTGGAACTGCCAGCACGGCCATCACCGCCACCATCGCGCAATCACCGACCCACGGCGCATTGAACGACAACGGCGACGGCACCTACACCTATGTGCCATTGGCCAACTACCACGGCAGCGATTCGCTGCGCTTCCGCCTGAACGATGGAACGGAAGACTCGAACGAAGCGACGGTGAGCCTGGCGGTGGCATCGGTCAACGATGCGCCGGTCTTGGGCTACCAATCGCTGGTGCTTGCACAAGACACACCGCTGCTCATCGGCGCCACGCTGACGGCGTCTGACGTCGATGGCGACGCCCTCGTCGCCACCATCGTGTCCGGGCCTACCTACGGCACGCTGGTGCTCAACGACAGCGGCAGCTTCACCTACACATCATCGGCCAACTACGTCGGTGCCGACAGCTTCAGCTACCGCGTGAGCGATGGCCAGGCCGACTCCGACGTCGCAACCGTCAGCCTGAACGTGAGTTCGGTCAACAATCTTCCGCAACTGGTCAACCAGGCAGTGACGTTGAACGAAGAAGGCTCCGTGGTCATCGACCCGCTGGCCACCGCCAGCGGCGCAGATGGGGAGTCGCTGACCGCTGCGGTCGTGGCCGGCCCAGCGCATGGCAGCCTGACGGTCAATGCCGACGGCAGCTTCAGCTACCGGCCCGAGTCCAACTACTTCGGTGCCGACAGCTTCAGCTATCGCGTCGTCGATACCGCGGGCCGCAGCTCCAACACCGCCACCGTGCAATTGAGCGTGCGCCCGGTGAACGATGCCCCGGTCGCGCCCGCCAGCTTCAGCACGACCGTGTCGGCAGGCAAGCCCTGGACTTTCGATCCGCTGAATGGCGCGAGCGATGTCGAAGGCTCGGCACTCACGGTGCAGATCGTGACCGCCCCCGCCCACGGCAGCCTCACAACCAACGCCGATGGCAGCCTCAGCTACACGCCCGATGCGAGCTTCACTGGCCCCGACAGCATCCGCTACGTGGTCAGCGACGGCGAGTCGGTGTCCACCCCAGTCACCGTCCAGTTCACCGTGCTCGCCGCCAACTTCGCCCCGGTGGCCGTTGACGCCACGCTGCAACTGCTGGAAGACGGCAGCATGCGTATCACCCCGGCCAGCCTGGGCGCGGATGCCCACGGCGATGCCCTGACCGGCATCATCGTCACCGAGCCCGCCCACGGCACCCTCAGCGTTCAGGCCGACGGCAGCTGGCTCTACACCCCAGCCGCCAACTTCAACGGCACCGACACGCTGCGCTTCACGCTGACCGACGGCCACCAGACCTCGAACGAGGCGACGCTGACCTTCAGCGTCCATGCGGTGAACGACGCGCCGGTGCTGGAGGACCAGTCGGCCACGCTGAACGAAGACGGCAGCTTCACGCTGGCACCGCTGGCACATGCCTCCGACATCGATGGCGACGGTCTGAGCGCCGCCATCGTTACCGGCCCCGCCCACGGCACACTGTCGATCAGCGCCGACGGCAGCTTCACCTACACGCCGACCGCCAACTTCAACGGCATCGACAGCTTCACCTACCGCGTCAACGACGGCCAGGCCGATTCCGACGTCGCCACGGTAACTCTTACGGTCACACCGGTGAACGAAGCGCCGGTGCTGGGCAACAGCTCGGCCACAGTCACCGAAGACGGATCGCTTATCCTGAACCCGCTGGCCACCGCCAGCGACGCGGACGGCGACACGCTCACGGCCTCGATCGTCGCCGGCCCCGCCCACGGCACGCTCACGGTGAACACCAACGGCACTTTCACCTACAAGCCAACCGCCAACTTCAACGACATCGACAGCTTCACCTACCGCGTCAACGACGGTCAGGCCGATTCCAACGTCGCCTCGGTAACGCTGATGGTCACACCGGTGAACGACGCGCCGGTGCTGGGCAACAGCTCAGCCACGGTCGCCGAAGACGGCTCGCTCACCCTGAACCCGCTGGCCAGCGCCACCGACGTGGATGGCGACCCGCTGACGAGCGGCATCGTCAGCGGCCCCGCCCACGGCATCGTCCTGCTGCATGCCGACGGCCGCTTCAGCTATGTGCCCGATCCCGACTTCAATGGCACCGACAGCTTCACCTACCGCGTCAGTGACGGGCTGTCGTATAGCGGCATCGCCACCGTGGCGCTCACCATCGCCGCGGTCAACGACGCGCCGGTCGCTCAAGACGTGGCGCTCAGCGTCGTTGGCAACGCCTCAACGGACCTGGCGCTTTCCGCCACCGATGTCGACAACGCCGCAGCCACGCTGGGCTACACCATCGTGACCGCACCGCAGCATGGCAGCGTTGTATGCCAGGCCGACGGCCAATGGCGCTACACCCCGACCACGGGCTACTTGGGCAGCGACAGCTTCACCTACAAGGCCAACGACGGCCAACTCGACTCCAACGTCGCCACGGTGCGCATCACGGTCACCCCGCCGCCGGTCACTTCACTGCCGATCGATCTGGGCATCGCCGGCGCCTTCAACGTCTTCGCCTTTCACGACTTCACCAGCACTGGCAGCGACACCGAAGGCGCCATTGCGGCGGGCAACGACCTGACGCTGGCGAACTACAGCGTCAACGCCAACGGGTTGGCCTATCACGGTCAGTCGGCTGTGGTCGGCGGCAACCTCACGTTCTACGGCGGCAGCCTGCACGGCACCGCCACCTACGGCACCAGCCAGCACACCGGCCAACTCTCCAGCGGCGATGTCGTGGGGCAAGCCGCACCCGACTTCTCGTTCGCCAGCGAAGAAGCCCGCTTGACGGCGCTGTCCGATCAGCTCGCCACGCTGCCCGCCACGGGCAGCGTCACGGCACAGTGGGGCGGCCTGAGCTTCACCGGCGACGGCACGTCCGCCGTGCAGGTCTTCAACCTCAGCGGCGCCGAGCTGATGAGTGCCAACTGGAGCAGCTTTGCGAACCTGAGCCCCGGGCAGACCG
>JAJKJU010000300.1 GCA_021153565.1 Rhizobacter sp.
AACCACGCCAGCCGCTTCGACCATGTTCCGCAGCGCCGCCTCCGTTTCCGGCCACCCGCGCGTCTTCAATCCACAGTCCGGATTGATCCACAGGTTCTCGGCCGGCACCACCTTGGCTGCCTTGCGCATCAGCCGCACCATCTCGTCCACCTCTGGCACGCGCGGCGAGTGGATGTCGTAGACGCCAGGGCCGATCTCGTTGGGGTAGGCGAACTCGCCGAAGCCGCGCAGCAATTCCATGTCGGACCGGCTCGTCTCGATAGTGATGACGTCCGCATCCATGGCCGCGATTTCGGGGAGGATGTCGTTGAATTCCGAATAGCACATGTGCGTGTGGATCTGCGTCTCGTCGGACACTCCGCTGGCCGACACGCGAAACGCCCGCGCCGCCCATTGGAGGTAATGCGGCCACGCGGCGCGGCGCAGCGGCAGCCCTTCGCGAATCGCCGGTTCGTCGATCTGGATGATCGCAATGCCTGCGCGTTCGAGGTCATCGACCTCATCGCGGATTGCAAGCGCAATCTGCAAGGCCGTGTCCGAGCGCGGCTGGTCGTCGCGCACGAAGGACCATTGCAAGATGGTGATCGGGCCGGTGAGCATGCCCTTCATCGGGCGGCGAGTGAGGCTTTGCGCATACACCGTCCAGTCCACCGTCATCGCCTTGGGCCGCGACACATCGCCGAACAGCACCGGCGGCTTCACGCAGCGCGATCCGTACGACTGCACCCAGCCGTTGGCGGTGAAGGCGAAGCCTTCCAGCTGCTCACCGAAGTATTCGACCATGTCGTTGCGCTCGGCTTCGCCATGCACCAGCACGTCAATGCCGATGTCTTCCTGCACTTTGACCGCATGGGCGATCTCGCGGCGCATCGCGTCGTGATAGTTGGCCGCCGACAACTCGCCGCGCTTGAATGCTGCGCGTGCGGCACGAATGGCCGAGGTCTGCGGGAAGGAGCCGATCGTCGTCGTCGGAAAGGGCGGGAGCTTGAAACGCGCGCGCCGCAAGCGCTGGCGCAGTGCAAATTCGGAGTGGCGCCTGTCCACGTTACTCGCGAGGCTGGCGGCCCGGCGCGTCACCGCGGGTTTCTTCACACGGGAGCTGCTTGCGCGCGCAGCCTGCGCGGAACGCGAGACGAAGAGTTCGGCCCGCACGGCAGTCGCGCCTTCTACCAACGCACGCTTGAGCGTGGCGATTTCGTCGAGCTTCTCCCTGGCACCCGCCAACCAACTTTGCAGTTCGGCGTCGAGCGCGGTGTCTTCACGCAGGCTGGCAGGCACATGAAGCAGCGAGCATGAGGACGCGATCCACAGGCGTCCGTTTCGCCGCTCCAGTGCGAGGCGTAATACGTCGAGTGCAGCATCGAGATCGCTGCGCCAGATGTTGCGGCCATCGACGATGCCGATCGACAACTCGCGGCCCAGCGGCAGGCGGTCGATGACGGCATCGATTTCGTCGGCGGCGCGCACAGCGTCGACATGCAGGCCCGCAACCGGGAGGCTGCACGCAAGCGCCAAGTTGTCCTGCAATGGCGAGAAGTAGGTGGCAAGCATCAGGGACACATCCGCTTTGCAAAGCGCTTCGTACGCGCGCCCAAACGCATCGCGCCATGCGGCAGGCAGGTCCAGGCCGAGGATGGGCTCGTCGATCTGCACCCATTGAATGCCCGCGGCACCCAGTCGCTCCAGAATGTCGACATAGGTTCGAACCAACGCCGGCAACAGGCTCAGCCGATCGAAGCCTTCGACCTTCTCCTTGCCCAGCCACAAGAAGCTCAATGGCCCGATGAGCACGGGCTTGACGCGATGACCCAGCTGCAGCGCCTCGTCGACCTCCTTGAAGAGTCGCTTGGATGCAAGGCTGAACTGCGTTTGCGGACCGAACTCCGGCACAAGGTAGTGGTAATTGGTGTCGAACCACTTGGTCATCTCCAGCGCGTGGCGCGGAGTCTTGCCGCAGCCGCAGTCATCGCCACTCTTGACTTCATGCGCCACCCCGCGAGCCAGCGTGAAGTAGCGCGCCAGTTCGGGCTCCTGCTGCATGAAGTCGAAGCGGGCCGGCTCGCAGCCGAGCAACTGGATGTGGTTCGCGACGTGGTCGTAGAACGCAAAATCGCCCACCGTCACGAAATCGAGGCCGGCGTCGCGCTGCAGTTGCCAATGCCGCGCACGAAGCTGTCGGCCAATGCTGTCGAGATCGTCGGCGGTGATCTCGCCGCGCCAGTGGCGCTCGAGGGCGAACTTCAGTTCGCGTTGTTCGCCGATGCGGGGGAAGCCGGGGACGTGCGCATAAATCATGGGAATCAAGGCCATCGTTGAATCGACTTGCGATGGTCGGGCGATGATCAATATGATTCAAGCGAAAGATTTTTCGAAACATCATGAATATCGCTCATGCACACAACGCTGCAATCTCCGCTTGATCTTCGGCACCTGAAGACGCTGGTGGCCCTGCGCGAAGCGGGCAACCTCTCTCGCGCCTCGCAGTTGCTCAACGTCACGCAGTCAGCACTCTCGCACCAGATCAAGTTGCTGGAGGAGCACTACGGCGCGAGCGTGTTTGAGCGAAAGTCGAATCCGGTGAGCTTCACGGCGCCGGGGCAGCGCCTTCTGAAACTGGCCGACGCCGTGCTGCCCTTCGTCGATGACGCCGAGCGTGACGTGGCGCGCCTGGTGTCGGGCGCCGCCGGCGCGCTGCGCATTGCCGTCGAATGCCACACCTGCTTCGACTGGCTGATGCCGGCGATGGATGCGTTTCGCGCCCGCTGGCCAGAGGTGGAGTTGGACATCGTCTCCGGCTTTCATGCAGACCCCGTGGGCCTGCTGCATCAAGACCGCGCAGAGGTGGCAATCGTGTCGGAGTTGAATGAAGCGGAGGAGGCTGGCGTGGCGTTTCACCCGCTCTTCAGCTTCGAAATCGTCGGGCTGCTGCCGCAGGGCCATGCACTTTTGGGGAAGCCGGCCTTGCAGGCCGCGGACTTCGCCGGCCAGACGCTCATCACCTACCCCGTGCCCGACGAGATGCTCGACCTCGTGCGGCGCGTGCTCGCGCCAGCCGGCATCTCGCCGGCGCGACGCACGAGCGAGCTGACGGTGGCGATTCTTCAACTTGTCGCGAGCGGGCGAGGCATTGCGGCATTGCCCTTGTGGGCGGTGAAGGCCTACCTCGACCGCGGATACGTCGCGAGTCAGCGCATCGGAGAAGAGGGCTTGATCGGGCGCTTGTACGCGGCCGTGCCGCAGCGGCTGAGCGAGCGGGCGTATGTGAGCGAGTTTGTGCGCTTGATGAGGGAGACATCGCTGCTCACCTTGCCCGGCGTTTCGCTCTTGTAGCCCGGGTGAAGCCCTTTCGGATTACCCACAACTCCGGCTTCGTAGTCCTTGCTCCCTCTCCCTCTGGGAGGGTTGGGGTGAGGGCTGCGACCGTTGATATCCAAGTGCCTTGCTTTCTCCACCGCCGTCGCCCTCACCCCCGCCCTCTCCCAGAGGGAGAGGGAGTAATGCGGAGATTGCTTCCAAGCGACTTGTCGGCAACTGAGAGGCTGCAACCCGGGAACGGGCGTTTGCGGCAAGGCCCATTCCCTCGTTCCACCCCTGGCCACGAATACACCAAAACATCCTTTCGACACATCAATCATCGTGATCTATTGACGTGTGCCTTTAAGCATCCCTGATCATAGACTTCGCCCCATCCTTTACATCCTGGAGGTCGGGTCGATGTGGAATGAAGGTCTGAAGACTGTCGAGAAGTCGCAAACGCTGTTGCTCAACGAACAGTCGCGCAACATCGAAGGCACCGGCCGGGAGGTGTTCAAGTTCGGCTTCGGGCAGTCGCCCTTTCCGCCGCTCGACGCCGCCGTCGAAGCGCTGCGCTTGCATGCCGCCGCCAAGGACTACACCTCGGTTCAAGGCCTGCCCGAACTGCGCGATCATGTTGCCGCCTTTCACAGCGAGTGCGACGGCGTCGATATCGGGGCCGAGCAGGTGCTGGTGGCGCCAGGCTCCAAGGTACTTCTCTACGCAGTGATGGCCGCGTTCGAGAAGCTCGACGTGCTCATCCCCTCACCTGCATGGGTATCGTATGCACCGCAGGCCCGCCTGCTCGGGCACCGGCCGATCACCGTTGCGACGAACTTCGAGCAACGTTGGCGGGCGCGGCCCGAAGCTGTTGCGGCGGCGGTGAAGGAAAAGGCTGACAGCCGCGTTCCGTCACTGCTCGTCCTCAACCACCCCGGCAATCCAGATGGCCTGTCGTATACCGGCGACGAGCTCATCGCGCTCACGCAGGAATTTCGCAAGCACAACATCCTCGTCATTTCCGACGAGATCTACGGCCTGCTCAACCATGGCGGCGCGCATGTCTCTCTGGCGAAGCACTACCCCGAAGGCACCATCGTCACCGGCGGCCTGTCGAAGTGGTGCGGCGCGGGCGGATGGCGGCTGGGCGTGGCGATGCTTCCCACCGACTTGCTTGGCGCATTCAAAGACACCTTGCTGGGCATCGCCTCGGAAACCTATTCCTGCGCACCGCTGCCGGTGCAAATGGCCGCCTGCGAAGCCTACCGGTGGAACGATGCGACGCGCAACTATCTCGCACATCAGCGCCGCTTGCTCTCACGAATCGGCCAGAGCGTGGCCGAACAGTTGAGCAGCGCCGACGTGCGCGTGCATCCGCCCACCGGCGGCTTCTACCTCTTCCCCGACTTTTCGCCCTACACCGAGCGTTTGCTCCGCCTCGGCGTGGACAGCTCGCAGTCTCTGTGTGCCCGCCTGCTCGCGGACACCGGAATCGCCTTGCTGCCCGGCGATGCATTCGGCCTGCCGCCCGGGCAACTCTGCGCACGCCTGGCCTACGTCGAATTCGATGGCCGCGAAGCGCTCAAGGCCTCGCGAGAAATCGGACTCGACAAACCGCTGAACACCGATGCAACCCACGCCATCTTCGCCAAAACACTGCGCGGTGCACGCAAGCTCACGCAGTGGCTGACATCACTTTGAACCAGGAGAACGCTGCATGATGATCGTCACAATGGAAGACCTGCCCGATACCCCGCTGCAAGACCTCAAGCCTGCACGCGGACGATTCAACAGCAACAACGTGGTGCCGCTGCTGGAGCGCTTCTACCCCGCACAGCAGATCCAGGTGATGCGCGACCATGGCGTAGACCAGCGCATGATGTTCGGCATCAACCCGTACTACATGGCACTGGTGCGCGGAGAGGAATACCGCGACGCCGAGGGCAAGGTCGTGCTGCCCGCCATGCCGCCCAGCAAGCCGCTCGAAGCGCTGGTGGTGCCCATCCTCGCCGAGGCCGAGGACATGAGTGGCGAGAAAGACCCGTCCAACCAGATCCGCTACAGCCCGGGCAGCCTGAAGGGCAGGATCCTGCACAAGTACGACGAGATCGTGCTGGGCTACACCGCTCTCGCCTGCTCTGCCCATTGCCGATATTGTTATCGGCTGGACATCTTCAACGGCTCGACCGGCAAGGGGCTCATCAAGCCAGAAAACCTGAAGGCCTACATCCTCGACTACAACACCGCGCTCGCCGCCAATGGCGGCCGCGATGCTGGAACCGGCGAGCCGCGCTACCCCATTCGCGAAGTGCTGCTGTCGGGCGGGGACCCGATGGTGTTGTCGAACAAGAATGTTTACAAGTACATGGCCGCAGCGGCGGAAGCCGGCGTGCATCTCGTGCGTGTGGGCACCAAGGAGATGGCTTTCCGTCCGCAGCGATTCGACAAGAACTTCACGCGCACGCTCGAGTTCTTCCATCAGCAGTTTCCAGACGTGCACGTGAACTTCGTCGTGCACTTCACCCATCCCGACGAGATGCTGGAGCGCGATGTGAACAACAATTACATCTGCAACGAGGCGGGCTACTACCGATGGCTCGCGCCGGTGCGTGAAGCGCTCGATGCCGTGCAGCGTTTCGACTTCGTAAGCGTCGAGAACCAGACGCCCATCATCGCCCGCGTGAACGACGATGCGCTGTCGCTGCGCATCCTGCAAGAGGAACTTCGGCGCAACAACGTCAAGCCGAAATACCTCTTCCAGTGCCGCGAGATCGAGGGCCACACCGCCTTCGCCGTGCCGGTAGAAAAGGCGTGGGCGCTGCACAATGAATCGCAAAAGGGCTTGTCGGACACGGCGCGATCTCGCTACACGATGTCGACCGAGGCCGGCAAGCTTGAAGTGGTGTCGGTGATCGACGGGCCGCCCGCCGGGGCGCATGGCCAGTGGCCGACTGCTGTGACGAATGTGTTCGGCGAAGGCGTGGTGGTAATGAAGGTACACCGCTCGCCGCACTCGGCCACAAGCCAGGGCGATCTCATCATCGCGCGACGCAATCCGAATGCGCTGTGGCTGTCTGACTACGAGGATCGGATCGTGTACGACGGGCGGCGTGAGGAGGGAGAAAAGTACAAGCGGCTGGAGGCCGTCAAGTGGAGCGACGATCTGCTGCTGGCGTAGTGCGCCTTGAAGTCAAGCGAATCGCCTGGACGCGGAGCCCCCTCACCCCAACCCTCTCCCCCGAGTACGGTGGAGAGGGAGCGCGTTCACCCCCTCTCTCAAGTACGGCGGAGAGGGAACGCGATCACCCCGTCTCCCAAGCACGGTGGAGAGGGAACGCAATCACCCCCTCTCCCGAGTACGGTGGAGAGGGAGCGCGATCACCCCATCTCCCGGGTACGGTGGAGAGGGAGCGCGATCACCCCATCTCCCGGGTACGGTGGAGAGGGAGCGCGATCA
>JAJKJU010000301.1 GCA_021153565.1 Rhizobacter sp.
CACGCCAAAAGACCCCTGCTCGTCGTTGCAAATGCTCGCCATAGCCCGGGCTATGGCTGCGCTTTGCGCCTGGATCAGGCGCCTTTTGACGTGCTGCTCGGGCACGCTCGAAAAACTCTCAGCCTCTGAGGCAGCCACCATCACGAGGAGCGCTGTATGACCCATTGCCCCATCTTCCAGGCCGCCGAGGCCGTCTGCAAGCCGGCCTCGGCGCGGTCCGACGCGGCCGCGCGCTTCCGACACCTGGCCCGCACACATCCCCTGTGGCGCCATCCGTTCGTCGAGCGCTGTCGCGCGGGCGAGCTCACGCTGCCCCAGGTGCGCGTGCTCGCGTCTCAGATGTACCGCTTCTGCCACGAGTTCCCGTGCTTCCTCGCTACTGCGCTGGCCGCGAGCCGCGACGAGGCGACGCGCATGGTGATCGCCGAGAACCTTTGGGAGGAGCTTGGCGAGGGCGACCCGCAGCGGGCCCACGCGACGCTGTTCCGCCGCTTCACGCGCGCGCTGGGCATCAGCGACGAGGAACTCGCGGACTCGCCGGTGCTGCCCGAGACCCGGGCACTGATCGACGCCTACCTCGCGCTGGGCGACCGGGCCTGTGGCCTTGGGCTCGTCGGTGCCTTGTGCCATGCCTCCGAAGGCATCGTGGCCTCGCTGTACACGCAGATCCAGGCTGGCCTGATGAGCGCGCTGCACTTCGACAAGGAGGCGCTCGTGTTCTTCGAGCTGCACATCCACGTGGACGACGGCCACGCCGATCATCTCGAATCCGTCCTGTTGCCGATGCTGCGCACCCCGCAGGACGAGGACCTCGTGGCGCAGGCCATCGGCGCCGCGCTGGACGCCCGCTGCCGCTTCTTCGACGGCGTGCTGCGCGCCTCGTGCACCGCCGACATGGGCCTGAGCCTGAGCCTCGGCAGCGACACGTCGGCGCTGGCCACTGGCACTTGAGAGGCTCAGCCTCTGAGGACGACCGCGATGGCCCGCATGCCTGACTGGCTCAAGGGACTCTTTGCCGTGCTGCCAACGCCGATGGTGGCCGGCGGCCGCCTGGACCCGGAGAGCCTGGAACGTGTGGTCGACTACTACCTCGACGGCGGCGCGGCCGGGCTGGTGCCCGCCAGCATCGCCGGCGAGGGCGACCTGCTCGACGAGGCCGAACGCCGCTGCGTCATCCAGCGGGTGGCACGTCGCTCGGGCGGGCGGGCGCCGATCGTCGTTGGCGTGCTCGCCGAGTGCACACAGCAGGCGATCGCGGATGCGCGTGTTGCAGCCGAGTGCGGCGCGGCCGGCCTGCTCGTGAAGCCGCCGCGCGGCGACGCCGGCGCCGTGTTGTCGCACGTGCGCGCCATCGCGCAGGCGCTGCCGCTGCCCCTCATCCTGCTCGACAACCCAGCCTTCGGCCCGACGCTGCCGTCGAGCCTCATCGCGTCCCTGGTCGAAGCCGTGCCCACGGTGTGTGCGGTCAAGGTCGAGGACGCACCGACACCCGAGAAGATGGCGCGCCTGCGCCGGCTGCTCGGGCCACGTCTGCGGCTCTTCGGTGGCCTGGGAGGGCTCCATGCGCTGGCCGAGCTGGATCAGGAGGCGGACGGCTTCTTCACCGGCAACCCCTACCCGGCGCGGCTCGTCTCCATGATTGCGTCGCACCAAGCGGGCGACCGCGCCGCCGCCGCGGCTGCATTCGAGGAACTCCGTGCGGCCGCCGCGCGCGAAATGGACTGTCCCGCAGCCATGATCCCGCAACGCAAGCTCATCCTTCGGGAGCTGGGGGTGCTCCGCGAAGCGGCCACCCGGGCCCGGGTGGCTCCAAGCCCCCTGAGAGGCTGAGAGTCTTTCGATCATGCCCGCTCATCACGCCAAAAGACCCCTGCTCGGACACGCTCGAAAGACTCTCAGCCTCTGAGCCCAACATCAGAAAGGACCTGACATGTACGGACTCGTCAACCAAGCGCTCGAGGACTTCGTCCGGCGGGGATACGGCGACACGGCCTGGAACAGGATCCGGGTAGCCGCCGGCGTCGACCTGGAAATGTTCGTCTCGATGGACAGCTACCCGGACGAGCTCAGCTACCGGCTCGTGGGAACCGCCACCCAGGTACTCGGGCTGAGCACATCGCAGATCCTGGAGGCCTTCGGCGAGCACTGGGTGCTGTACACGGCCGAGGCAGGCTACGGCGAGATGCTCGCGATGTTCGGGTCGGACCTGCGGTCGTTCCTGTTCAATCTCGACAACCTGCACAGCCACGTGGGAATGACCTACCCGAAGCTGTGCCCGCCGTCTTTCGAGGTGGAGGACATGCCGGGTGCGAACGGCCTCTTGCTGCACTACCACAGCACGCGGGCGGGCCTGGCGCCCATGGTGGTTGGCCTGCTCAAGGGCTTGGGCAAGCGCTTTTCGCAGGAGATTAGCGTCGAGCAGATCGCGTTCCGCGAGGACTCGGACCACGACGTCTTCCGCGTCGACTACATGAGCGCGGTCGCGTCGCCGGAGCATTGATGTCCGCGCTCAATCTCTGCGCCGAGGCGTTCGCCGCGGCATTCCCCTTCCACCTCGCGGTCGACGAGGAGCTGCGCGTCTTGCAGGCGGGGGCGGTGCTGGCCCGTCTCTGTCCAGGGGTGGTCGTGGGCTGCGAACTCGGCGCGCACTTCGTCATCCGGCGACCGGTCCTGCAGCGCATGGACATCGCCTTGATCCGGCAGCACGCCACCTCATTGTTCGTGATCGATCAGCGGGACGGTCCACTCTGCCTGCGCGGGCAGATCGTCGTGCAGGGGCCGCACACCTTCTTCCTCGGCTCCCCTTGGGTGTCCGAGATGGCGGACGTCGTTCGCGTCGGGCTCTCCTTCAATGACTTCGCGGTGCACGATCCCGTTGTCGACCTCCTGTTCCTGCTGCAGACGAAGAACAAGGCGTTGTCCGACGCACAGGAGCTGTCGTCCCGGCTGCGCACCAGCCAGCAGCGGCTGGCCCAGGCGCAGTCCCTCGCCAAGCTCGGCAGTTGGGTGCTGGACCCGCGAACTGGCAGCGTCGAATACTCCGAAGAGGCGGGCCGCATCTACGGCATCGATGCCGTAGATGCGGCTGCCACGCTGCAGAGCCTGCTCGCTCGCATGCCCGAAGACCAGCGGGCGGTGCTGCGCGAGGCGATCGTCCGCGCCGAGCGCACGAACGAGCCTGTTGAGTTCGAACACCGGGTCCACGCGGCCGACGGCAGCGACCGCTGGGTGCACGTCAACTTGCAACGGGCCACCGAGGGGGGCGTGCCCTTCGTGTGCGCCGCAGCGCGCGACGAGACCACGCGCAAGAACTCCGCCCTGCGGCTTGAACTGGCCCACAACATCGCGCAGCAACTCGCGACGGACATAGAGCCCGAGCGCGCCGCGGCGTATGTGTTGTCGTCCATCGGCGCCCAGCTGGGCTGGCATGCCGCGGTTTGTTGGGGGCTCGACGAGTCTGGGCAAGCGGGCTGCTTGAGCAAGTGGAGTGCGACCGGGGACAACGTCGCGCAGGATTACATCCATGCGCTGGGTGGCTGTTGTGAGCTGTGGCCCGGGGCGCCGAACGACGGCGCGCCGTCGTCGGTCGATATCTCGTGGCGGATCTCGTGGCGGACGATGCCGGCACCCAACTCCGCGCGTGCGCGTGACCGGGTCGCGGCGCGCCACGGCATGCGCTCGGCAGTCGTCGTTCCCGTCATCGCGGGCGCGCACCGGATGGCGCTCGAGTTCTTCAGCCGCGCGTCGATGCTCATCGACGGCGAGGTCGAGGGCTTCCTGCGCTCCATCGCCCGCCAGCTTGCTCAATACCTGCGGCGCCAACAGGCCGAGTCCACGCTGCGCCATTCCGCCTGTCACGACTCGCTCACGGGCCTGGCGAACCGAACCCTGCTCCAGGAGCGACTGTTGCACGCCATCCAGCGCGCCGCGCGCGAGGGCAAGCGTGTCGCGGTGCTGTTTCTGGATCTGGACCGCTTCAAGCACATCAACGACGGCCTCGGACACAGCGCCGGCGACATGGTGCTTCGCACCTGCGCCGACCGGCTGCGCGAGAGCATGCGCAAGAACGATACCGTGGCGCGCTTCGGGGGCGACGAATTCGTCGTGGTGCTCGAGGGTCTGGACAGCACAGCCGACATCATGGGGCCGCTCGCTCACGTGATGAGCCGCTTTCGGCTGCCCTTCTCCGTCAACGGCCGTGAACTTTCCACCGCAGCGAGCATCGGCATCAGCGTCTACCCTGACAACGGGCGGGATGCGGAGACGCTGCTGATGAGCGCGGATGCAGCGATGTACCGGGCCAAAGAGCAGGGCCCTGGTCGCTACTGCTTCTACTCCGCATCCATGAACGCGCAGGGCCAGGAGCGGCTCTCGTTGGAGAGCAGCCTGCCGCGGGCGCTGGAGCGGGGCGAGCTGTTCCTCGTCTACCAGCCCAAGATGGAGATTCAAACGGGGGCCATCGTCGGTGTGGAAGCGCTGATGCGCTGGCGCCATCCGGCGCTGGGCCTGATCTCGCCGCTGCAGTTCATCCCGATCGCGGAGGAGACGGGCCTCATCGACAGCTTCGGCCAATGGGCGCTCGAGGTCGCCTGCCGCGACGCACGACGCTGGCAGGACCTGGGTCGCCCGCTTCAGGTCAGCGTGAACCTCTCGGCGCGCCAGCTGGACCGGCCCCAACTCGCCGAGGAGGTGGCGCATGTGCTCGCCGACGCGGGTCTGCCATCGGCACGCCTCGAACTCGAGATCACCGAGAGCGGCGTCATGCGCAACCCGGCCCAGGCCGCGACACGCCTTCGCGAGCTGCGCGACCTGGGCGTATCCCTTGCCATCGACGACTTCGGGACGGGCTACTCGTCGCTTTCATACCTTCGCAGCTTCCCGCTGTCCACGTTGAAGATCGATCGATCCTTCATCAACGACCTGCCCGCGGACGAGGATGCCTCGGCCCTCACCGCCGGCACCATCGCGCTGGCACACCGCCTGCGCATGAAGGTCGTCGCCGAGGGCGTGGAGACACTGGAACAATTGGCCTTCCTGCGCGCCAACGGGTGCGACGAGATCCAGGGCTACTTCCTCAGCAAGCCCATCACCGCTGAGGAAATTGACCAATTCCTGGCCCGCGACGTGCGGCACCTGGTGACGCCGACCGCGGCGGCGTGAGAGGCTGAGAGGGCGTTGAAGGAAGCCGTTAAAAAAGGGAGGGAGCAAACATTCCCCTCGCCTGCCTGGCATCCAGCACAGCGCTCAAGCTCGCCGCGTCCACCGGCTTCGTCAGGTGATGGTCGAAACCTGCCTCCACCGCGCGCCGCTTGTCATTTTCCTGTCCCCATCCCGTCAAGGCCACCAGCAGCACGCGCTCGCCGTGGGGCGTTTCGCGCAAGCGTTGCGCCACGTCGTAGCCGTTCATTCCCGGCATTCCGATGTCGAGCAATACGGCTTCAGGCGCGAATCGTGCGGCTTCGGCAAGCGCACTTTCACCGTCGTGTGCTGTCGCCACCTCGTGGCCAGTCAGGCTCAGCATCATCGCGAGGCTCTCGGCAGCATCACAGTTGTCGTCGACCACCAGCACGCGAAGATTCGGAATCGCCCTGGCATCCAGTGAGCCCACCACATCCATGCCAGGCGTCTTGGCCCGTGGCAGCTTCACAATGAACTCGCTGCCCTGCCCTGCACCACCGCTGCAAGCCTCGATGCTGCCGCCATGCAATTCGACGAGACCGCGCGCGAGCGCGAGGCCGATGCCAAGACCACCTTGCGATCGTTCGAGTGCAGGCTCGACCTGCGAAAACATTTCGAAGATGCCCGGCAGATGTTCCGCCGGAATGCCGATGCCGTTGTCGCGCACGAACACGACAGCGTCGCCGTCGAGCGCTGACGCCTCGATTACCACCCGACCGCCGCGCGGCGTGTATTTGGCTGCGTTGTTCAAGAGATTGAGCAGCACCTGCGTGAGCCGCGTCGGATCGGCATCGAGCCAGACCGGGCTGGACGGCAGCATCACCGTGAGCTCATGGCCCGAGGCCTCGACAAACGGCCGCGCCGCCTCGATAGCCCCCTGCACCACCGACGCCAGCGCCATGCGTTCGACACGCAAGATGATCTTGCCGCTTGTGATGCGCGCGACGTCGAGCAGCTCGTCCACCAACCGCGTCATCTGCCGTACTTGCCGGTCGATGACGTCGCGAGTCCAGCGTGTCTCAGCATCTGCCGGGTCCTTGAGCCGCAAGATCTCGATGGCGTTCGTGATCGGAGCCAATGGGTTGCGCAACTCGTGCGCGAGCGTCGCGAGGAACTCGTCCTTGCGGCGATGAGCGAGCGACAGCTCCTCGTTGAGGCGGCGCAGCTCGTCTTCGATTTGCTTGCGCGCGCTGATGTCGATTCCCAAGCCATAGAGCAGGGTCGGCTTGCCGTCGGCGTCATACATCGCGCGTCCGCGGCCTTCCATCCAGCGCCATTCGCCGCTTGCGTGCTTGAAGCGGAATTCCACCGTGTAGTCCTCATGCGTGACGATGGAATTCGCAACGGCCGCTGCAAGCACAGGCTCGTCGCGCGGATGAAGAAGGTGGCAGAAGGTCTGGGTGTCGCCACCGAAGGCCCCCGCATCGAGTCCGAAGATTTCCTCAAGTTCGCGGCTCCACCACACGCAGTTGGTCGCGATGTCGCGCGACCAGGCCCCCATCTTGCCGCTGCGCATCGCAAGCGATAGCACGTCGCGGCTCTCGCGCAGGGCCGCCTCGGCACGCGCGCCATCGACTGCGAACCAGGTTCGCTCGGCCACCTGTTCGAGCAGCGCCGCGTCGTCAGCGGAGAATTCGCGCGGTGCATGGTGATGCAGCACCAGCAACGCGACAAAGCGTTGTTCCCGCACAAGGGGCACGCACAGCAGGGCGCGCGCCTGCATGCGGTCGTAGGCGGGCCGCAGCTTGGGGTCCGAAGTGCGCGGGTCGACGTGCACGTCGGTGACGACGAGCGTACGTCCAGACCTCAGGCCCTCGACGATCTGCGGGCCGAAATCATTCAACCGACGCTGGCCCGCGATGCTTGCTATGCCATCGACATAGTCGCGCGTCACGGAGATCGTCTCTCCGCACTCGTCGATCTCGGCATAGGTGCAGCGGCTCACGTTGAAATGGCGACCCACGCGCGACACGATTTCCCATTGCACCTGCGCCGGGTCGCGTAAACCGCGCGTCGCATCGTGCAGGCACACAAGCAAGCGCTGTGACTCTTCGGTGCGACGCAATTCATCGAGCGCCTGCCGCCGTTCGGTGAGATCGAGCGCGGCCTGCATGCCGGCTCGTCGCAGTGCCTGGCCGACGGCATCCGCCTCGGCAAGGCCCGTGGGTGCGAAGTCGGGGACTTCGTCGCGTTCGAACTGCCGAGCCGCTTTCTCGAGCTGCGCGATCGGTTCGCGGATGCGTTTCGCCGCCCAGGCCGCAAGCATCAGCGCAAAGATGCCCAAGAGCGCAGCGCCTGCCGCTGACTGCCACGCCGCGGCGCGCGCCGCACTGGACAGCATCGCCTGGGGAACACCCATCACGAAAGAACTGACGATCCAGATGAAAAGCCCCGCCGTGGGCAGGAGCATCGCGAGGATCATCCACAGAAGTCTGCCGCGAAGAGTCATGGGCCGAGGACGCCTCAGCCAATTCGCCGTCCTGCAGGGCAGCAAGCGCAGCGATGCGCAGGCGTGCTCCGGGTCGTCGGATTGATGCATCATTGCTTTTGCGCCGTTTGTCGCACCGGCGATATCAAGGTCGATCATGGATTTCCTTCCTCCCTGGCCTCTTCTGGGCGCGTTCTGCGGTGCGAGCGTGTTGCTCGCCGTCACACCTGGACCCGCAGTGCTGTACATAGTCACCCGCACCCTCGCGCAGGGCCGCCGTGCGGGACTCGCTTCGATGGCTGGCGTGGCCCTCGGCAACCTCGGTAACGCGCTCGGTGCAGCCATCGGGTTGGCTGCCCTGTTCGCCATTTCGTCGCTCGCTTTCACGATCGTCAAATACGCCGGGGCCGCCTACCTTGTGTATCTGGGCATCAGGGCCTTGCGAAAAAGGGAGGATGTCGAAGTCCAACCCTTCGCGACGGCCGACTGGCGTCGCATCTTCCGAGATGGCTTCGTCGTCGCGCTGCTGAACCCCAAGACGGCGATCTTTTTCGCCGCCTTCTTGCCGCAGTTCATGAGCCCGAGCGGCTCGGCCATCGGACAAAGCTTGACGCTCGGCGCGACCTTCGTTGCGATCGCCGCGATGACCGACTGTACCTACGCACTGCTGGCCGGCGCCGTGGCGCCCTGGCTCAGGCGCAACCGAGGCAGCGGAGCCATGGGGCGTTACCTCACCGCGTGTTCCTTTGTGGGTCTGGGCTTGTTCACCGCTGTCACCGGCTCGCGCACCGCGAAGTAATCAAGCGCTCATGCCCTTCTTCTTGCCGCCTTCCGCCAGCAATCGTCGCGCCTCCTTTTCATGCGTGCGCACTTCGTCGAGATTAGCGTGCAGGTCGGCCAGTTGTTGTTCGAGCTGGGCACGATGCGCGGCCAGCACCACGAGAAATTTGCGCAGTTGCGGCTGCGTGTCGCGAGGTGACTCGTACATGTCGACGAGCTCCTTCACCTCGGCGGGCGTGAGCCCGAGACGCTTGCCACGCAGCGTCAGCTTGAGCCGGGTACGGTCGCGCGCGCTGTAGACACGGTTGCGCCCGCTGCGCTGGGGCGCGAGCAGTCCGCAGTCTTCGTAGAAGCGGATCGCTCGCGTGGTCAAGTCGAACTCGCGGGCAAGTTCGCTGATGGTGTAGGTCGCCGCGGAAGAGGGCGACACCTGAGCGACAACAGGGGCAGGCATGGGCACGTAGACTGGGTACGATTGACGGTTAGGATTTGGCCC
>JAJKJU010000302.1 GCA_021153565.1 Rhizobacter sp.
AAGCCCTGCCAAACTTGGCGTCCCCTAGGGGATTCGAACCCCTGTAATCACCGTGAAAGGGTGGTGTCCTAGGCCTCTAGACGAAGGGGACGTAATCCTTCAACTCTTGAACTGCGCGCCACCATTTTTGGTGGAGGTAAGCGGGATCGAACCGCTGACCTCTTGCATGCCATGCAAGCGCTCTCCCAGCTGAGCTATACCCCCATTTCTGTACAACTTGATGGGACGCGCTGTTCAATCGAGACTTCGATTATATACAGATATTCAGGGCCCATGCAAACGCGCGAGAATAAGTTCGCGAGGGAACAGTTCAAGCACAGCGTCGATCGATGGCGTCTGTGCACGACCGCACACCTTAACGCGAACGGCGTGAGCCAATTGCGGCATCTTAAGGCCGTGCGCGGCAATGGTTTCCCTGATCGCGGCGCTGATCGATGCCTTGGTCCATTCGGCCACGGCGAGCTTTTCGCGCAGGGTGTTCAATGCGGGCTTCACGACATCCGTTACATGGGCTGCGATGTCCGCTTCCTTGGGCTGCACATCTGCGAAATACATCGCGACCCAATCGGCAAGCTCGACGGTCGTCGAGCAACGGTCCTTGAAAAGCGGAACCAAACGCGCGACCTCGTCTTTGCTCGCGTTGATGTTGCTCCGTTTGAGATGCGTCGCCACGAGCGCGGCGAGCCGACCTTCGTCGATGGTCTTCAGATAATGCGCATTGACCCAGTTGAGCTTGGCGGCATCCCATTGCGCCGGGCTCTTGGACAGATGGCTGCCGTCGAACCAAGACACGAGTTGTTCGCGGGTAAAGAGTTCTTCATCGCCGTGGCTCCAACCGAGCCGCGCGAGGTAGTTGAGCATCGCCTCGGGCAGGAAGCCCGATTCTTCATAAGCCGTGACGCTCACCGCACCGCGGCGCTTCGACAGCTTCTGGCCGTCGTCGCCGAGGATCACTGGCACGTGACCGAAGAGCGGCAGTGGCGCACCCAGTGCGTTGAAGATGTTGATCTGCCATGGCGTGTTGTTGACGTGCTCATCGCCGCGGAAGACATGGCTGATGTTCATATCCCAATCATCGACGACTACTGCAAAGTTGTAAGTCGGCACACCATCGGCACGCATGATGATGAGGTCGTCGATCTCGCGGTTCGAGATGCTGATCGGGCCCTTGCACAGGTCGTCCCAGGTCACGATGCCGTCACGCGGGTTGCTGAATCGAATCACCGGTTCGAGGCCCGCAGGTGGCATGGGCAACACCTTGCCCGGTTCAGGACGCCAGCGTCCGTCGTAATGCGTTTTTTCGCCACGGGCCTTCTGTGCCTCGCGCATAGCGTCGAGCTCTTCGGGCGTGGTGTAGCAACGGTAGGCGCGGCCCTCCGCAATCATTCTGTCGACGACTTCGCGGTAGCGGTCGAGCCGCTGCATCTGGTAGATCGGACCTTCGTCGTAGTCGAGGCCCAGCCAGTGCATGGACGCGAGGATCTGATCCACCGAGGCTTGTGTCGACCGCGCCACATCGGTGTCTTCGATGCGTAGCACGAACTCGCCGCCATGATGGCGCGCGAAGGCCCAGGAGTACAAGGCAGTACGCGCCGTGCCCAGATGAAGAAAGCCGGTAGGCGAAGGCGCGATGCGGGTGCGAACTTTGCGAGTCATTTCAAAAGCTTCAGAGAGTGCCGAGGCCGCGGAGCAGATCGGCCTTCAAGTCATCGACGTCGTCCAGGCCCACCGCCACGCGAATCATGCCTTGCGTGATACCTGCTGCGTGACGCTGCTCTTCGGTGAGCCGGCCGTGCGAGGTGCTGGCGGGGTGGGTGATGGTTGTCTTGGTATCGCCGAGATTGGCGGTGATAGAGCAGATCTGTGTGCTATCGATGACGTGGAAAGCGTCTTTGCGCGCCTGTGCGGCATCGCCCTTGCTCTTCACTATGAAAGACAGCACCGCCCCACCGCTACCGCCTTGCTGCGCCATCGCGAGCTCATGTTGCGGATGTGACTTCAAGCCGGGGTAGTACACGCGTTCGATCGATGGCTGTTGCTCAAGCCAGGTCGCGAGCTTCATCGCAGCTTCGCTTTGCGCTCGCATGCGGATCGAGAGCGTTTCCAAGCCTTTCAACACGATCCATGCATTGAACGGCGACAGGCTCATGCCCGCGCTGCGCATCACGGGAACGAACTTCTCGTTGATGAGTTTCTCGCTGCCGCAAATCGCGCCTGCAATGACGCGACCTTGTCCGTCGAGGTATTTTGTGCCGGAATGGATGATGAAATCCGCCCCGTACTCAGCGGGCTTCTGCAGAGCTGGAGAACAGAAACAGTTGTCCACCGCCAACAATGCGCCCGCGGACTTGGCGATCTCAGACAATGCTCCGATGTCGCAAACCTCGGTCAGCGGATTCGTCGGAGATTCCGCGAACAGGAGCTTGGTGTTGGGCTTGATCGCACGGCGCCAGGCACCCACATCGGTCTGCGACACGAAGCCAGTCTCGACACCGAACTTCGCAAACTCGCGGCCCAGCAGCATGATGGTCGAGCCGAAAACGCTCTGCGAGCACACCACGTGGTCGCCTGCCTTCAGCAAGCCCATCGCGAGCAACAGAATCGCAGCCATGCCACTTGACGTCGCGATGCAGGCTTCCGTGCCTTCCATCGCCGCGAGACGACGCTCCATCATCATTACCGTCGGATTGGTGAACCGCGAATAGATAAAGGCTTCTTCCTCGTTCGCGAAGCGCGCCGCGGCAGTAGCCGCATCTGGCTGCACGAAACTTGACGTCATGAACAGCGCTTCGGAGTTCTCGCCCCATTGCGAACGCGGCAAGCCTTCGCGCACCGCAATAGTTGAAAGGCGCACGTCGTCCGGCAACTCCACACGCGAAATCTTCTTGTCCATCATCGCGGTCTATCTCCCTTCGTGCACGATGCCTTGCAGGGCTAGGCGCGAGCGGTCCGGAGCATCCTCCTCTTCGTTGCCCTGCGAACTGCGTTGCGTCGCGATCGCGTCGAAATCGGCGGCTGAGACATCGCCGGTGATATAGGTGCCATCGAAGCAAGACGCCTCAAAACCTGTGAGCCTTGGATTCAACTGGGCGACCACGCGTTTCATCGCGACGATGTCCTGGTAGATCAGGGCATCGGCGCCAATGAACTCGCGGATCTCTTCCGTCGTGCGGTTGTGCGCAATGAGTTCGACCTTGGTCGGCATGTCGATGCCGTAGACGTTCGGGAAGCGCACCGGAGGCGCGGCCGACGCCATGTAGACCTTGCGGGCGCCGGCATCCCGCGCCATTTGCACGATCTCTTTCGAGGTGGTGCCGCGGACGATTGAATCGTCGACCAGCAGCACGTTGCGCCCTTTGAACTCCACGCCGATGGCGTTGAGCTTCTGACGCACCGACTTTTTGCGAACACCCTGCCCCGGCATGATAAAGGTGCGACCCACGTAGCGGTTCTTTACGAAACCTTCGCGATAAGGTTTGCCGATCTTCTGGGCAAGCTGCATGGCTGACGGCCGGCTCGACTCCGGAATGGGAATCACAACGTCGATCTCGTTGGGCGGGATGGTAGAAATGAGCCGCTGCGCGAGGGTCTCGCCCATGTTCAAGCGCGCCTGATACACCGACACGCCATCCATGATGGAGTCGGGGCGTGCAAGGTACACGTACTCGAACATGCAGGGGTTGAGCGAGGGGTTGTCTGCGCACTGCTTGCTGTAGATGTTGCCTTCAAGGTCGACAAAAATCGCCTCGCCCGGCGCCACGTCGCGCACGAGCTTGTGGCCAGTTCCTTCGAGCGCCACCGATTCGCTGGCCACCATCACCTCGGCGCCACCGTCGGTACTCACAGCCTCTCCGAAGCACAGCGGGCGGATGCCGAATGGATCGCGGAAGGCCAGCAGGCCATGGCCCGCAATCAATGCCACCACTGCGTACGAGCCCTTGATGCGCTTGTCCACCGCGCTCACCGCCTTGAACATCGCGTCCGGCGACAAGGGCAGGTCGCGCGCCACCATTTCAAGTTCGTGCGCGAGGATGTTGATCAAGACCTCAGTGTCGCTCTCGGTGTTGATGTGGCGGCGGTCGACGTCGAACAACTCCTTCTTCAACGCATGCGCGTTGGTGAGGTTGCCGTTGTGCACCAGCACAATGCCGAAGGGCGCGTTCACGTAGAAGGGCTGCGCCTCTTCTTCGCTGTAGGCGTTGCCCGCCGTCGGATAACGCACCTGCCCCAGCCCCACCGTCCCCGGCAGGCCGCGCATGTTGCGGGTGCGGAACACATCGCGCACCATGCCGCGCGCCTTGTGCATGAAGCACTTGGTGCCGAGCATCGTTACGATGCCCGCCGCGTCCTGTCCGCGGTGCTGCAAGAGCAGCAGCGCGTCATAGATCAACTGATTGACTGGTGTCCTGGAAATCACCCCGACGATGCCACACATGAACTGCTCCAGACTTCAAACAAAGCGACGAGGCCACGGCCTCATCGCGGAAGATATTCTGCGACCTGATGCGGCAGCACCGGCTTGATGCCGTTAAGTGCGCCATGCAGCCAGACCGCCCCGCGCGAGGCCTGCCACGCGTTCGACTTTGCGAGCGACGTGAGCAAGACCACCGTCGTGATCGCGAGCATCACCACCAGCGCGCGCGCCATGCCAAAGGTGGCACCCAGTGCCCGGTCAAACACGCTCAGCGGCGTGGCTCGGATCAATGCGCGCAACAGCCTTGCAAGGATCGCCCAGATGATCAAGGCGGCAATGAACGCGCATGCGAACGCGACGGCCGGATTCAATGCCGAGCCCGCGCGAACGACGTGCACGTGCGTGGCCAATTCCGGCGACAGCCATTGCGCCGCGAAATAGGCGGCGAGCCATCCCGCAAGCGACAGGACTTCGAAGACGAAACCACGCAGCATGCCGACGATGATCGACAACACAAGAATGCCAATGAATACAAGGTCGACCCAGCCAATGTCGGTCATGGCTCGCACCTCATAAGGTCAGCACCACGGCCTGCGCGCCCGAGGCCTTGATTTTGCCCTGCGCCTTCTCGGCCTCTTCGCGGGTGGCAAACGGTCCCACGCGAACGCGAATGCGATGTCCTTGCGAGGTCTCTGCGACTTGGGCGTAGGTCTTCAGGCCCAATTTCTCGACCTTCAGACGCATCTCGTGCGCAGGGGCGTTTTCGGTGAAGGCGCCGACCTGCACGACAAAGCGGCCTTCCTTCTTCGCACTGTCCTTCTCGGCAGGCTTGCCTTCGCGCAGCGCCAGGGCGCGCTGGGCGTCGTCGGATCCTGCCGCCGGTTTGGATGCCGGCTTGGCAGCGGCCACGGCAGGTTTGGGTGCCAGTTCCACTGGTTCCGCTGGTTTCGCGGGCGTGGTCGCGGTGTGCGCGGTCGGCGATGGCGTTTTGATAGCAGGCGGCGGCACTTCGCGCCCGGCTTCGGCCTGCGTCTCGGACACGATGTCGGGCGCCGACGCAGGCGCTGCTTCCACTGGCGCAGTGGCCCCCGGTTTGGTTGGCTTGGCCGCCGGCATCACGAGAGGCGGTGCCGAGTCTTTGCGGGGAATTTCGATGGGAATGTCCACCGGAATCGGCCTCGGCTGAGTCTCGAACAGCAGCGGAAAGCCAATGACGCCGATCACCACCAGCACCGATGCACCAATCAGTCGGCGGCGGGCACGCGTACGAGCTTCCTGAACCGGATCGGTGTTCGTGTCGGCCGGTGGGGTGCTGCCCCTGTCACCGGACTTGCGCTTGAAGATGGACAACAGACCCATGCAGTCTTTTCAGGTGTGGCGAAGCGGCTCTTGGTTCCGCCTCGTCCAGTGCCCGCCGTCAGCGGCGGCTGAGGTCGATTCAGCCCACGTGTGTGGCGCTCAAGCGGGGCAGCCCTTCCTTCAGCACACCACCCACGGTGTAGAAGGAGCCAAAGACCACGATTCTATCAGCGGGGTCTGCCTGGGCCACGGCTGCTCGAAGTGCGGAAAAGGGATCCTCATGGCAGTGGGCAGTCACCTGGCCTGGTCCGCGAAGCGCGAGCGAGGCATGCAGCCCTTGCAAATCCTTGGCGGTCGCGGCGCGTGCAATCGGAAGATTGCAGAAATGCCACCTGTCGACGAGAGGGGCCATGCGCGTGAGAATGGCTTTCAGGTCCTTGTCCTGCATTGCACCGAAGACGGCGTGCGTGCGGGGATGAAATCCCATCTGGTCCAGGTTTTGTGCAAGCGCGGCGACCGCATGAGGGTTGTGAGCAACGTCAAGCACCAGCATCGGCTGGCCGGGCACGATCTGGAAACGGCCCGGAAGTTCGACGAGGGCCAGACCGTTGCGCGCCGCCTGCGCCGTGATCGGCACCTGTTCGCGAAGCGCCTCGAAGGCCGCGAGCACGCCGGATGCATTAAGTAGTTGATTCGCCCCGCGCAAGGCCGGGTACGCCATACCGCTAAAGCGCTTGCTGCGCCCCGCCCAAGCCCACTGCTGCTTGTCGCCGGAATAGTTGAAATCGCGCCCGATTTGCCAGAGGTCAGCGCCGATCTCCATCGCGCGTTCGAGCACGCTTTTCGGCGGCATGGGGTCGCTCACGATGACCGGCTTGCCTGTACGCATGATGCCGGCCTTCTCGCGCCCGATGGATTCGCGATCTGACCCTAGGTATTCGGCATGATCGACGTCAATGCTCGTGATGATTGCGCAATCGGTGTCAATTGCGTTCACCGCGTCCAGCCGTCCGCCGAGACCGACTTCGAGGATGACGAGGTCCAACGATGCCTGCGAGAGGAGGTGTGCGATCGCGAGCGTGGTGAATTCGAAATAGGTGAGGCTGAGGTCACCTCGAGCGGCTTCCACCACTTCGAAATGCGGAGTCAACTCCGCTGCAGATGCGCTCTCTCCATTGACGCGGCAGCGCTCTTCGAAATGCACGAAATGTGGCTTGATGTAGAGGCCGACGCGATATCCCGCTTGCAAGGCGATTGACTCCAGCATTGCGCAAGTCGAACCTTTGCCGTTGGTGCCCGCGACCGTGATCACCGGCACCTTGAACCTGAGGCCGAGCCGCTCCTTCATCTGAAGGGAGCGGTCCAGGGTCATGTCAATTTCTTTGGGATGCAGGTGTTCGCAACGCGCGAGCCACCCGTCGAGCGTGCTCGGCAGGTCGGTGTGAGGGGAAGGCATCCGCAGATGGTAAGCGGAAGCGAGCCTTCTTCATCCCAAAAAGGAGAGGCGGCCGAAGCCGCCTCGTTCTGCGAAAGTCTAGTTCTTATGCGACAGCGTCGGCACTTTGTCGCTGCAGCATCGCAATGCCGCGCGCGATGGTTGAGCGCAATTCGCGACGGTCCACGATCATGTCAATCGCGCCCGTTTGCAACAGGAACTCGGCACGCTGAAACCCTTCCGGCAGCTTCTCGCGAACGGTGTTCTCAATCACACGCGGCCCCGCAAAACCAATCAGCGCTTTCGGCTCGGCGATAACGATGTCACCCACGAATGCAAAGCTCGCCGACACACCACCCATGGTCGGATCAGTCAGCACGCTGATGTAGGGAAGTTTGGCTTTCGCCAGGCGCGTGAGCGCCGCGTTGGTCTTGGCCATCTGCATGAGACTCAGCAAGCCCTCCTGCATGCGCGCGCCGCCTGTAGCCGTGAAGCTGATGAAGGGTGTGCGCTGCTCAACGGCGGTCTCCACGCCGCGAACGAACCGCTCGCCGACCACCGATCCCATGGACCCGCCCATGAAATCAAATTCGAAACAGGCTGCGACGACGGGAATGGTGTGCACTGCACCGCCCATCACTACGAGCGCATCGGTCTCACCGGTATTCTCGAGGGCTTCTTTCAGGCGCTCGGGATAACGCTTGCTGTCTTTGAACTTGAGTGCGTCGACGGGCACCACTTCCTGGCCCAATTCAAAGCGGCCTTCGGGGTCAAGAAAAGTATCGAGCCGCGCACGCGCGCCGATGCGGTGATGATGGCTGCACTTGGGGCAGACGTTGAGGTTTTGTTCTAAGTCGCTCTTGTAGAGCACTGTTTCGCAGGACGGGCACTTGACCCACAAACCCTCCGGCACTGAGCGCCGTTCACTCGGGTCGGTTTGCTGGATCTTAGGCGGCAACAGTTTTTCGAGCCAGCTCATTTCTTTGTTCCTTCCAACGAATCGAGCGCAGTACGGATGTCTGAGATGAAGAGTCCGCCCGCTTTCGCGACATTGTCGCGTGACTGCACTTCGAGCAGCTGCACAATGGCCGTACCGATGACCACGGCATCGGACACCGCCACGACAGCCTTGGCCGTCTGCGCGTCGCGAATCCCGAAGCCGACACCCACCGGCATCTTCACATGCTGCTTGATGCGCGGAATCATTTCGGCGACCGCTCCGGTGTCGAGATGCCCCGCGCCTGTAACGCCCTTGAGCGAGACGTAGTACACGTATCCGCTGGCCACCCGGCCGACATCCTTCATGCGGCGCTCCGTCGAGGTCGGCGCGAGCAGGAAGATGGGATCAAGGCCTGCTTCACGAAGGGTGGCGGCGAAGCCTTCGCATTCCTCTGGCGGGTAATCTACTACAAGCACGCCGTCAACGCCGGCAACCTTCGCATCGGCCACGAAATGGTCAATGCCGTAGCGCTCGACCGGGTTCGCGTAGCCCATGAGCACGATCGGCGTCGCGTCGTTCTTGGCGCGAAAACCCCGCACGTAGTCGAGCACCTGCGACATGCCGATACCCTTGGCAAGGGCTCGCTCCGCCGCCCGCTGAATCACAGGACCATCAGCCATCGGGTCGGAAAAAGGCACGCCCAACTCGATGACATCGGCCCCCGCTTCGGCCATCGCCAGCATGATGTCGACGGTCGCGTCCGCGTACGGATCGCCGGCGGTGACGTAGGGGATGAGCGCCTTGCGACCCTTGGCGGCAAGCGCTTCGAAGACCTCGGCGATGCGGCTCATTTCGACACCTTCACGATGGTGTCCGAGCCCTTGACGCTTTGGCCTTGACAGGACGGTCGACAGAAGAACGATGCGTTCGACAAGTCGGCCACCGTTCCGATGTCCTTGTCGCCCCGACCCGAGAGATTCACGAGCAGATGCTGGTCAGGACTCATGGTCGGCGCCATCTTCAGTGCGTAAGCAACGGCATGGCTCGATTCGAGCGCAGGGATGATGCCTTCAGTACGGCACAGGCGGTGGAAGGCCGCGAGCGCATCGTCATCGGTGATGCCAACGTATTCGGCGCGGCCAATGTCCTTGAGGTAGGAGTGCTCCGGACCGACGCCCGGGTAATCGAGACCCGCGGAGATGGAATGTGTCTCGGTGATCTGGCCGTTCGCGTCTTGCAGCAAGTAAGTGCGGTTGCCATGGAGCACGCCCGGTGAACCTGCTGACAGCGAGGCTGCATGCTTGCCGGTATCGAGCCCCTGCCCCGCCGCTTCTACGCCGATCAATCGCGTGCCCTCGTGCTCGATGTACGGATAGAAGATTCCCATCGCATTGCTTCCACCGCCGACACATGCGATCACTGCATCGGGCTGCCTGCCAATCATCTCGGGCATCTGCACGAGACACTCGTCGCCGATCACCCGCTGAAAGTCGCGCACCATCATCGGATATGGGTGCGGCCCTGCGACCGTGCCGATGATGTAGAACGTGTTCTCGACATTGGTGACCCAATCGCGCAAGGCCTCGTTGAGGGCATCCTTCAGGGTTTTCGACCCACTCTCGACCGGCACCACGCGCGCACCCAGCAGATTCATGCGGTACACGTTGGGCGACTGGCGTTTCATGTCTTCGCTGCCCATGTACACCACACACTCCATGCCGTAGCGCGCGCAGACGGTAGCGGTGGCCACGCCATGCTGCCCCGCGCCGGTCTCGGCAATGACGCGCGGCTTACCCATGCGCCGCGCGAGCAGTGCCTGGCCGATGGTGTTGTTGACCTTGTGCGCGCCGGTGTGATTCAAATCTTCGCGCTTGAGGTAGATCTGCGCGCCGCCCAGTTCACGACTCAAGCGCGCCGCGTGATAAACAGGGCTCGGCCGGCCGACAAAATGAGCGAGTTCGGACTGGAATTCGGCGACGAACGTCGGGTCCCTCATCGCCTGGGTATAAGCATCCTTCAGTTCGTCGAGGGCATGGATCAGCGTCTCGGCAACGAAGGTGCCGCCATAGGGGCCGAAATGACCCCGTGCGTCGGGTTGCTGGTAATTCAACATGGGAAGAATCTTTCTTCAGGTGTTCGCTTCGATGGCGATGCGGGCATCTGCCTCTTGCACCGCCTTGCAGAACCGGCGAATCGCCGCGGCATCCTTGATGCCCTTGGCTGCTTCCACGCCGGAACTCACGTCAACGGCCCAGGGCCGCACCCGAAGAATTCCTTCGATCACATTTCCGGCATGCAACCCACCAGACAAAACGACTGGACGGGGCACGTTTCGAGGAATGAGAGACCAATCGAAGACCTTTCCGCCGCCGCCGTAGCCCTCGACATGGGCGTCGAGAAGAATGGCCTGGGCGTTGGGATACTGATTCACGAAGTCTATCAAATCGAAGCCTGCGGCCATTCGAGCGGCGCGCATGTAGGGACGGGCGACTGCATCGCAATCGGGCGCAGACTCGTCGCCGTGAAATTGGATGACCAACTGGGGGATCGCGTTGATCGCAGCTTGAATGTCGGAGGGGGGCGCATTGACGAAGAGCCCGACCGGTGTCACGAAGGGAGGCAATCGCTTCGCAAGCTCGGCAACCCGCTCGATAGCAATGTAGCGCGGGCTCTTTGCGTAGCAAACAAAACCAACGGCATCCGCACCCGCTTCGATGGCCGCATCGAGGTCGGGCTCGCGGGTGAGGCCGCAGATTTTGATGCGTGTTCGCTGGTTCATGATGGTGTCAAAAGACGTTTCAGGGTAGCCAGTCCATCGCGGGTGTGCGCTCGGGGATGGCGTGTCTGGCATCGTAGTACGGGCCAAGGAAGTAGAGCCCGTCAGGTGGGAACGTGGGTGCCGCCAAGCTGCGGTCGCGGGACGCCATCACCCCAGCAAGCCAAGCCGTGTCGCGTGCGCCATTGCCCACGGCCAGCAGGCAACCCATGATGTTTCGAACCATGTGGTGCAAGAAGGCGCTGGCTTCAAACTCAAACCGCCAATACGCACCGCGTCGTTCGACGGTGATGGATCGAAGATGCTTGACGGGAGACGCCGCTTGGCATTCGGAGGAACGGAAGGCACTGAAGTCGTGCTCGCCGATCAGAAGCGCCGCCGCGGCACGCAGGGTGTCCGCATCGAGAGAGCGAAAGCTCCATCCGACGACGCCCCACTCGATGGCTGGCCGGACCGGCGACTCCAGCACAAGATATGCGTACCGTCGCCCACGAGCGCTGTTGCGTGCATGGAAATCGTCCGCGACGGGCTGACACCACTGGACCGCGATGTCATAGGGCAGAAAGCGATTGGTCCCTCGCACCCACGAGAACGTGTCTCGCACGGCGTCCACATCGATGTGCACGACTTGGTTGAGGGCGTGAACGCCGGAGTCGGTCCGGCCAGCGCAAACGGTGGTCACTGGGCGATCCACGAACTTCGTGAGCGCGAACTCCAACTTATCCTGCACGGTGTTGCCGTCAGGTTGGCTCTGCCAGCCATAGTAAGCTTGGCCACGATAGCTGATGCCGAGGGCCAGCCTCACTCGCAGACCAGGCTCGAGCGAGGGGAGACTGGGCGGACCACCACCTCAGCCAGCGCCGAACCGCCTCAAGGTGGCTGAGCGCCTCCTTGGGGGGCAGAATCGCAGTGATGCAAAGGCCGTCGTCATCAGGAGAGTTCGTTCAGCATGCCCTGAGCCTTGGTCTTCAGGGTACCGCTGGCCTTGGCAACGACTTCCTGCAACAGGTCGCGTGCACCTTCCATGTCGCCGATCTGGCGGAACTCTTCGGCGAGTTCCAGCTTGCGGGCGAGAGGGTCGGCTCCATCGTCTGCGTCGTCGAAACTGATACTCGACAGATCATCCTGCGTTTCGCGGGCCGACATACCTGCAGGCGCTACAGCAGCATCAGGACTCAGGTCGAGCGAAATCGCCGAGAGGTCGAAGTCCATCGGGAATTCGCTCGATGCGGACGGTGCCTGCGTGGAGGACGACACCACCGGCAGGTCAGGTAGCGAGTCGAAGTCCAGCGAACCGCTGTCACCTGCAGGCTGATGCGGGCGGGGCATCGGCTTCGTGGCGACGAGTGGCGCCGGTGCCCTCACATGCTCGGCGGGCGTGTCGAGATCCAGGTCAAGATCGACGGAGCCGCTGTCCTGCGCCTCGCGATGCTGCAACCGGGCGTTAGCCGCCTCAAACATCGAGGGCGTCGGCAGGACTGACTGGGGCATGGTGCTCGCGCCTAGCGGCTCGGTCATGGGCAGGCCGCCTCCAGGGGTGCCACCAACCGGTGCACCTCCCGGTTGATAGAGCGCGTTCTCGTGATCTATCTGCTGGCCGAGTTCCTGCGCCTTGGCCCAATCCTCACCCTCGCCGCGGGTCAGCGCGAACAGCTGCGTGGCCAGGAGCTCGAAGCCCTTGGTGTCGCGGCGCTTGGCATATACCTCAAGTAGCTTGGTGCGGATGGCAAGGCGCTCGGGATTGCTACGCATCGCCTCCTTGAGGATTTCCTCGGCCTGGAGATCGCGGCCGTAGGCTAGGTACACGTCGGCCTCGGCCACAGGATCCACGTCGCCAATGGCGTCGAGCTGGCTCAGCGAATAGCTCATCGACGACGAAGCACCACCGGCATCACGGGTGTCGATGCGCTGCCCCCCGCTCGCGCCGAAGAAGGAATCGGGTTGTAAACGGCTTTCGAGGAACGAGGTCTCACCGCTGTCCTTTTTGGACCGGCGAGTGAACCGATAAATGCCGAATATGGCGAGCAATGCAACGACGGCAGCGCCGATACCCAATGCCCAGGGATTCTCGTCGAGCATCGAGACGAGTGCGCTCGGCTCTTCGACCGGCGGAACCGCCGGCTTGGCAGGCGAGGGCTTGGGTGCAGGCACCGGGGCCGCCGCGACGACAGGCGCGGAGGCATCTGCCGCGACGGTTTGGCTCGCGGCCTCTGCCGGCTTGCTTGCGGCGGCCACGACGGGTTCGGGTGCCGACGCGGGCGCAACCACAGGAGCCGAAGCCGAAGCTGATGCAGGCGGCGGCGGTGCGACGGGCATCGGGAGTGCGACTGCCGGCTTGGTCGGGGCGGCAGCGGTGGTCGTCGGAGCCGGCTCTGGCGCTGGCGCGGCAGGCGTCTTCGCCGGTGGCAAGGACGCGGCGCCGGACAGTTTCTTAAGCTCCTCGACGTTCTTGGACAGTTCGGCCACGCGCGAGGCAGTGTCCTTCTTTTCGCGTTCCTTCGAGAGCTTCTCTTCCGGTGCGGATGCCTTGCCGCCCTTGCTCAGCGTGAGCTTGTCGGGCGTGGTGACCGCGGCCTGCTTGCGGTCTTCAACATTGGTCTGGACCTTGCCGCCGGCTTGTCTCGACGAGCCTTCGCCCTTCGCCTCGGGGACGGTAGCGGCCAGCTTTTGCCGATAGGCACCGAAGTCGGCGCTCTGCGCCTGGATGACTTCTCGGGCTTCTGCAGGAGTCACCGCCAAGGCGGTGTCAGCGCTGGGCACGTTCAACACGACGCCCGAACGCAGGCGGTTCATATTGTTTTCGACGAAGGCTTGCGGGTTGGCTCGGTAAAGCGACACCAGCATCTGGTCAAGCGAAACGCCCTGGCGCTGCACACGCCCGGCGATTTTCGACAAGGTGTCGCCGGCGCGAACGCGATACTCGTCGCCCGCCGGACCCGGCTTGACGGCGGCCTCGGCATCGGAGGTAGTGGGCGGTACTTGCGCCGCAGCGTTCGGACGCGCCGGGCGACGCTCGCCCCGTGCGGGAGCTGTCGGTGCTACGTCCGGTGCAGCAAGAGAAGGCGACGGCGGAGTCAAAGTCGGCGCCTGCGTAATGACGGGGGCAGTGGCCGGCGGAGGTGCAGCGGCCTGGTTACGCGTGGGCGGATCGAAAAGCAGCGTGTACTCGCGCACGAGTCGCCCGGTCGACCAGTTGATCTCGAGAATCACATCAACAAAGGGCTCTTGTACCGCCCGGTCACTCGTGAGGCGCAGATAGGGCCTGCCATCGGCGCGGTGGGCCAGCGTGGCCGTGGTTCCCGGAAGCACCGGGTTGTAGTCGACACCGGCAGTGCGATACGCCTCGGGTGTCGCGACGCGCACGCGGAGGTTGGACGCCTCTTCGGGCGTCATGCTTGTGATGTCGATCTCGGCGCGAAGCGATTCGCCCAGTGCCGACTGCACCGCCAATCGCCCAAGACCAAGCGCCCAGGCATCGGGCGCAGCGGTCATCCACAGAGCGGCCGCGGCCACTCCGGTCAAGGCGAAGCGCCCGGTGTACAGCGAAGTTCGTTTCAAGGCGTCTCCCAACACTCGATCATGCAAATGCCCTTCGGCATCGCCGTTTCGCCCCTCAGCAAGCTACTCATGCAAAGGTCGGCAAAATTTCAACAAATCACAATATCATCAAGAAGATACGGTGACAAGCTAATGCAATTACTGGCATTAACTGACATGGCATCCCCGTGACCGATTCCAGACATCTTGTCGCAGCATGGCAACGGGAGAGATCCAATTGCCATGCCCATTCATCTGTTCATCACGCCTCCAGCAGTATGCGCAGCATACGGCGCAGGGGTTCAGCGGCACCCCACAGCAGTTGGTCGCCGATGGTGAACGCACCCAGGTATTCGGAGCCCATCGCCATTTTGCGCAGCCGGCCCACAGGGATCGCCAGAGTACCGGTGACGGCCACGGGCGTCAGGCCCCGCAAGGTGGCATCGCGGGTATTCGGCACCACCTTCACCCACTCGTTGTCGGCGGCGATCATGGCCTCTATGTCGGCCAGCGGAACGTCCTTCTTCAGCTTGAAGGTCAGAGCCTGACTGTGGCAGCGCATCGCGCCCACGCGCACGCAGAAGCCGTCAACCGGAACCGTGGCACTGCCGAAAGCATCGCCCTGCCCGAGGATCTTGTTGGTCTCGGCCTGACCCTTCCATTCTTCACGGCTCATGCCATCGCCGAGGTCCTTGTCGATCCAAGGGATAAGGCTACCGCCCAGCGGCACGCCGAAGTTGGCGGTCTCAGCCTCTGTGAGGGCCTTCTGCTTGGCGAGCAGCTTGCGGTCAATCTCGAGGATGGCACTCTTCGGGTCGGCCAACAGGTCACGCACCTCAGCGTGGAGTGTGCCGAATTGCGTCAACAACTCGCGCATGTGCTGTGCGCCGCCGCCGGACGCGGCCTGGTAGGTCTGTGTGCTCATCCACTCGACGAGACCAGCCTTGTACAGCGCACCCACACCCATCAGCATGCAACTCACTGTGCAGTTGCCACCGATCCAGTTCCGGCCGCCCTTGGCGAGGGCATTCTTGATGACCGGAAGATTGATCGGATCGAGGACGATGATTGCGTCGTCCTTCATTCGCAGCGTGGACGCCGCGTCGATCCAGTGACCCGTCCAGCCCGCTGCTCGCAGCTTCGCGAAAACGTCGGTCGTGTAGTCGCCGCCCTGACAGGTAATGACGATGTCGCAGCGCTTGAGCGCCTCGATGTCGTGTGCGTGCTTCAGGGTCGATTCGTTCTTGGCAAAGTCGGGTGCCTTGCCGCCTGCGGCGCTGGTGCTGAAAAACACCGGCTCGATGAGGGCGAAGTCACCCTCCGCCTGCATTCGCTCCATCAGCACAGAACCGACCATTCCGCGCCATCCAACCAAACCTACGACTCTCATCTCAGTGCCCTTTCGAGTTTCAGGAAACCTCTCCGCCTCTCCGGCTCGAATCGCCGCAGAGGTAGGGGCGAGACGATCCGAAGCTTGCTAGCTCTTGGTAATGGTTTTGGCGAATTTGCCAACGAGGGTCGCAACGACCGCGTCACCCATCTCGCGGGTACCAACACGGATCGTGCCTTCGGACCAGATGTCGCCCGTGCGCAGACCCGACCCAAGCACATGCTTGACGGCCGCCTCGATACGGTCGGCAGCTTCGGGTTGGGCGAGGGAGTAGCGGAGCATCATGGCAGCTGACAGTATTGTAGCCAGAGGGTTTGCAATCCCTTTACCGGCGATGTCCGGGGCGCTGCCGTGACTGGGTTCGTACAGACCCTTGTTGTTAACGTCGAGCGACGCCGAGGGCAGCATGCCGATAGATCCGGTGAGCATCGCCGCCTCATCGGACAAGATGTCGCCAAACATGTTGCCCGTGACAAGCACGTCGAACCTCTTAGGCGCCTTGACTAGCTGCATGGCCGCGTTATCGACGTACATATGGTCAAGTTCGACGTCAGGGTATTGACCATGGATTTCGGTGACGATGTCCTTCCAAAACTGGAAAGTCTCAAGCACGTTGGCCTTGTCCACGCTTGTCACGCGCTTGCCACGCTTGCGGGCGGCCTGGAATGCGACGTGGGCGATGCGTTCGATCTCGGGACGCGAATAGCGCATGGTGTCGAAGGCCTCCGTCTGACCTTCGAAGGCACCGTCGGGTGAAAGGCGACGGCCACGAGGCTGGCCGAAGTAGATGTCGCCGGTGAGCTCACGAATAATGAGGATGTCCAGGCCCGCCACCAATTCGGGCTTCAGGCTAGATGCGTGCTTCAGCTCGTCGTAGCAGATGGCCGGGCGAAAGTTGGCGAACAACTGCAGGCTCTTTCGCAACCCCAGGATGGCTTGTTCCGGACGCAGAGATCGCTCCAGCTTGTCGAACTTCCAGTCGCCGACCGCGCCGAACAGTACCGCATCCGCGTCCTTCGCCAGCTTCAAGGTCGACTCCGGCAGCGGATGGCCGTGCGCCTCATAGGCCGCACCGCCGACCAGCGCCTCTTCCATCTCGAACGGCAGGTCCAGTACCTTCAAGACCTTGACGGCCTCTGCCACGATTTCCGTCCCGATGCCGTCACCCGGCAGCACTGCAATCTTCACGAATCAATTCCTTTTCTTGGTGATCGATAGGCGCTCGACCAGCACCTGCTCGCACAGCTTGAAGAACACGTACAGAGCGGCAGCCATGTAGCCCGAAAAAAATGATCCCGATCATCTGCATCAGAGAAGTTCAGCATCAACCAGCCGAACGACACGAAGCTCACGCCCATCAGGATGATGGCCAGCCATCAGCGCCTAAAGGGGGAAGGCGCAGAGGGGCTGTACACAGTCAGTCGTCTCAGATGCCATGGGCGAGCCACGGCTTCTTGAGCAGACGCTCGGCTTCGAACGCCTTGATCTTATCGGCGTGGCGCAGGGTAAGCGCTATGTCGTCAAAGCCATTGAGCAGGCAGTACTTGCGGAAGCCCTCGACGTCGAAGGACACCGCCGTGCCGTCCGGCTTCAGGACGACTTGGCGCTCAAGGTCGACGGTAAGCTCATAGCCGACGAACGCCGCCACCTCGTTGAACAGCTTCGCCACTTCATGCTCGGGCAGCACTATTGGCAGCAACCCGTTCTTGAAACAGTTGTTGAAGAAGATATCGGCATAGCTCGGGGCGATGATGGCGCGAAAGCCGAACTGGTCGAGCGCCCATGGCGCATGCTCCCGTGAGGACCCGCAGCCGAAATTCTTGCGCGCGAGTAGTACCGATGCGCCTTTGTAGCGCAGCTGGTTCAGTACAAAGTCGGGGTTGGGCTTGCGCGACGCCTGGTCTTGCCCCGGAAAACCTGGATCGAGATAGCGCCACTCATCGAACAGGTTCGGGCCGAAGCCCGACTTCTTGATCGACTTCAGGAACTGCTTCGGGATGATCGCGTCGGTGTCGACGTTTTCACGGTCCATGGGGGCGACGAGCCCCTTGTGAATGCGAAACGGTTGCATGGCTTACTTCTTCCTGGCAGCGTCTTCGATCGACTCACCGGCTTTCTTGATGTCCTTGCCAAGCCCGTCAATGGTGTTGCAGGCGGTGAAGACGAACAATTCTGCGGCGACGAGCAACAGGTTCTTCAACGTTTTTCCCTTCCAGTTCCTAGCATGTTTCCTTGGCGTGACCAGTCTCAGAGGCTGAGAGTTTTTCGAGCGTGTCCGAGCAGCGCGTCAAAAGGCACCTGATCCAGGCGCAAAGCACAGCCATGGCCCGGGCTATGGCGAGCATTTGCAACGACGAGCAGGGGTCTTTTGGCGTGATGAGCGGGCATGATCGAAATACTCTCAGCCTCTCAGCCAATCCGGCGCACGTCGACGAAGTGACCTTCGATCGCTGCCGCCGCCGCCATGGCAGGGCTCACGAGGTGAGTACGGCCACCCGCCCCTTGCCTGCCTTCGAAATTACGGTTCGAGGTTGACGCGCAACGCTCGCCCGGCTCCAGCCGGTCGGCGTTCATGGCAAGGCACATCGAGCAGCCAGGCTCGCGCCATTCGAAGCCTGCGGCCTTGAAGATGAGGTCGAGACCTTCGCGCTCGGCCTGCTCCTTCACCAGACCGGAGCCTGGCACCACCATCGCAAGCTTCACGTTCGATGCGATCTTGCCACCCAGGCGCCGCACGACCGCTGCAGCCTCGCGCATGTCTTCGATGCGCGAGTTGGTACAAGACCCAATGAACACCTTGTCGATCAAAATGTCAGAGATAGGCTTGTTGGGTTCCAACGCCATGTAGGTGAGCGCACGTTCCATGGCGCTGCGCTTGTTCGGGTCCTTCTCGCGGTCGGGGTCCGGCACGCGGTCTTCGATTGAAAGCACCATTTCAGGCGAGGTGCCCCACGTGACTTGCGGCCGGATGGTCAAGGCATCGAGTTCAACGACAGCGTCCCAGTGCGCGTCGGCATCGGAGCGCAGCGTGCGCCAGTAGTCGAGCGCATGCTGAAGCTCGACGCCCTTGGGCGAGAACGGCCGACCTTGCACATAAGCCAGCGTTGTCTCGTCCACGCCGATCAAGCCGGCACGCGCACCGGCCTCGATTGCCATGTTGCACACTGTCATGCGGCTTTCCATGCTCAGCCCGCGAATGGCCGAACCAGCAAATTCGATGGTGTAGCCCGTGCCGCCGGCGGTGCCGATCTTGCCGATGACAGCCAACACGATGTCTTTCGCGCCGCAGCCGCGCGGCACCTGACCCTCGACACGCACCAGCATGTTCTTGGCCTTCTTGGCGAGCAGTGTCTGCGTCGCCAGCACATGCTCGACCTCGCTGGTGCCAATGCCATGCGCCAATGCGCCGAAGGCGCCATGCGTGGAGGTGTGCGAGTCGCCGCAGACCACCGTCATTCCCGGCAGCGTGGCGCCCTGCTCCGGCCCGATCACGTGAACGATGCCCTGGCGCTTGTCGTTCATCTTGAACTGCGTGATCCCGAAGCGGTCGCAGTTCGAATCGAGGGTGTCGACCTGCAACCGCGAGATGGGGTCGGCAATGCCATGCGATCGGTCGGTGGTGGGGACGTTGTGGTCGCTGACGGCAAGGTTGGCGGAGATGCGCCAGACCTTGCGCCCGGCCAGATCCAGACCTTCGAAGGCCTGCGGGCTCGTCACCTCATGGACCAGGTGGCGGTCAATGTAGAGGACGGCGGTCCCGTCTTCTTCGGTATGGACGACATGCTCGTCCCAGATCTTGTCGTACAGCGTGCGGCCCATGGTCTCTTGGCGGTGACTGAGGTGAACCTGCGATTTTAGGCACTTACCCGAATCCGCACCTGGCGCTTCCCGTTAATAGATGCGCAGCCGTCAAATGCAAGCACTTGGTGGAGGACTCAAAAAAGGCCCCTGGACGCGCTGCCAGGGGCTTGTTCGCGCAAACCCCAAATCAACGCCTTTCGATGGGCACCAAATCGCGCTTGGGTGCGCCGTTGTAGAGCTGGCGCGGACGGCCAATCTTGTACTCGGGGTCGCCGATCATTTCGTTCAACTGGGCGATCCAGCCGACCGTGCGTGCGAGCGCGAAAATTGCCGTGAACAGCGACACCGGAATGCCAATCGCACGTTGCACGATGCCGGAGTAGAAGTCGACGTTCGGGTAGAGCTTGCGGGCGACGAAGTATTCGTCTTCCAACGCAATCTTCTCGAGCTCCATTGCGAGCTTCAGGATCGGGTCGTTGGTCTTCCCCAACGCTGCCAGCACCTCGTGGCAGGTTTCGCGCATCAGCTTGGCGCGGGGGTCGTAGTTCTTGTAGACCCGGTGGCCAAAGCCCATCAGCTTGACGTTGGAGTTCTTGTCCTTCACCTGTTTGATGAAGTCGCCGATCTTCTCGACGCCGCCCATCTTCTGCACGTCTTCGAGCATGTTCAGCGCCGCCTCGTTGGCACCACCGTGTGCAGGACCCCACAGGCAGGCCACGCCGGCCGCAATGGCCGCGAATGGGTTGGTGCCGGACGAGCCGCACAGGCGCACCGTCGAGGTCGACGCGTTCTGCTCGTGGTCGGCATGCAGGATGAAGATGCGATCCATCGCGCGCACCAGCACGTCGTTGGGCACGTATTCCTCGCACGGCGTCGCGAACATCATGCGCATGAAATTCGAAGAGTACGACAGGTCATTCTTCGGATAGATGAAGGGCTGGCCGATGCCGTACTTGTAGGCCATCGCCACCAGCGTCGGCATCTTCGCGATCAGGCGGATCGCCGAGATGTCGCGGTGCTGCGGGTTATTGATATCGGTGCTGTCGTGATAGAAGGCCGACAGGGCGCCCACAAGGCCGGTCATGACCGCCATCGGGTGCGCGTCGCGGCGGAACCCGCGCAGGAAGAACTGCATCTGCTCATTGACCATGGTGTGGTTGGTCACGAGCTTGGTGAAGTCCTGCTTTTGCGTCGCGTCGGGGAGTTCGCCCTTGAGCAGCAGGTAGCAGGTTTCGAGGAAGTCGCAGTTGGTGGCGAGTTGCTCGATGGGGTAGCCGCGATAGAGCAGTTCGCCCTTGTCGCCGTCGATGTAGGTGATCTTCGACTGGCAGGCGGCGGTCGACAAAAAGCCCGGGTCATAGGTGAACTTGCCGGTTTGCGCATACAGCTTGCGAATGTCGATGACGTCCGGCCCGATGGAGCCTTTGTAGATCGGCAAATCCATGCTGGGGCTGCCGTCGGAGAACGCGAGGGTGGCTTTCACATCTGACGGGATCATGGTCATTCCTTATTGCAAAATTTTGGAGAGAGTTCGCTTTTGTCTCGGTGTGCTATCTGGAGCACTCTACTGCGGCACGCGCATCATTCGAAGTACCTGCGCCACGTCATGGCGCACCATATCGCCTTCGAGCTCCTTGCGGCAGAGAAGCAAATCCAGAAGGTCGTTGTCGGAGAGGTCCATCAAGGCCTCGACGCCGGTTGCCTGTTCGACAGTCAAGGTGTCAGCGTGCCTCGCGAAGAATCGCTCGATGAACAGGTCGTTCTCGAGCAAACCGCGCCGGCAGCGCCAGCGCAGCTTGGAGAGAGCCCGTTCGTCAATGCGAGTCTGCATGGTGGCTGGCAGAAGGCTGAACAGGTGCTGCGCGGTCAAACCGCGCGGCGCACCATCAACTCCTTGATCTTGCCGATGGCCTTGGTGGGGTTCAGTCCCTTGGGGCAGACATCGACGCAGTTCATGATGGTGTGGCAGCGGAACAGGCGGTACGGATCTTCGAGATTGTCGAGACGTTCACCCGTGGCCTGGTCGCGGCTGTCCGCGATGAAGCGATAGGCCTGCAGCAAGCCGGCTGGCCCCACGAACTTGTCCGGATTCCACCAGAAGCTCGGGCAGCTCGTCGAGCAGCTCGCGCACAAGATGCACTCGTACAGGCCGTTCAACTCATCGCGCTCTTCGGGCGACTGCAAGCGCTCCTTCTCGGGCGGCATTTCGTCGTTGATCAGGTAAGGCTTGATCGAGTTGTACTGCTTGAAGAACTGCGTCATGTCAACGATCAGGTCGCGGATGATGGGCAGGCCGGGTAGCGGCTTCAGTACCACGACCCCCGGAAGCGTGCGCATGTTGGTCAAGCACGCCAGACCGTTCTTGCCGTTGATGTTCATCGCATCCGAACCGCAAACGCCTTCGCGGCAGGAACGGCGGAAACTCAGCGACGGGTCGACAGCCTTCAGCTTCATCAGCGCATCGAGCAGCATGCGTTCGCTGCCGTCGAGATCGACCTCGATGGTCTGCATGCGCGGCTTGGCGTCAGTATCGGGGTCGTATCGGTAGATCTGAAATACGCGCTTGGTCATTTGAATCTTTCGTGTCCCAACGATCAGAAGGAACGAACCTTAGGAGGAATCGACTCCACCGTCAGCGGCTGGAGGTTCACAGGCTTGTAGTCGAGACGGTTGCCGTCGCGGTACCACAAGGTGTGCTTCATCCACACCTTGTCGTTGCGGCCGTTCGGAAACTCCGGGCTGTCGGCGTAGTCATCTACCGTATGTGCGCCGCGGCTTTCGTGGCGTGCAGCAGCCGAGATCATCGTAGCCAGGGCCACTTCGATGAGGTTGTCGACTTCGAACGCTTCGACGCGCGCCGTGTTGAAGACCTTGGACTTATCGGCGAGATGGATGTTCTTCACGCGCTCCGCAATCGCCTTGATCTGCTGGACGCCTTCGTCCATCTTGGCCTGCGTGCGGAACACGCTGGCATGCGCTTGCATGCTCTTGCGGATGTCGTTGGCGACGTCCTGCGAGTACTCGCCGCTGGTGCTGTTGTCGAGGCGCGCGACACGCGAGAGCGTGTAGTCTGCCGCATCCTTCGGCAATTCCTTGTGTGACTTGGTTTTGAGCGCCGTGTCGACGATATGGTTGCCGGCCGCGCGGCCGAATACCAGAAGGTCGAGCAGCGAATTGGTGCCAAGGCGGTTCGCGCCGTGCACGCTCACGCAAGCGCATTCACCGACGGCGTACAAGCCGTTGATCACGGCATTCGGATTGCCACCCTTCGGCACAACCACCTGGCCGTGAATATTGGTGGGAATCCCGCCCATCTGGTAGTGAATCGTCGGCACGACCGGGATCGGTTCCTTGGTGATGTCGACGTTGGCGAAGTTGTGGCCGATCTCGAAAACTGAGGGCAACCGCTTCATGATGGTCTCGGCGCCCAGGTGCGTCATATCGAGCACGACGTAGTCCTTGTTGGGCCCGCAGCCGCGGCCTTCCTTGATTTCCTGGTCCATGCAGCGCGACACGAAGTCTCGCGGCGCCAGATCTTTCAAGGTCGGTGCGTAACGCTCCATGAAGCGCTCGCCATTGCTGTTGCGCAGGATCGCACCTTCGCCGCGGCACCCTTCGGTGAGCAGCACGCCCGCGCCGGCCACGCCGGTCGGGTGGAACTGCCAGAACTCCATGTCTTCGAGTGGAATCCCGGCACGCGCTGCCATGCCCAGGCCGTCGCCCGTGTTGATGAAGGCGTTGGTCGACGCAGCAAAGATACGCCCTGCCCCGCCGGTGGCGAGCAGCACGGTTTTGCCTTCAAGGATGTGCACGTCGCCGGTTTCCATTTCCAGCGCGGTCACGCCGACACAATCGCCTTCGGCATCACGGATCAGGTCCAGCGCCATCCACTCGACGAAGAACTGCGTGCGGGCCTTGACGTTTTGCTGGTACAGGGTGTGCAGCATCGCGTGGCCAGTGCGGTCGGCTGCTGCGCAGGCGCGCTGCACGGGCTTTTCGCCGTAGTTGGCCGTGTGGCCGCCGAAGGGACGCTGGTAGATCGTGCCGTCCGGGTTGCGATCGAAGGGCATGCCGAAGTGCTCGAGCTCGTACACGACCTTGGGCGCTTCACGGCACATGAATTCGATCGCGTCCTGGTCGCCGAGCCAGTCGGAGCCCTTCACGGTGTCGAAGAAGTGGTAGTGCCAGTTGTCTTCGCTCATGTTGCCGAGCGAGGCACCGATGCCGCCTTGCGCAGCCACGGTATGCGAGCGGGTCGGGAAGACCTTGGTGAGCACCGCCACGCTCAAGCCCGCCCGGGCGAGCTGCAGGGAGGCGCGCATGCCGGAGCCGCCGGCGCCGACGATGACCACATCGAACTTGCGTTTTGAAATCGAAGCGGCCACGTTCACAGTCTCCACAAAACTTGAATTGCCCAGCCGGCACAGCCGACGAGCCATACGATGGTGAATACCTGCAGCAGCAGGCGCGCACCGACCGGCTTCACATAGTCCATCCACACGTCGCGCATGCCGACCCAGGCGTGGTAGCCGAGGGCCACGATGATCACGAGCGTCAGAACCCGCATCCACTGCGGGTTGAAGATGCCCGCCCACTTGTCGTAACCGACGATCTGGATGTAGTTGCCGGCGGCATCTTTCAGACGTTCGCCGTTGTTGTCTCTGGCATAGGACGGCAGCAGCACCTGCACGATCAGCACCAGCGTGAACAGGGCCATCAGTGCGGCCGTGATGCGTTGCGAGAGCCAGTCACGCAGGCCGTAGTGGGCGCCGACGACGACGCGTTGGGAACCGTAGTTTTTTTCAGCCATGGTCGTCGCTCAGAAGAAGAACAGCTTCACGCCGAGCGCGATCGTGAGGATCACGCTGACACCGATGGTGAAGACGGCGGACTGGCGGCCGAACTCGAGTCCGACCGCATGGGTCGCGTCCATCCACAGATGGCGCAGACCGGCAATGAGATGGTGCAAGTACGACCAGATCAGTGCGAGCGCAATGAGCTTGATGAACCAGCCAGGGAGGAACCATGCACCGGCGATGAACACGCTGGTGAACCGGCTATAGGTGATTTCGGACGTAAGACTGGCGTCGAAGAGCCAGACGATGAAGGGAAGCAGGAAGAACATCAACATGCCGCTTCCCCGATGGAGGATGGAAACGATTGCGGCTAGCGGGTATTTGTATCCGGTGATTGCGTCGGTCAGACGCATGGTCCCAGGACGTTGTCTTGTCGTTGTCTCTGCCATAGCAGCCTTGTAATCGGATGAAACCCGCGGATTTTATTGCAATGCAGCGATCGGTTTCGTGGTCAACCGCAATTGACTTTCGTCAGGTTCAGCTCAGTTCATTCCTGTAGTGATGCGCCGCGGTGTTGTACAAGCCTCGGCGCAATTCCACGGGCTTGTCGTCATAGGTGAGTGACAGGCGCTCCACGCTCAAGAGCGGCGCACCCATCGCGATGCCCAGCAACTGCGCCGCGGCTTCGTCCGCAGCGACGGCGCGAATCTTTTCTTCTGCGCGAATCATGCGCACGCCGAATTCGGTTTCGAACAGACCATACATCGGCCCGCGGTATTCGCTCAGCTTTTCTGCCGTTAGCCCTTTGAACAACTGGCCCGGCAACCAAATGTCGTCGAGGACCACGGGCGAGCCGCGAAACGACAGAACGCGGCGCACCTGCACCACCGTATCACCGGACTTGAGGTTTAAAGCGCGCGCAATGTCCGACGGTGCGCGCAACCGGCGGCAGTCGATAAAGCGGCGTTGCGCGCCTGCCGCGTCGCCGCCGTCGGGGGTTAGGCGAAGGAATCGGAACTGCACATTCTGCTCGGCGTGCGTGGCGACGAAAGTGCCCTTGCCTTGCCGGCGCACCAGCAGATTTTCAGTGGCGAGTTCATCGATGGCCTTGCGCACCGTTCCCTGGCTCACCTTGAAGCGCGACGCGAGCTCGATTTCGCTAGGAATGGCTTCGCCGGGTTTCCATTCGGCTGCCTGCAGGCTGCGCACGATGAGCGTCTTGATCTGCTGGTACAGCGGGCTGAACGCGGGCGCGTCGAGATCGGCCTGGCGCGCGAGCGCAGCGGGATTCGACGAGGGCGGCGAGGCAACCATACCCGGATTGCAGCACAGCCGGCGGCCTGCCGTCCACCAAAGTTGACTGATGTCTTATATAAGACATCAGAGCGTTGCCAGAGTCCAGGTTCACCCTTAGACTTCGCGCCAAATCGAGGTACGTCTGGCCTACACTTCCGCTCTCAGAGGCTGAGAGTTTTTCGAGCGTGTCCGAGCAGCGCGTCAAAGGGCACCTGATCCAGGCGCAAAGCACAGCCATAGCCCGGGCTATGGCGAGCATTTGCAACGACGAGCAGGAGTCTTTTGGCGTGATGAGCGGGCATGATCGAAATACTCTCAGC
>JAJKJU010000303.1 GCA_021153565.1 Rhizobacter sp.
GCGCCGCCAACCCGCGCCCAACCCGCGCCCAACCCGCGCCCAACCCACCACCGTTCGGGCTGAGGTATCGAAGCCTCAACCCGCGGTGGAGGGCTTCAATACCTCAGCCCGAACGGACTCTGGGAAGAACTCTGCGAAACTTTTCCGAGCCTAATCCTACGGCTGCAGCGCACCACTCAGATCCCCAGCCTTCTCTCTCACCCCCGCCAGCGGCTCCAACCCGAAGCGCCGGGTGATGAACTTGGCAATCGAGGTGGTGTAGTAGCTCGTGTGATCGACAAATCCGCGCTTCACGGTCGGTCCGATCAGCAGCGCCGGTACGCGCGTTCCCGGCCCGAACCGATCGCCCCAGCCCGGCCCCGATGGCGGCGGCACATGGTCCCAGTAGCCGCCGTTCTCGTCGTAGGTGACGACAATCAGCATGTTCTTCCACTGCGGGCTCGCACGCAGCTTGTCGAGCAGATCGGCCATGTGCTGGTCGCCGCTCTTGATGTCGGTGTACGCCGGGTGCTGCGTGAAGCGGCCCGCCGGTTTGTAGAACGACACGGCCGGCAGCGTGCCCGCCGACATGTCGCGCAGGAAATCGTCGCCGTCCTTCAGATGCTCCGCTCGGGCCTTCGTGCCGGGGGCAAATCGCGAGTAGTAGTTGAAGGGCTGATGGTGAGGCTGGAAATTGAGGCTGCCCTCGTCCGACGCGTAGATGACCTTGCGCACCACCGACGCCGGCAGGCGCCCCTCGGCGTTCGCGGCATTCCATCCACCGCTGTACCAGGCCCACGACACGCTCTTTGCCGACATCGTGTCGCCGATGGTGCGTGCCGTCTGCGGTGGCACGGGGACGTCCTTGCTCGCCCTGCCGATCGGGTTGGCCAAGTCGGGCGAACCGCCATCCGCCGGCGGAATGCCACTGGGCTGGAAGGACGGCTGCGAGGTGTTCACAGACCAGCCGTCCGACGTGACCTGCCCGCCGCTGCGGCTCACCACCTGCACTGCGGCGGTGTTCGCCGAAGGCGAGCCAGGTACCTTCGTGAGCTTGCCGTTTGCATCGAGCACTGCGCGCATGGTCGCCGGCGCATCCGCATGCCGCGGCGCGCAGGCGCAGATGAGGTACTGGTGGTTCAAATAGGAGCCGCCGAACGCGCCCATGAAGAAGCGGTCCGCCAGCGTGTACTCCTTCGCCCATTGCCACAGCCGGAACTGCGATCCGTCGTAGTAGCCCATGGTCCAGCCGCCCACTTGCGACATCGCGGCGAACATGTTGTTCTGGCCGCCGTTGATCTGCTCCTGGTTGTGGAAGAAGGCGTGGATGGGACTCGGCACGATCTGGTCGATGGCACGGTTCACGGGGGGCGCATCGATGCGAAACGGCTTGTTCGGCATGCGCGGAAAGCGCTCGTCGGGCTTGCCGGCGTTGAAGACGACCAACTCTTGAAGCGGCTTGCCGTCGTGATCGAGCTGCGTGGCCTGCGCCGCAGTGGCGTTGGACACGCCGTCGGCACCGGGGAACATGCCGTAGAGGTTGTCGAAGCTGTGGTTCTCCGCAAAGATCACCACGACGTTCTGGATGCGCTGGACCGCTGCATCCTCGGGCGCGACGACAGGCTTTGTCGTGCAGGCGCCGAGCCAGATCGAGACGGCGATCGCGGTCAACGCAAACGAGCGGCGAATGGACATCTTGTTCCTTCTTGCCTGAAAGCCGCGCATCGTAGCCCGAATGGCATCCGGCCTGCGGCGACAATCCGCCCCATGCTGAAGTTCGAATTGCTCAAGACCGAAGGCCTCGCCCGTCGCGGTCGCATGACCCTCAACCACGGGGTCGTCGAGACGCCCATCTTCATGCCCGTGGGCACGTATGGCACCGTCAAGGGCGTGATGCCGCAGTCGCTCGAGGCCATGGGGGCACAGATCATCCTGGGCAACACCTTCCACCTTTGGTTGCGACCGGGGATGGACATCGTCAAGCAATTCGACGGCCTGCATCGCTTCGAGAGCTGGAACAAGCCCATCCTCACAGACAGCGGCGGCTTCCAGGTGTGGAGCCTGGGCGAAATGCGCAAGATCAGCGAAGAGGGCGTCAAGTTCGCGTCGCCGGTCAACGGCGACAAGCTCTTTCTGACGCCAGAGACGAGCATGCAGATCCAGCACGTGCTCAACAGCGACATCGTCATGCAGTTCGATGAATGCACGCCCTACGAAACAAAAGGCCACCGCACGACAGAGCGCGAGGCCCGCGTGTCGATGGAGTTGAGCCTGCGCTGGGCGCGTCGCTGCCTCGATGAATTCAACAAGCTGCAGAACCCGAACGCGCTCTTCGGCATCGTGCAAGGCGGCATGTTCGAACACCTGCGCGAAGAGTCCCTGGCCACCTTGGTCGATCTCGATCTGCCGGGCTACGCAGTAGGCGGCGTCAGCGTGGGCGAGCCCAAGGAAGAGATGCAGCGCATCGTCGCCCACACGCCGCACCGGTTGCCGGCGAACAAGCCGCGTTACCTCATGGGCGTGGGCACGCCGGAAGACCTGGTCGAAGGCGTGGCCGCGGGCGTCGACATGTTCGACTGCGTCATGCCCACGCGCAACGCGCGCAATGGCCACCTCTTCACGCGCTTTGGCGACCTGCGCCTGCGAAACGCGAAGCACAAGACTGACGAGCGCCCGGTGGACGAAACCTGCACCTGCATGACCTGCAAGGGCTTCTCACGCGCCTACCTGCACCATCTCGATCGCTGCGGTGAAATGCTCGGCCCGATGCTCACGAGCATCCACAACCTGCACTACTACTTGAACCTGATGAAAGAAGCGCGGGATGCGCTGGACATCGGGGACTTCACCAGTTTCGTGAAGCGGTTCAAGGGCGATAGGTCGCGAGGGGTTCATTGACGGTCTGCGGGCCGCGCGACGCACTGTTCTTTCGTACCCAGTCCGAATACTGAGGCTGGGTGACTTCTCCCGCGGCCAGGGCCAGCATTGCGAGCGTTGCGTCTGCTTGCGAGGCGGTGAGGCGAAGACCGTTGAGCGCGAGAAACAGACCGACGGCGAGGAACGCAGCACGCTTGTTGCCATCGACGAATGCATGCCCCTTTGCAAGTCCGAGAGCATATGCCGCCGCGAGGTCCGCGAAGTCCGGATCACCGTAGGCAAGCAGGTTCAGTGGTTTGGCCAGTGCCGAATCGAGCAGGCCCTCGTCGCGCATGCCCGTCGCACCGCCATGCTCGGCCAAGCTCTCGTCATGAAGCAACAAGAGCAGCCGCTTGTCGACCCAGCACCAGCTCATTTCGCGAGTGCGCGAAACGTGTCTCGATACTCGCGCATGAACTCGCGGCCGAGTTCGAGTTGCTGTTCGAAACTGGGGTCATACGGGGTCAATGCGACGCCCATCGGTGTCTCAGTGATGTAGAGCGCATCGCCCTTGTCTATCTTGAGCCGCGCGAGAAGCTCTTTCGGAAGAATCACGCCGAGCGAGTTGCCAATTTGAGTGACTTTGAGCGTAGCCATTTGAATGAGGCGATGGTTATAACTTTCGTTATATTAATCCCTCGCCGGCTCCGGTCTACAAGCGTGAAGCCACGTCACCAAAACCCCCAATTCCCTGTCTTCACCACCCACAGGCCGAGCACCCCGTTCGTCACTGCATGGGCAATGATCGGCACCCACAACTTCCCCGTGCGAACGAAAAGCCAAGCGTAGGCCAGACCCGCGATGATGGCGGCGAGCCAGAGGGTGTGGGCAAGGGTGAAGACGAAGGTGGAGAGGACGATGGCTTTCATCGTTACCTGTTGCGGCCGCAGTGTTTCGAACTGCTGGCGGTCGATCCAGCGCATGAGAAAGGATCGCCAGAAGAGTTCTTCCATCACCGGCACGAGCAGCGCCGCGCCGATCCATCGCACGATGATGAGCGGCCATTGAAGTTGGCCTTGCTCGTTGAGCGGGATGAAGGTTGCCGTCGCCATGCCGATGCGAAAAGGCTTCATGTCGAGATTGATCCACACAACGAAGACTGCCACGCCAACGACCATTGCAAGCGCCGTTTCCTTGAGCGTCGGAAGGTTCTGCCGGTACAACTCGCCGTATTCGCGCCAGAGCCAGGCCATCACCCCCCCCACGAGCAACACAGTCATGCCATAAATCCAGCGGGGATCGATGGGTAGCGCGTTGTCGGGCAGGTTGCCGCGTGCGAAGAGCATGATCATGAACAGCGCAAAAGGGGCGGTGCGAACGATCGCTCCGCGGCTCAGCGGCAAGGCCATCGGGAAATCTCCTTTGGACGGCATTGTCCGGGAAGAAGAGGCAGCCGCCTCAGAGGCAGCCTCTCACTCGACGGGATGCAGCGGCACCACGATGTGTTTGCCGTCTCGGCCGGCGTGAAAGACATCGAGCTCGGCCCGCAGCGCATCGAGCATGCCGGCGCGCTCGTCGCGATAAAAGATGTTGTAGCTCTCGAATGGAATCAGTCGCCCATCCGGGCGAGCCATGTGGATGCAGCTTTTCTTCAGCGCCCGGATGTCCAGGGACAGTGCGTCCATGAACTGCACGATGAGGACGCGGAAGACGCTTCGGTAGCTTAGTTCCGCGGGTGCCGCGATCTGCGGGAGGCAGCACATCAGCTCGCTCATGCAGCTCGCGCCCGATTCCGGTGAATGGTTGGTCGAGAAGAGCTTGAACACGTGGTCCTTGAGGCTTGGATCGCGTTCAAAGACGATGGTGTTTCCGGCACCCTCAACGAGCGTTTTCGGGTCAAGGAAACGTGTAAGCGGCTGGAGTCCGTCGCGCGTGCGGATCGCGTAGGCCATGGCCAGTGTGTCCGGGTTGCAGGGCACGGGCACGACGTCGTCCAGCGTGAAAAGGCCCGATTGCTCGGCGATACGGCGGCGCAGACCGCTGACCGTGAGGCGATGCTTCTGCTCGTCGTACGCTTCGACGCGTCCGGTGTCTTGCACCGGTTGCAAAGTCACGCCGCGAACGCAGGGCTGCGAGGCGGCGAAGCGGATCACGTCGCCAATTTCGTCGTCGTTGACGCCACGCTTGACGGTCATGACGAGCGTGGTGGAGATGTCGAGTGCGTTCAGTCTCGCGAGTGCGTCGTCGCGAATGCGCCGGAGGTCTGCGCCGCGCAAATCGAGCAAGGCCTCCCGTCGCAACGAGTCGAACTGCAGGTAGACCTCGAACCCGGTTCGCAAGCTTGCCAGCCGCTCGGCAAAGGCGGCATCCTGTGCGATGCGGATGCCGTTTGTGTTGAGCATCAGGTGCCGCGACCGGGCCGCTTCCATGATCTCGAAGAACTGCGGATGCAAGGTCGGCTCGCCGCCGGAAATCTGCACCACGTCGGCCTCGCCTTCGCTCGCAATCACCGCGTCGAGCATTGCCTCCACTTCGGCGAGCGACCGATGCGTCAGCCGCTCCGGGCCTGACGAGGCATAACAGGTTGGGCAGCGCAGGTTGCAGTGATCAGTGATCTCGACCACGCTCAGGCAGGCGTGCTGCATGTGATCGGGGCAAAGGCCGCAGTCATAAGGGCAGCCGTGTTTCATCGGTGTCGCGAAGCGCTGCGGCATCTCGGGATGCTTTACGAACACCTCGCGGCAGAGCCGGTAGTAGTCGACGTCGTCGCTCAGGAGCACGCGCTGCGCGCCGTGGGCGGGGCACCATTTGTCCATGAATACACGGTCGTCCTTGAAGACGATCTTGGCTTCGATCTGGCGCAGGCAGGTCGTGCAGACTGACTGCGTGGTGTCGTAGAAGAGGTAGGGGCGGGACTTACGGGGGATTGTCATCTCCGTCCTTCGGTTCGTTCGTGTGCAGGTCCCGCAGCCCCCGCACACGGGCATCAAGGCCGCGGTGTAGAGGGGCGGTGTCGGGGACAGTGTCCGCGGACTCCTTGGTGTTTTCACCTTCCCGTGCGGCCCGCTTCTTGCTGATGACGTGGGCGAGCAATGCCAGCAGAACAAAGGGAGCAAGCAGCACTGCCGGGACGAGCATCACCGAACTGTCGTGCGTGACGCTGGCACAGAAGGCAAATGGCGCCAGGAAAATCAGTAGCGCAATCAATGCACATCCTTGCATGGCATCGCCCTCCCTTTGGCGAAATGGATGGAATGAACGACCCAGGGCAAATACAGCAAGAGGCTTGCAATGCAGACCCACTGGATGCCGCTCAGGCCCAGTGGATAGATGACGAGAACCGGCTTGATGCCTTCAACGCCCAGGCGCCAGACGAGATAGCCGCTCAGGAATAGCTTGAACATCAGGCCGGGAGCAGGTTGCCATCGCTTGCGTTGGCGCAATAGAAGCGCCGCCCACGCGCAGACGAACAGCATCTCGTAAAGCTGCGTCGGATGGCGGTTCAGCCCATCCCCGAAGTCCACGCCCCACGGCAAGGCCGTGACCACGCCGTAGGTGTCGTCGTACAGGCCGGCCAGAAAGCAGCCGATGCGCCCGATCACGATGCCGGTGGCGATCGGCAGCACCATCAGATCGCCCGTCGATCGCTTCTGATGCGTGGCGGCCTTGGCGAATTCCACGCCGATCAGTCCACCCAGCAGCCCGCCGACGATGGATTGGCCCGGCGCGATCCAATGCCCGGACAACCATTGCGCCACCACGTCAGGCCGCTCGATCAGGAACACGAGCTTGTTGCCGATGCCGGCGCCCAGCAGCAATCCGACCAACACGGCAAACCCGCTCGGCGCCATGATCGAACCCTGCCCGTCGATTCGACGCGCGCGCCGGTACATGGCCGCGCCGATGCCGATGCCGGCGAACTCGAAGGCCGCGTGCACCGGTGCGGCCCAGTGGATGTCGGAGATCATTCCTCTTTGGAGTTGGCGCGCAGCAGGGCTCGGATGCCGAAGAAGCAAGCAACCGTCAGGGCGGCCAGGAGAGCCGCTAAACCGAGCCATGCGAACGCCTTGTCCATGATGGCGAAGTAACAGGTCATGGCGGCGCACAGCCCAAAACCCGCCATGAACAAGCCGAGCAGCAGCACCAGCAAGATGCGAACGACCGTCACGCCGCCGCCTGCCTCGGCTGTCCCTGCGCCGACCCGAGCAACTCCGCCACGCGTTCACGCAGCTTCGACGGCGTCACTTTCTCGGGCGGCAGGGCTTCACTCACCGCAAGCTCGACGCGGCTGAAAACGCCGCGTCGAAAAGGCTTCGTCATCGCCGCGCCATCCACACGCGAAAAATATGAGCCCCACAGGTTGCGCAAGGCCATCGGCACCACGGGAACGGGGTGCGTCTCGAGTACCTTCATCACACCGCCCTTGAACTCACCCAACTGGCCGTCGCGGGTCAGCGCACCCTCGGGGAAGATGCACAGCAACTCGCCATCTGCCAGTACCGCGCGTGCCCTTGTGAAGGCTTGCTCGTACACCGCAGGGTCTTCGCGCTGCGGCGCGATGGGGATTGCCTTTGCAAGCCTGAACATCGCTCCCAGCACGGGGATCCGGAAGATGCGGTGATCCATGATGAAGCGGATTGGCCGCGGGCTCGCTGCCATCAAGAGCACCGCATCGACGAAGCTCACGTGGTTGCACACGAGAATCGCCGCGCCCTGCGTCGGGATGTGCTCGTCGTCGATCACCTTGAATCGATACACGATGCGCGTCGCGATGAAGGCAATGAAGCGCAGCAGGTATTCGGGTACCAGCATGAAGATGTAGAACGCCACCACCGCGTTGAGCAATCCGGTGACGAGAAACACCTGTGGAATCGTGAGGCCCATCTTCAACAGCATGCCCACACCGACGGCGCTCACGATCATGAACAAGGCGTTGAGGATGTTGTTGGCAGCGATGATGCGAGCTCGATGGCTGGGCTGCGAGCGAAGCTGGATCAGCGCGTACATCGGCACGCTGTAAAGCCCCGCGAAGAGCGAGAGCAATGCCAGGTCCGCCATCACGCGCCAATGTGCCGCTTGGTGAATGAACTCGCCGATCGACAGCCCCGACGCTGGTGGCAGCCCTCGCGATGCGAAATACAAGTCGATGGAAAACACGCTCATGCCGATGGCGCCCAGCGGCACGAGACCGATTTCCACGTGCCGCTTCGACAGCACCTCGCACAGCAGCGAGCCGATGCCGATGCCTACCGAGAACACCACCAGCAAGAGCGATGCGACTTGCTCGTTGCCGTTCAGCACTTCCTTCGCAAAGGACGGGAGCTGCGACAGGAACACCGCGCCGAAGAACCACATCCACGAGATGCCCAGCAGAGAACGGAACACGACGATGTTCTCGTGCGCGAGCTTCAGATTGCTGAACGTCTCTGTGACGGGATTCCAGTTGATCTTCAGGTTCGGGTCGGTGGACGGCGATGACGGCACGAATTGAGCGGTCGTTCGCCCGAGCAGCGCCATCGCGATGCAGGCGAATGCCACATAGTGCCGGCCCACCTCCGGGATGGCGACAAGCAGCCCGCCCGCCACCTGTCCCAAGAGGATGGCGACGAAGGTGCCCATCTCGACCATGCCGTTGCCGCCGGTCAGCTCGCGCTCGTTGAGGTGCTGCGGCAAATATGCGAACTTGACCGGACCGAAGAGCGTCGAGTGCAGGCCCATCAGGAATACGCAGGCGAGCAGTACATGCACGTTCACGACCCAGAAGCCCCAGGCGGCCAGAACCATGATCGCGATCTCCAGCGATTTCACGAGCTGGATCACGCGCGTCTTGTCGTACTTGTCGGTGAGCTGCCCGCTTGTCGCGGAGAACAGCAGGAACGGCAGGATGAACAATGCGCCGATCACGAGACCGGCCATCTTCGGCGACAGCCATTCGAGCTGGAGCTGATATGTCACGAGTACCGTGAACGCGAACTTGAATAGGTTGTCGTTGCCTGCGCCGAGGAATTGCGTCCAGAAGAAGGGCGCAAATCGTCGCTGGCCCAGGAGTGCGAACTGATTCGGGTGATCGTGAGGGGACGACAAGGTTTCCTCCTGGGAGCAGGGCTGATTGACGGGCAATGTAGCCGCAAGCGAGAACCTGCGGTGTGATGGGATTTGGCTCGGAATGACTTCCCCAATTCTCAGGTCGGCGCGAACATTCCTCTCGTCTCGAAGACGTTCCTGGAAATCCGTGCATCACCGACCCGGACCCTGCGCTTCAGCACGAAGTCGAACAGCAAGGGGTTGTGCATGCGAATTCGCCGAAGCACCTCGACATCGCCTGTGTCGATCAAGCCTTCCGCCGCGAGCTTGTCAGGGGCATACAGGGGCATGGCGCCTGGAAGCGGATAGTCCGACCCGTGCAGGAGGCGAGGGTGCCATTCGTCCCGCTGCACGATGGCGCGCCGCACCTGCGGTGTGCGGTTGGCCTGGAACACGGCAGAAATGTCGGCATGCAGGCGCGTTCGCCATTCGGGCTCGTCCATCAGGCGTGCCCACAGGTCGAAAGCCGCCACCTGCGGTTGCGAAGGCCTGTCGACGTCACGGGCGTGGCCCAGTGATGCCGCGTGGGCCATCACCACGCGTACACCGGCTTGGAGAGGAAGGCGAACCATCAAAGGGTTGCCGAGGTCGTCGCGGCCGGCGCCGGGCACGGCTTTCTCTTCGCCGCAGTGAACGATCAAAGGCATTCCGCTTTGCGCGAGCCGGTCATAGAACGGGCGGCACTTCGCGTGCCGCATGTCGATGTTCATGGCGCTCGGCAACCATTTCATCGCCACTGCGCCTTGGCCGATCGCTTCGTCAAGGCGCCGCAGGGCATCGTCGCGATACGGGTGGATCGAAGCGACCCAGGCGAAGCGCTCGGCATGTTGCGTGGCAATCTGGGCGGCGTACTCATTGGGCACATGGAAGGTCGTCCAATCGGTGCGGCGCTGCCCCGCGTCGTCATGCGCATGGTCGAATGCGAAGAGCAACCAGCGCGCCCCCTCGGGGAAATCGCTGGCCAGCAGCTTTAAACGCTGCAGGTAGGCACGATCAACAGAGACGGCATCGCTCGCCACGCAGGCTGCATTCATGATGGCCTTGCGTCGTACCACGTCGCTCGGATGCCACCATTCGTGCATGCGCGAATTCACCGTGCAGCCCGAGCCTGAATCTCCCGTGCCGAGCAGGTGGGCATGGACGTCCCAAAGCTTGTTCGCATCGATGTCTTCGAAGGCCTGCAGCACCATGTCGTGGTGTGCGAGCTCCGGTGGCATCGCGGCCAGGCACGGGTTGCTCAGACCTTCTCGAAAGCTCATTGCACGCGGAGCCAAGCTCGTAAAGAGCCCAGCACCCAAAGCCGCGCAGCATCCGAGGGCATGTCGACGGTTCATCTTCATCGCGATGCGTCCTTCAGCGAATGGCCAGAATGGCCGGGCTCATGCCACTGCGCTGCAGCCAGGCGAAGGCAGAATCGACCGTCACTGTCTCGATGCGATCGGTGAATCGCTTCTCGTTGGGATGATCGTCAAAGGTCACATTCGCTGCTGTCATGCGCGCGCCCAGCCGCGTGAAGGCGGACAGGTGCAAGGTGGTGGGCTGATAGCCCTGCATGCGAAGCCAGGCCTGCGCGGTGTCGCGTCGTGTCGCGCCGGGGTCTTGCGTCATGGCGAGAGTCTCCAGCGCCCATTGGTTGGACTGCTGGTAGGTCTGGGCCCAGGGATAGGCGACCATGCTGTATGCACTCGTATGGAGTTGTGCCAGTTTGCGGTTGTCGCGCAGCGCAGGCAAGAGCTTGGCCTGAACCTCAGGGGTCAACAATGCGACGCCGGCTTGGTAGTCGAAGAGGTCGTCGAGGAAGAATTCCCCCAGCCCTTGCCGATAGACCGCCGCCTGCGCGGTGCCGCATTGGTTGAGCTTGTGCGCGACGCGCCAGGTGTTGCCTTCGCGGTAGGCGAGTCCCATGTGGGAGTAACGCTGGCCGTACTTGCCCAGGTCCTGGCCCATGCGCGCGAGCACAACGACCTGTGCGCCGGTGGCGTCGAGTTGCTGCGACACGTGCTCGGCGAGCGTCATCGCGCGCATGACTGTTGCGGCGTCGGGGCGCTTCTGTTCGCAAGACCTGCCGGCATGGGCGCTCGCCACCATCGTCAGCGCGAGGGCCGCAACGGCCAGGCGCAGGAGATTCGCGCTCATCGCGTGATCCGCTCGTTGTAAAGCAAGGATTGCCCGATCGCGTTCGGGATGTAGGCGATGGCCTTGCCCGCTTCGGACAAGACCCAGCCAGCGCTGAACGCCGTCACGACGACAGCGGTGCCTGCTGCGATCGACAGGCCGGTCGCCGCTTGGCCGCTCAGCGTGATGCTTGCGCGCGCGCCGTCGGACGCACGTTCCAGGACCCACACCGTGCCTGCGCTGGTGGCTTCGACCGCGACGACGGTCAGCGTCGCGCCTGCAGAAAGAAGCATCACCGGCGCAGCGACCGACACAGCGATCGGCAACATCGACAGCGCGCTTGCATCCGATGCATTGGACGGATGCGCGCTGGCTTGTCCCGCGCTCGAGGCGAATATTGCCGCCGAGATGGCTGCATGAAGAAATCGTTTCATGTGAGCTTCTCCAGTCATTCGCCGTCACGGCCTGAGCGCATCGCCATGCCTTCGCGGCGGGCTTCGGCCAGCAGAACTTCGTGGGCATCGCGCAGCGTCTTCGCGAGCGTGAACACCGAGGAAATCAGGTACAGCCAGCACACGCCGAGATAGGCCTTGTAGGTCGGATTGATTTCCATCCGGTACAGGCCCCAGCCGGTCAGCGACATCGCGAGTGCGAAGCCGCCCCAGACCACGAGGCTCCACATCGGCGTGTCGGTCTTGCGCACTTCGTTGTCTCGAACGAACTTCGCGAGCGCAAATGCGGTGGACATGCAGAACACGTAACCCATGACCATGAACGCACGATCTAAGTCGCGTCCCGGCAGGTAGGCCAGGCCGATGCCGCATAACGTGGCGGCGGCGGCGAACGAAATCCAGACCTGGGCCTTCCAGGCCTTGGTGTCTTTACGGATCGCAGGGGAATTCATGGTTGGAAAGGGTGGTTGGACATGCCGCGATCATTGCGGGGCGACGCGTAGGTATCAATCACACCTGGGAGGGTCGCGTTGGGTTCCATCACCAGTACCATGTCGCGATACTTTCTGGGGAATCCGATGAGCACCACCCAAGACCTCGTCGCTGCCTTGAAGGCCGAACTGAAGGCTGCCGGCGTCACCTATGCCGACCTGGCGCGGCACCTCGACATGTCGGAGTCGAGCATCAAGCGCGTCTTCTCAAAGGCTGACATGCCGCTCTCACGCATTGACGACGTGCTGCGCGTGCTGAAGATGGATTTCGCGGAACTCGCCCGCAAGGTGGCAGATGCGCAGCCCTTGAGCCACGAGATGAGCATCGAGCAGGAAAAGGCGGTGGTGGCCGACAAGAAGCTCTTGCTGCTGGCCATCTGCTGCCTGAGCCACTGGACCTTCGAGCAGATGATCTCGACTTACACCTTCAGCGAGGCCGAATGCGTGGCGTACCTCGTCGCACTTGATCGACTGGGCATCATTGAGTTGCGGCCGCTCAATCGCTATCGATTGAAGGTGGCCAAAGGCTTTCGTTGGCGGCCGCACGGCCCCGTGATGGAGTACTTTCGAAAGCACGTCGTCAATGACTATTACAGCGGCGGGTTCGATGGAGAAGGTGAATTGCTCACCCTGGTGTACGGACAGATCAGTCCCAGCCAAGCCTCAGCCTTTGTCGAGCGGCTGCAGCGCGTGGGCCAGGACTTTGCGCAGCAGCATCTGGCCGACCAGAAGCTGCAGGCGTCACAACGTCGGCCCTACACGCTCGTGGTCGGCATGCGGTCGTGGCTGTTCGCTGCATTCCGCGATCTCAAGCGAGACCTGAGCGCGTAGGTATTGGTATTGGCCTACATGCTCGTGGTCGGCGTGCGCTTGTGGCCGCGTTCCGCGATTTCAGCGAAACACAAGCGCGTAGGGAATCAGAGTAATCCGTTCGGGCTGCGACCGCGGGAGGAGGCGTTCGATACGCCGTGAGGCGTATCCTGTCCTGAGCTTGTCGAAGGGTCAGCCCGAACGGGGGCGGTGCAGTTGTTCCGAGTTGCGCCCTAGCTAATCGGGAACATCATGCGGGCCGCACTTCGATGCGGCGCGGCTTGGCCTGTTCGAGCTTGGGCAGTCGCAGGGTCAGCACGCCGTCTTTCAGCGTGGCGTCGATGTGGCTGCTGTCGAGCTCGCGGCTCAGCGTGAAGCTGCGGCGATAGCGGCCGGAACGTACCTCAGCGTACACGGCTTTCAGCTCGTCAGATTCTTCGAGCGCAATCGGCGCCTCGATGGTCAAGGTGTCGCCGTGGACGTCGAGCGATAGCGTCTCGCGACTCGCGCCGGGCAGGTCGGCGATGAGCGTGATGCCCGAATCATCTTCCGAGATGTCGACCAGTGGAATCAACGCTGGCGCCTCGATCTCCTGGTCGCGGCGAGCCGCTTCACCGCGAGCGGAATCGCGTTTGGTCAGTGCTTGTGCATTGCTCATGGCTTGTTTCTCCTTTCGATCAGCGCGCGTCTTTGACTTCAATGCGGCGCGGGCGGGATGCTTCGCGCTTTTGCACCTGGATGCGCAGGATGCCGTTGCGGTAGGTCGCGTTCACGCGGTCCGGGTTGGCGTCTTCGGGCAGGCTCACGACGCGGCGGAATGCGCCATCGCTGCGCTCGCTTGCATAGACGTTGACTTTGGCGCCCGCTTCGGCCGCGTAACCGGACCGCTCGCCGCTGATGGTCAACAGACCCTTGTCGACGGTGACGTCGAGCTTGGACGGATCGATGCCCGGTGCGAAGGCGAAGATCTCCACCGCTTCAGGTGTCACGCCGATGTTGACAGCGGGGAAGGATCCGCGCTGCACAGCGCGAATACTCGAACTCGCGTTGCGGGTGCCGAGCACCCGGTCGAGTTGCCGGTGCAACTCATCGAAATCGGCGAATACATCGCCGGGGAATCGCAAGAGTGACGAAACCATAGTGCGCTCCTTTCACGGATTGACGGCAGCTTTGAATGCGGGCGCAACGCAGACCGTGTAGGAATTTCACAGTGCTTTGCGAGGTGCCGGCTTCACCAAAACTAAGGCCCATTGCAGTCCTTTTCAAGTCCTTGCGAAATTCGTATCCAGGAGCGACATTGCCGACCATTGGTCATGCAGTAGAGCAAAGGAAAAAAGCCGGCCATGCCGGCTCTTCGAAGGCTTGATTGAAATATCCGTCAATGCACAGGCTCACTGCCTGCGGCGCGTTGCTGCGAAGCCCGTCATTGCGAGGCCCGTCAACATCAGCGCGTAGGTCTCGGGTTCGGGAACTGCCGATGTGTTGGCCATTTGCTCCGATAAGTAGTTCACCTTCACCTTGAGATTGAATGCGCCGGAATTGTTGTTCCACTCATAGCCGTCCATGGTGCCAAGGAAGAGGCGCGTGGCTCCGTTGGGCACGTAGAAGCGTTGCAGCGTGCCGGCGGCCAGACCGTCGCCGATAAAGAACACTTGCTTGAGGCGGGGGGACAGCCTCTTGAAATCAAGGGCGCCTGCACCCGAGAAGTCGAGTGCGCCGGGAGCGCGGAAAGAATCTGGCCGGCGGTCGTCAAGGAAGACGCCCATCAGTGTGCCCAGCGGTGCGATCGCGTTGCCAATGCCGTTCTCCGCGCCGCTCAGGTGGCTGATCATCATGCCGCCTTCGGCAGACAAGCAGCATTGCGGCGTGTTTGATGTGTCACCGGTCACGCCAGAGAAGGTGACGTAGCCACCGCGTGAGAAATGGAGGCGCGGCACGAGCACCGGCGATTCGTTGGGAGCTGAATCGTCGATGGAGGCGTGGCTGCCGAACGGCATGCCCGCGAGCCACGGGTCGTAGGTTCCTCGAACCTTGACGTTGATGGCACTTGCGGTGGTGGCCGCGAGGCCGATGACGAAGCCGATAGCGCAACGGAACATTGAATGCTGCATGGCGGGCTCTTTCCAAGTGGGTAGCCGGACTCCCCTTGGACGCGGAGAGTTTGCATCGGAAATCCTCATGAGTGCCTGCGAATTCACCAATTCACACAATGCCGCGCTCGCGCAACGCTGACAGTTGCTCGGGCGTCACGCCGATCTCCCGAAGTACCGAATCTGTGTCCTCGCCAATCGTTGGGGCGCGCCGCGAGATGCGCCCGGGTGTCGCGCTCAATTTGGGCACGATGCCCGGTACCTCGACACGCAGACCATCCGATGTGGTTACCTCTTCGATCATGTTTCGGGCGCGATAGTGGGGGTCTTCGGCAATGTCGCGCGCGGTGTAGATGCGGCCTGCGGGCACCTGTGCCGCGTTCAACGCCGAGAGCACGTCGACGACCGTGCGATCGATCGTGAAGGCGCCAATCGCGGCGTCGATATCAGCGACCCGTGCCACGCGGCCCGCATTGCCGGCGAGGGCTGGATCGTTGGCGAAATCGCTGCGTCCGATCACGGTCATCAGGCGCTTGAAGATGGAGTCGCCATTGCCCGCCACCAGCACCCAGCCGTCGGCACATGCATAGGCATTGCTCGGGGCGATGCCCGGCAGCGCCGAGCCAGCGGGCTCACGCACGGCACCGAAGGCGCTGTACTCCGGCAGCAGGCTTTCCATGCAGTTGAAGACGGCCTCGTACAAGGCCACGTCGATCACCTGTCCGCACCCCGATTGCGCACGATGGTGCAACGCCATCAACACGCCGATCACGCCATGCAGAGATGCAAGCGTGTCGCCAATGCTCACCCCCACGCGAACCGGAACGCGACCAGGCTCCGCGGTCAGGTGGCGAAGCCCGCCCATCGCCTCTGCCACGACACCGAAACCCGGCCGATCCTTGTACGGGCCCGTCTGCCCATAGCCACTGATGCGCAGCATGACCAGCCTCGGATTCGTGCGGCTGAGCTCCTCGTATGACAGGCCCCAGCCTTCCATCACGCCGGGTTTGAAATTCTCGATCAGCACATCGGCTTCATCGATCAGCTGACGCACGATGTCGCGTGCTTCTTGCTGTCGCAGATCGAGCGACACGCTCTTCTTGTTGCGCGACTGCACCTGCCACCACACGCTCGTGCCTTCGTGCAGCAAGCGCCATTGGCGAAGCGGATCGCCGCCTCGCGGCGGCTCGATCTTGATGACCTCGGCGCCGAAGTCGGCGAGCGTCTTGGCGGCGAAGGGGCCGGCGATGAGCTGGCCCAGTTCGATCACCCGGAGTCCGGCCAGCGGGCCGGTCGACAATGTGGCTGGAGCGTCCATGGGCGCGATGGTAGTTTGCCTCCCAATCTGTTCAGGAGTTTTGATGCACAAGCTGATCTGCTTGCTATTGATGTGCCTATCTGTCTCGTCTTTCGGCGCAGAGCGCGCCATTGAAAAAGAAGTCGTTGTCGCGGCGCCCGTGGCCGCAGTGTGGCAAAGCTGGACCACCAGGGCCGGCATCGAGGCCTTCTTCTCGCCGCAGGCCGAGATCGATCCTCGCGTGGGCGGTGCCTTCCACATCCACATGGATCCGCTGGCCGAGTCCGGCATGAAGGGCGCCGACGACATGCGCTACATGGCCTTGCAGCCGATGAAGATGTTGAGCTTCGACTGGAACGCGCCGCCGTCGCTGCCGGAGGCGCGTCAGCAACGCACCTTCGTCATCGTGAGGTTGGTGGATATCGACGGCAAGTCCACCAAGGTCACGCTCACGCACCTCGGTTGGGGCGATGGTGGTGAATGGGACAGGGCCTATGCCTATTTCGACCGCGCCTGGGGTTACGTGCTTGGCAACCTGAAGAAGCGCTACGAGACGGGGCCGATGGACTGGACGGACTGGATGAACAATCTCAAGCAGGCACACAGTCAGCCGACAGCGAAATAGTCGCTGAGGGAGATGCCTGAGTCTTACGGCGCTGCGATGGCTGCCGCGCCGCCTGCTCCCGCGGCAGCGGCGTTCACCCTGGCCGCCGAGGGAGACGCCGCAACCTGCGGCGATTCGAGCATTGAAAGCGAAGGACTGTTCATCTGCTTCGCGTAGCTCATCACCGTGTGACCCGGATCGTGCGGCAGCGACTTCCACGGGTCGGCACCACGCGACATCAGATAGGCCACCAGTTTGGCTTGTTGCTCAGGCTTCGCGAGATAGGTCGGCGTCAGGACGCGAGCCAGCGGAATCCACGGCAGTTGATTGGCCTGACGCGGTGGCACGCTGTTGACGAGGCTGGGGACACGGTCCAGCCACCAGTCGAGCGCTGCCCGATTGCCATCGTGCAATGCCACGTCAAAGCCGGAAGGAAGCTGGCCGTCGTAAGCGCCGAGTCCGGCACGGGCGGTGTGCCCTTGCGCTTCGAGCGATCGGGCAAAGTCCGATGCGAGGTAGTCCGGGTGCACCGCGGACAGGGGGCTGAAAGTCAGGCCGCGCGAAGGAAGCAGACCCTGCGCGAGCCATGCGTCGAGCACAGTATTGAGGCCAACGTTTCGTGCGGCAGGGCAGCTCAGCATGCGCACCACGTCATGATGGATGGTGCGGGCGTCGGCCACGGCAAGCCGGCGCAAGGAGTCTAGCGATTTGGACGACGCCGCGGCGAAATCGGGGCAGGGCGAGGCTTGTGCCAAGGCGATCAGCGGCGGCTGATCGCAAGCCTCGGGCGTGGCGCCCTTGGACAGCAACTCGGGCAGCATCGGCCACAGCTGCGGGTCGCGGGTCGCGAGGATCAGTGGGCACTTGGGTAAACCCGAGGCGGTGACATCTTTTGTCAACAAGCTGCCAGGTTGATACTCGCCGCAGCGCGCATTCAATGCCCGTTCAACAGAATTCAGCTTGTAGCAAGGCGTCGGGTCGCCCTCGGTGGCCTTGTCCACGGCGTAAACCAGGATGGCCCTTGCTGCGCATCCTGCGCTGACGCATTCGTTCGGGTGTGCCTGTTCATATGCGAAGGACATCACGGATGTCGCCGCGCAACCACTGAACAGTCCCGCGATGCCGACCATGCCTGCGATGAAGGAGGCTCTTGCCCAAATGCTTTGCGGTGGCCACATGCTGCTATAGCAGCAAGAAGCGCGCCGCGTGGTGGAGTGACACTTTACGTAAGAAGTGCAATCAGGATGTGCGTTGCTCGAGCAGGTATTCGGCCTCGTCGTATTGGCCGAGCACGTCGACCAAGTACGGCAGCACCTTCAGAAGTTCGTCATGCAGAGTGTAGGGAGGGTTCAGTATGAACACGCCGCTGCCCGCGAGGCCAAAGCCTTGGCTGTCGGGCACTTGCACCGTGAGCCGAGCGTGCAGCCAGCCCTTGGGAGCGAGTGCTTCCAATCGCCGAGGCAGCTCTGCCGCCTCGACCTTCTGCACTTGCGGATACCAGACCATGTACACGCCCTCGGCGAAGCGGGTGAGTCCGTCACGCAGGGTTGCGATGACGCGGGCGTAGTCGCCGTGGCCTTCGTAGCTCGGGTCGATCAACACCACGCCGCGGCGCGACGTCGGTGGGATGACACTCTTCAGGCCCTCGAAGCCGTCGGCATTCTTCACCTCCGCGCCCTTCACCTGACCGAGGTAGGACTCGAGGATGCGGTAGTCGGTCGGGTGCAGCTCGAAGAGCCGCAACTGGTCCTGCGCGCGCAGCAGCATTTGCGCAAAGGCGGGTGAGCCCGGGTATTGCTCCAGGCGACCGCCAGGGTTGAAGGTGCGGACCATGGACACGTAATCGGCCACGGCTTCGGGCAAGTCGTTGCGGTCCCACAGGCGTCCGATGCCTTGCTCGAACTCGCCCTTCTTCTGTGCGTAGCGGCCCTCGAGCGAATAGCCGCCGGCGCCGGCGTGCGTGTCGACCAGCCGGTAGGGCTTGTCTTTCTGGTTCATGTAGCGCAGCACCAGCGCCAGAACGGTGTGCTTGAGCACATCGGCGTGGTTGCCCGCGTGGAAGGCATGTCTGTAGGCGAGCATGGTGGGAATGTAATCGCCTTCTCCTTGACCCAGCCACGCCGAGTTCGACTATGGTTCACGTGCCTCGGGTGGGCACGCTTCGCATGACCCACTCTACGACCGCTTCGCGCGGTCCAACTTGGAGCGGAACAACTCTTGAATGCCCACGTCGCGCGGGCCGGGAATCAGCTCGAATGACTCTCCGGCCCGCAGCGTGCCGGGAATGCGCACGGCAAGGTAGAAGCCGCACCATGCGCTTTGGGCCATCAGCCTGACCGCTTGATTGAAGCCCATCGCGGCGTTGAACTTGAAGCATGGAAATCGCGGCCCGCTGATCGCGAGTTCGCAACCGGAAAAGCGCAGCACGTCGCCGATGAATGCATCGCTCTCGACGAGTCCGGAGATCGTGAGGTTTTCTCCAAGAGCGCCGGATTGCAGCAGTTCGTCCCACGCCGACACCTTGGCTTGTGCGCGCACTGATTGCCAGAACGGATAGTGCTCCGAAGGGTAGGCGTAGATCGCCTTGGCCAAGCCGCCGTGAACCGAGAGGTCGGCCTGCTCGTCGCCTTCGAGCCCCATGGGTCGAACGACGACGGATCCCTGCGTCGCGGTCTTGAAAATGCCGGTCATCACCGGCTGCCCGTCGATCTGCACCGAGCGGGCACGAGCGATGTTGATGCTGCGAAGCGTGAATGCCATTCGACGATGATGCCCGAGGTGGCTGCTTAGAGGCTGAGAGTATTTCGATCATGCCCGCTCATCACGCCAAAAGCCCCCTGCTCGTCGTTGCAAATGCTCGCCATAGCCATGCTATGGCTGCGCTTTGCGCCTAGATCAGGCGCCTTTTGACGTGCTGCTCGGACACGTTCGAAATACTCTCAGCCTCTCAGAGGCTGAGAGTTCTTTTTTCGCCTTTTCGCCACCGCAAACCAACATGCCTGGGCATGATGTGCACGCCCGATGGGTCGAATTGCAGGAACACTTCCTCGCCAACGACCAACTCGCCACGCTGCAACTGTGCCGTCGTCTGATGCAACTGCACCGCGGCGCGGACGTTCAACATGTCGAAGCGGCACAGCGCGATGTCGCCGAGCGGCAGGGCTTCCGACAAGCGCGCGCGCTGCACGTTCGGCCCGCGCGGGGCATGGCGGTGCACGCCAATGTGCTCCGCAGGCACGACCCAGCTCACGGCCGCGCCTTCTTCGATGCGGCCCTTGTCGCGGACATGTAGTTCCGTGCCGCCGTCGGCACCCCATTGCAGCCGGCCCCACCCCGCTTCGCTGCCGTGCAGGAACACGCCCTCGAAATGGTTCTGAATGCCCACAAGTTCGGCCACGCGCGCGTTGCGAGGCTGCGAGAGCACCTGCGCCGGCGTGCCCTGTTGCAGCGTGGTGCCTCCGTCGATGATCACCATTCTGTCTGCAAGCCGGCGCGCCTCGTGCAGGTCGTGTGTGACGAGCACGATGGGCAGGGCGACCGCGCGATGCAGTTCGGCCAGCTCTCGGTAGAGCTCATGGCGGGCGGGCTGGTCGACGGCGGAAAACGGTTCGTCGAGCAGCAGCACGTCCGGCTCGCGCGCCAGCGCGCGGGCGAGGGCGACACGCTGTTGTTGACCACCCGACAGTTCCGATGGCCGCCGTTCGGCGAGGCCAACGAGGCCGAGCCGACCGAGCAGATCGGCTGCGTGAGTATCCGCGTCGGGCCGTGCCGATGCGAGTGCAACGTTGCTTAGCGCGCTGAGGTGAGGAAACAGCGCGTAGTGCTGGAACACGAGACCCACGCGGCGCTGCTGCGGCGCAAGGCGCAGCTTCGATTCGGAGTCGAACCAGATTCGGTCGTTGCACGAGATTCGACCGCGCGACGGATGCATCAGCCCGGCGATGCATCGCAAGAGCGTCGACTTGCCGCTGCCCGAGGGGCCGACCAACGCGACCAGCTCACCCGGCCTGCAATCGAAGCGCGCTGCCAGCGGTACCGGCATCGTCTGAAAGACTTCGACTGACAGCATCAGCGCTCCTGCAGCGGGTTGCGTCGCCCGAGCGCAAAAACGATGGCCAGCGCCGCAAGCGACAGGCCCACGAGCACCAGCGACATTTGTTGCGCGGCGGTGTTGTCGAAGGCCTGCACTCGGTCGTAGATCGCGATCGATAGCGTGCGCGTTTGCCCGGCAATGTTGCCGCCGACCATCAGCACCACGCCGAATTCACCGAGAGTGTGGGCGAAGGTGAGGGCCGCGCCCGCGAGCACGCCCGGCCAGGCAAGAGGAAGCTCGATGCGCCAGAAGGTGCGCCAGTCGCTCAGGCCTGACACCCAGGCCGCCTCGCGCACGCTGCGCGGGACGGCGGCGAAAGCACGCTGTAGCGGTTGGATCATGAAAGGGAGGTTGATGAGCCAGCTTGCGAAGAGCAGGCCCTCGAAGGTGAAGACGAGATGCAGGCCGAGGTGCTGCGCGAGCCATGTTCCGACGGTCGAAGCGCCGCCCAGGCTCGTCAGAAGATAAAACCCGATGACCGTCGGTGGTAGCAGCAAGGGCAACAGGAGCGCGGCCTCGATGAGGGGGCGCGATCGCGACGTGCTGGTCGCGAGCCAGCGCGAGACCCAAAGGCTCGCGGGCAGCAGTGTCAGTGCCGTAAGACCCGAGAGCAAGAGCGAAACGCGCGCCGCATCCCAGTCCATCAAGTGCTGCCGCCCGGCGCGGTGAAACCGTAGCGCGAAAGGATGGAGCGCGCGGCGGGCGTCGCGAGAAATTCGTAGAACGCGGTGGCGGCCGGCCGTGCGTTCTTTAGCAGGACCATGCGTTGCCGCAGGGGTTGATGCAATGCATCAGGCAGCATCAATTGGCGGGTCAAGGCCGCAACCGGCGGTGCGAGGGCAAGCGACAGGGCGGTGATGCCGGCTTGCGCCGCGCCGGTACTCACATACTGCGTCGCCTGCGAGATGTTCTCACCCAGCACGAGTCGGTCTTGCGCCTGTTGCCATAGCCCCAGCTTCTGCAATGCCTCGCGTGCTGCGCGGCCATAGGGCGCGTGTTCGGGATTGGCAATGGAAAACCGGCGCACCTGCACCCAGTCGCGGCGCAGGCCGTCGAGGCGCTCGTCGAGTGCGATGGTGGAAGTGGTGGGGACGATGAGCGCGATTCGTCCGATGGCGTAAAGCAGTCCGCGGTCGCGTGTAAAGCCTGCGTCGGCCAGTTGCAGCACGAAGGACTCATCGGCCGAAAAGAAGAGATCGAGCGGGGCGCTCTGTTGAATCTGTCGCGCGAAGTTGCCGGACGAGCCGAAGCTGAACTCGACGCGATGCGGCGTGGCCGCCTGAAATCGGGTGGCGATTTCAGGCAGCGCGAACTGAAGGTCGCTGGCCGCGGCGATCCGGGCCGCATCGTTTTGCGCAAGGGCGTACTGCATGCCGAGCGCCGCCATCGACGCACCGATGAAATCTCGACGTCGCATGTCTGTTCCGCTCCGGAGTTCAGTTCTTGAATGCTGCCCTGTAGCCGCGGTGCGATGCCGCAACCCGTTGGCCTTTCGGGCCGGTGAGCCACGCCACAAACAACTTCCCGGCTGGGTGCTGACGCTCGGCTCGGAAGGTGCGCATCACGTGCACATCGACGCCAAGCCGTGGATCGCCTTCGGCAAGTATGCCGTAGCCTTTTCCGACCATCCCGGAGCCGCTCGCGAGCCACACGCCACGTTCCACGAAGGCGCAAGCATTGTGCTGCGCAGCCTGCGTCAGCAGTGGCGAGTCTTTGTCGGCGTTCAGGTACCAGGGCGCCACCGGTGCGATGCGCGCGGCGCGCCACATCGACAACTCGGCAAGGTGGGTGCCAGACCCGTCGGCCCGCGTGATGAAGGGCACTTGCGCTTGTGACAGGCGAGACAAGGCCAATGCCGCGTCACCACCTGCCGCCAGGGGTTTGGCGAGGATCTTTGGGCCGACGATCAGAAAGTCGCTTCGGGCAATCGCGTGCCGGTCGTGCACCAGGCCTTGCTTGTCCAGGGACTCTTCGACCGTTGGTGAGTTGGTGAGCGCTGCATCGTGCTCGCCGCGCTCCAGCGCTTCCAAGACGCCGGAAGCCGGGCCGTGTAGCAACTGAACCGCGACGCCAGTGTCACGTCCGAAAGCGCGCTGCAAGGAGGCGGCCAGGCCTGAATCGAAGAGCGCGTCGTCGACAGCAAGCCGCAGTGGGTCGCCTAGCGATTGGCGTTGGGCGGCCAGGGCAAAGGCGGGCCCTGCCAAGACGGCAGCGGTGGTCAATCTGATCAGGGCATATCGGCGCGAAGTCATCGCGGCATCTTACGCATCAGGCCTGCCGATTGCTGCTCGTGGCCTCAAGCGAGCAGGCGGAGTTCGTCGGACAAGATGGGCGTGCATAAAGTCATACCGCAAATGCATGACCCCCCCCGAAATCCGGTGGTTACCAGCCAATTACACTGGGAAGACAATCAATTCCAGGCGTGAAACATCCTATCAGGGTGCGGACTGCTGGTAACTGGCGGTAATCCAATCGTGCACCCGCCGGCCCGAAGCGGCATTGGGCAAGTCTTGAGATGGTGTGTCTAGGCACACCCGGCGCAGATGGCCTTCGCAGGGCTTTCCCAATTCCGCTTTTTTGACTTTGATGATTGGAACTGCCATGAACCGTCCCGTGCTGGAAGGGTTGCGCTTGAACACGCCCGCCTACGTCCGCCATACCCGGTTGGTTGAGTGGGTCGCGCAAATCGCGGCATTGACCGAGGCCCGCGAGGTCTATTGGTGCGACGGCAGTACTGCCGAATACGACCGGCTCTGCGCCCAGCTTGTTGCGGCAGGCACTTTCAAGAAGCTAAACCCCGAGTTGCGCCCCAACAGCTACCTGGCGTGCAGCAGCCCGAGCGACGTGGCGCGCGTCGAGGACCGTACCTTCATCTGCAGCGAAAAGAAGGAAGACGCAGGCCCGACGAACAACTGGATGGCGCCCGCCGAAATGCGCGAGCTGCTCCAGACCGGTGATAACGCCCTGATCAGGGGTTCAATGCGCGGCCGGACGATGTACGTGGTGCCCTTCAGCATGGGCCCGCTAGGTTCGCCCATTGCCCACATCGGCATCGAGCTGTCCGATAGCCCCTACGTGGTCGTCAACATGAAGATCATGACCCGCATGGGCAAGGCCGTGCTCGATGTGCTGGGCGAAGACGGCGAGTTCGTGCCCTGCGTGCATACCGTTGGTGCGCCGCTGGAAGCTGGTCAGAAGGACGTGGCGTGGCCCTGCAATACCACCAAGTACATCGTCCACTACCCCGAAACCCATGAAATCTGGAGCTATGGCTCTGGCTACGGCGGGAACGCATTGTTAGGCAAGAAGTGCTTCGCGCTGCGCATCGCCAGCACCATGGGCCGCGACCAGGGGTGGCTCGCCGAGCACATGCTCGTCCTCGGCGTCACAAGCCCCGAGGGCAAGAAGCACCATGTGGCGGCGGCCTTTCCGAGCGCCTGCGGCAAGACCAACTTTGCGATGCTGATTCCACCCGCCGGCCTCGGCGGCTGGAAAGTCACCACCATCGGTGACGACATTGCCTGGATCAAGCCCAGCGCCGACGGCAAGCTGCGTGCGATCAATCCGGAAGCGGGTTACTTCGGCGTCGCACCTGGCACGAACGTGAAAACCAACTTCAACTGCATGGCCAGCCTGAAGCGCGACGTGATTTTCACGAATGTTGCGATGACGGACGCTGGCGACGTGTGGTGGGAGGGGATGACCGACACCCCGCCAGCGCACCTCATTGACTGGCAGGGCAAGGACTGGACACCCGCAATCGCCAAGGAAACCGGTGCCAAGGCCGCGCACCCGAACGCCCGCTTCACCGTGGCCGCGACCAACAACCCGGCGCTGGACCCCGAGTGGGACAACCCGGCGGGTGTGACGATCGATGCTTTCATCTTCGGTGGTCGCCGCTCGACCACCGTGCCGCTCGTGACCGAGGCGCGCAACTGGGTCGAAGGCGTGTACATGGCCGCGACCATGGGCTCCGAAACCACCGCTGCCGCGGCTGGCCAGCAGGGCGTTGTTCGCCGCGATCCGTTCGCGATGCTGCCCTTCATCGGCTACAACATGAGCGACTACTTCCAGCATTGGCTGGACGTTGGCAAGAAGCTGGAATCCAGCGGCGCGAAGGTGCCCAAGATCTATTGCGTGAACTGGTTCCGCAAAGGCGCGGACGGCAAGTTTGTCTGGCCGGGTTACGGTGAGAACATGCGCGTGCTGAAATGGATGATCGAGCGCGTAGAAGGCAAGGGTGAAGGCGCCGAGAACGTGTTCGGTGTGACACCGAACTACAGCGATATCACCTGGACCGGACTCGATTTCACGCCCGAGCAGTTCGAGCAGGTCACGAGCATCGACAATGGGGCTTGGCAGACCGAACTCGGCCTGCACACCGAACTGTTCCAGCAATTGGCGTATCACCTGCCGCAGGAACTGACGGAAACGAAGGCGAAGATCGAGGGCCGCCTGGGCACCTGATCGTCCTTCCTGATCTACCAATGGCCCGCATCGAGCGGGCCTTTTTCATGTGCGCCCAGCATGGGCGCACTCTTGTGGGTGCAAGTCCCGCCGTAAGTTGATCACGACGAACGAAGCGAAGCGCAACTGCATGAGGGCGAC
>JAJKJU010000304.1 GCA_021153565.1 Rhizobacter sp.
ATTCACCCATCTCATCCAGCGAATCCGCGTAGCTGAAGACTTCAGCTACGAAACGGAGATTGACGCCGAATACAAGGTGCTCACCGAGCAGGGGGCCCGCAGCAACGGACGCTTCACAATCCAGTACAACAAGGCTTTCAGCGAGATGGAGATCGTAAGCGCTGAAACCATCAAAGCTGATGGTCGCCACGTGTCTGTGCCACCTTCCGGCATTGCGCATCAGAGCGGCAGCTTGGGGCTTTACACCCAAAAGGATATGGAAAGCATCATGCTGGTACTGCCGGATTTTGCGGCCGGGGATTCGGCCCGTGTCGTCCGGCGTTCGCATGACAAACCGATGTTTCCAGGCAGTTTCTCCTTTGCCTATGCGCCCGCGCTGAATTTTGTGCAGGACAACACCGAAATCCATCTGGATGTGCCGGAAAAGATGGCGCTGCAGATGGATGTCACAGGCTTCAGCAAGGTGCAGGACGAAGTGACGCAAGGGCGCCGCCTGCTGGTCTGGCGCTATGTCAGCGTCAAGACCAAAATATTTGAGCCACAGCAGACCGAAGTTCGCATCAGCCAGCCGCATGTATGGGTCAGCAGTTTCGGCTCATGGGACACGATGGCCGAAACTTATCATGAGTTGTACCTGCCGCAGGCCATCGTAACGCCCGAAATCGCCATGCTGGGCAAAGAGCTGACGGCGGACGCCAACACCGATCGTGACAAGGCTCAGCGCCTCTACGACTGGGTGCGCAAGAACATCCGTTACGTGGCGATCTACGCCGGGCTGGAGAGTTGGGTGCCACACCCGGCTGGACAAGTACTTGCGGATCGCTTTGGCGATTGCAAGGATCATGCGGTGTTGCTCAATACACTGCTCAAGGCGGTGGGTGTAGAAGGTCTGCCAGTGCTGATCCAGGCCGATCTGACCAACTACCGTCTGCCGGAGGTGGCCGCGCCAATGCAATCCTTCAATCACATGATCAGCTATCTGCCAGGGCTGGACCTGTATCTGGATTCCACCTCCGTCGTTACCGAGTTCGGATACTTGCCCGACCAAGATCAGGGCAAACAGGTGCTGCGTGCCGGCTTGGATAAAGCCGTAGGCAGTACCCCACTGAGCAAGGCTGACAATCGCCAGAGCAAACGCACAACGAAGATCAAGATCAATGAAGATGGCTCAGCCAATGTCGTGACCGCTTTGTGGTTTGGCGGTGATTTTCGCGGCTGGTACGAACAGTTCTACCAGGAGCGCCACAACGGCAAGGAAAACCTCTGGGCCACTGAGCAACTGACGAAACAGAACAAGCGCGGCCGAGCCACGTTCAAGTGGTTGCCCGAGGCCAACGGCTGGCGTGGTTTCGCGATCACGCAGACCATCGAAAACTACCTACCCGAGAGCGATATCGGCTTGCTCGATTTCGCTCACGCCTATGTTGGCGGCGTATCGTTTTTCCCCGTGCTGAACCTGTTTGAAACGAAGAGCCGCGACAGCAGTTTCAACTGTATGGCAATGGATATCAAAGACACAGTGGAAATTGGCCTGCCGGATAGTCTCAAATTGCTGCGCTTACCGCGTACCCGGAATCTGACGAGTGATGCCGCACAGCTGCAAGTGGATTACAGCGAAAAAGATGGCCGCTACACCATGCAGCGCACCTTCCACTGGGAGCCGCAGAGCAACAGCAGCGGTAGTTGTACAAAGGCGGAATGGGATATCTGGCAACCCGTCATGCGCCAGATCCGCAGCGCAGTGAAGAGCGCCGTGCTGGCCTACGAGCGCAATTGACCAGCAGCTTGCAGAGGCGCGTCCCGCTATGCTCTACAGGCACATGCGCAATCCATCGATTTTGATTCGGCAGATTTCTGTAAGCGACCAGGTGACTCTAATCTGCCATGCTGCCGCTGTGGGTCGGCAGCGCCAATTGCCGCGTTTGAGCAGCAGACACTTGGTCGGCCTTCGACGCTGGACGGCGTCGGCAGCGATTGCCTCGGCCGTGCTGAAGCAAGTGCCGTCGTGCGCCCGGCGACCTCCTATGTCAGCGGTACCCTGAGACCGGTCGTTGGTGCCGCGGTCTACTGGATACCTGAATGGCAGGAAGAGAGCCAATACCGTGAGTTCGCCGGACGTGCGCGACCGGCCGCATACGCTGCGAAGCCTGCATTGCACATCCGTCCGTCGCCTCAAGACTGGTTGCCGTCGTTCGGCTTCGGCCTGCCGAATGTCGCTATGCAAAGCTTTGCATAGCGACCCAAAGCTGCCGCTGGCCTCTTCGATTTCGACGTCGGCAAGCAGCCGTTCGCGGTGGGGGTGCGTGCCCTGGCGCTGAAGCTGCTGCAAAGCGGACTGGAAGCAATTGGACGTTCAGGTTCCTTCGGCCGAATGCTGGGCATTTTCTTTGTCACTTCAACTGGTAAGAGTCCAGCTCAGATGTATTTCGTTCGCTGCGCTCGCCGCCGCTCGCGTAGTACTCCTCGACGGATTTGACCCAACGGCGCACCGACGGCACGTACCAGAACGCCTTGTACATCCGCCCTTCTATCCGACGCGCACCCGCGGTGTCGATTTGGGTTGCGAGGGTTGATATTCCCGAGGCCCCCAGCGCTGCCGTAGCGATCGTGTTGGAGGGGACGGTCTCGGCTAGCCATCTGCCTTCCGCCTCAATCTTGATCGCGTCGAACTTTCCCGCGGCTACCTCGACGTGCTCAATGCCCACCACGGTGTAGGTCGAGTTGAAGTCTTCCCACACATGACCCTTGTTCGGGTGCTCCTCCCGGTAGTGAACGTCCCAATGCTTGCCGACCGTCAGCGGAAAATCCAACGGTTGATTGACGACCGTCTCGACTCCATTGACGGCGCGCACACGGCGCCAGTCCACCCCTGAGAAGACATTCTTGGGAGGCTGCGCCGAACCTGCTTGCCGGGCGTCGAAGTAGATGGTCGACGCCGTCGTTCGCGTCACTTCGTAAACTTCCCGCTCCTCCTTGAACCCCGAGCGGGTGTCGTTGGTCTGGCGGTATGTCCAGGTGTCTCCGACCTGTACGAGCGGACGTTCGGCGGTCTGCGCATGCACCAATGCGCAAAGCATCAGAGCAGAGCAAGCTGCGACGATAGTTCTCATTGACTCCTCCTTCTTGGGACTCTATAAAAATGAGCGCCGCAAAGCACTCGTTGAACCGGCATGAGACCGCCCTGCGAAAATTCAGACAGCAAGTGCAAAGTCAGGACTGACTCTGCAGCGCCGTTGTCGTGGTTACCGGATAGCCGTTCAGCAAGGCTGTCCCGCTGTACGCAATGTTGATGACCCGCTTCACGATGATCGCCGTGCCCACGTCACGCCAGGTCGTAATCGCCTCGGTGCGCGTTGTCCCGTTTACGTCGGTCCAGGTCAGGGTGCTCTGCAGCTTGACGGCCGAAAACGTTCCCGCCGGCACTGCCACCGACTCGATGCCGACGACAAACCCCGTCTGCGTGTACGGAGGCGGGGTCGCCGTTCCACATGTGATGGCGTAGTTCAGCGTCCACGCCTGTCCGACAGCAAGCGGATAGTTCGGGCCTGTGCCGTGCGGTGCGACTGTGCAGGTGACCTGGATACCGTTGGCGGGCGTGTATGAATACGAGAGTATCTGTCCCGAGTCGTTCTCCGTTCTCGACTCGGTGAGCGTCGAGTACGTCGTCCCATTGACGACAATTGAATTTCCGCTCGGATCGTCTTGGACGTAGACATACGACCCGTCTGCGTTGACCGCGGTGACCGAGTCCCGGATTGTTTGGTTGATCGTGTTGTTGGAGTTGTCGAGAATGGTGTAGGCGTAGATTCGCTGGGAGTTCACCTTCGGCGTGACGAAGGCGTACGTTGTGCTCGACCCTGCGTCACCTCCACCGCAAGCCGACAGCAAGGCCGCGATTGATGCAACACCACAGACTTTCAGTAGCTTCATGTCCATCCCATGATCATTGGTGCGCTCGAGCCCAGCAACGCGCGCTGAGGCCGAAATGAAATACGAAACCTGAGCCCTCTCCGTCGCTCGACCTTGTGGCCTAACCTTTGACGTAAGGCGCATGCGGCGGCGTGGATGACCTCGCCGGACACATCGCCGCTCGGCGAACGCCACGCGATGAGGTACCGCTGGTTGCTGCCGTTGTGATTGATGGCGAAGTTTTCTCGCGAAAATTTTCGCACCGGCACTATAGCCAATCATGTACAGAGCGTCTCTGAAGTCGCCCCCCCGTCCGGGGGGGGGCTTGCATCGGGCCCGAGACTCATCGTAGCTGTACCCTGTAGCGAGTACGACGCTGGGAGCGCGCACGCCGCACTGCAGCGAGGTGAGGTGTTCCTGGGCCCCTGCGCTCGAAGAACTGCTATGACGGCAATGTGATGCAGACCAGTCGGCCAAGTTCGTCGATCGTGCGGTCGAAGTCGACCCTTTGCTGTCCTTCGACACGACCTTACGGACGCCCTGTAGGCCGAAAAGCGACGGGCACCTTCGTGTGGGGACTCTCCACTTCGCTTTCAGCGACACGCGCTGGTCAGTACATCGTTAAGCTTTGCTTGTCCGCCGTCCGCCGGCAAGCGAGTCCACGGGCGCCGCGTTTCGCACTTCCACCGTTTTCCCCAAAGGGGGAAAGCGGCTTCACTGGCTTGAGGCAGCGCTTGGTGCCCGACAAAGAATCTCGCCGATCGACTTCCGGCGTGATCGCTCGCGTGCCGCAGGCCTTGGCAATCTATTGAATTAAACCTCGGTGACTTCGTCATGGCTCCATCCTCTCAAGAATTGGAGCCTCCTCACAATCCGGGGCGGTTCAGATCGAGGTCCGCCCCGTTACTGACGTTCGAGCTGACGCGGTCGATGTCAAGTGTGCCGCGTTATGCACAGCACGCAGTTATGCACAGTTGGTCCAGCAGCGCGACGTTGCCGCCCTCGTACGAAGACGACGGTCGCGCCTCTGAACTGCGCGTAATCACAAGGTCTTGAGGAACTTCAACAGCTCGTCGTCTGCCCGGAATCGACGTGGAACCACGTTGGGATCCTGAAGCCTGGCCAGCGCCTTCTCCTTCATGGCGAGATCGGCCTCTACGTACTGATGCGTTGTCGCCGGACTCTCATGTCCGAGCCACAGGGCGATTACGCTGATGTCCACGCCCGACTGCAGAAGGTGCATGGCCGTCGAGTGCCTCAGGCAATGCGGTGAGATAGTTCTCCCGGCCAGACTCGGCATCGTGAGCGCGGCGGCCTTGACGGCCAATGCCAGGCGCTGCGTCACGTTGGATCGTGTCATCGCCTGTCCGCCACGGTTGGGCAGCAGCGCAGACGTGGGAGTCAGATCCGGGTTGAACTTCAGCCAGGCGCGGATCACCTTGACCGTCGATCGCCAGAGCGGCACAGACCGCTGCTTGCGTCCCTTGCCATGCAGATGCACGCAGGCGGCAGGGGCCAGCACGACATCGCCCACCTTCACGCCGATCGCCTCCGACACGCGGGCGCCGGTGTTGTACAGCAGGGCCAGCAGCAGGTTATCTCGCCGGCTCACCCAATCCACTCCCGGCGCGCCGATCACGGCCAGCATCTCCTCGCGCGTCAGGAACTCGAACATCGGCCGCTCGAAGCGCTTCATCGGCACGCCCAGCGCATGCTCGACGACCTGAAGCGCCGTTACGTCTCGCCGAGCCGCGAACTTCAGGAACGAGCGCAGCGCGGCCAGTCGCGCATTGCGGCTGCGGACGGTGTTGTGCCGATCACGTTCCAGATGATCGAGGAAGTCCAGGATCAGCGCGGGCGTCAGGTCGGCGAGCGACAGCGTCGTTGGCGTCTTGTGCAGGCGCGCCTGGGCGAAGTCCAGGAACAGCACGAACGCGTCCCGATAGGCCGCAACAGTCTGCGGGCTCAACGCGCGCTGCTGCGTCAGGTGCTCGGCGAAGAAGGACTGGACCAGCGTCGCGAAGCTCGGCGGGGCCGGCTTGCGGTAGTCAGAGCTACTCATCGTCACTCTCCGCGATGTCGGCGAACCTCTCGAATCGAGCGCCGGCCAGCGCCATCAACTCCGGCACGCCGCTCAGGTACCAGTAGGTGCTGGAGATGTTGATGTGGCCCATGTACGTGGACAGGGCCAGCATTCGTTGGTCGAGGTTCGCTCCCTGTTGATGCCACAGGATCATGCGCCTCACGGCGAAGCTGTGGCGCAGGTCATGCACCCGCGGTTGGCCATGGCCGCCGCGATCGATCCAGCCCAACTGCTCGCGCAGCTGACAGAACATTCGATGCACCTGCCTGTCTCCCAACGGCTCGCCGCGGCGCACGCCGCGCGAGCTGACGAAGAAGGTCATCTGCGGCTTCGGATGCACGTGCTGGCGGCGCAGGGCTCGGTAGGCCGCCAGCGGGCTGATCACACTGGGGTGCAGCGGCACCATGCGGGACTTGCCGAACTTGGTCTGCTGTATGGTCAGGACACCGCCTTCCAGATCCGCATCCGAGTCGGCCAGGTTGATCGCCTCAGAGACCCGAAGCCCGGCCGATGCGATCAGGCCGAACAGCGTCGCATAGGTCGCGGCACGAAGGCCATCCGAGGGGCCGAGTCGGCGGGCCGCGACGATCAGTGCCGCGATCTCGGCTTCGCTGTAGATGTGAGGCGCTACGCGGCGCGGGATCGGACCGAAGCTGGAATCGTCAGGCACTTCGACGGTCGGATCGAACTGCTGCAGCCAGCGCATGAAGGGGCGCAGCGTTGCCAGTCGACGCGCTGCGGTGTCGACATTGACCTGACCGCCCACGAGGTACCGGGGCTGGACCTGGCGCGCCCACTGGACCATCACGTCCACCGTCAACGCGCTGTCCCGGCCCTCTCCGGCCATGAAGCGGGTGAAGTGGCGCACGGCGAGATCAGAAGAACAGGGCTTGAACCCGAGACGCAGGCGTTCAGCCAGGTACTGCTCGACCTTGCCGGTGAGGTCGATGCTCGCGGGTGACGGGGCGCTCATGATGCGCTCCCAGGCCAAGGCAGAGCGACCTCGGCAAGCAGTTGCAAGTCGAGCTTGGCGTAGATCAGCGAGGTGTCCAGCGATCGATGCCGAAGCACATCGGCAACCTCCTTGATCGAGCTGCCGCTGTTGACCAGACGACAGGCCAGCGTGTGACGCAACGAGTGGCAACTGCGCGAGATGCCGGCACTTCGCAAGGCACGTCCGATTGCACGGCTCACCCCGTCGACGCCGATGGGCTTGTCGTGTGGCGCCAACCGACGGACGAACAGGGACGGCAGCGTGGTTGCAGGTCGCTCGTGTCTCATGTACTCCGACAGCGCTTGTCCGGTGAGCGCCGGCAGCGGCAGGACGTCCTGCCGCAGGGACTTAGTCCTCTTCAGGGTCACCGTGCCGGCGCGCCAGTCGAAGTCGCCAAGCTCCAGCTTGGCAATCTCCCCCACGCGCAGGCCGAGATCCAGAGCCAGGCGCACCATGGCCACCAAGCGCAGCGGCGCCCGCTTGACCTGGGCGCAATGCGCTTCGAGCCGCCGGACTTCCTCGGTCGTCAGAGTGCGCGGCAACGATGCCTGGCTCCATCGCACCGGCGACGAGATGGCGCCGAGCAGGGCATTGACTGCGTCACCGCAGGTCCCGCGGTATCGGAAGTAGGCGCGCAGCGCCGCCGTGATCGCGCTGGCGTGCGACGCGCTGTTGACCCGCGTGAGCTCCGTCGCGATGAAGCCGCGAACGTCTTCCGGCTGCAACTCGCCGATGGCGATGGCCTTGCCCGCGACTTTGCATTGCAGCAGCTGGCTGACGCGCGCGAGCCGATCCTCTCGGGTGCCAATTGCCAGGCCCCGGGCGTCGCGCATGTGGATGTTGTAGCGGGCCAGTTCCTCGGCCACGGGACCGCTGGGCCCAGGCAGTTCAACAATGACATGCTGCTCCCGCAGTAAAGCCAGCAGATGCCCGAGACTGGCGCTCAAGTCATTGCGTGTGCGCAGAGCCGCGGGATGGCAGTCGCAGCGCGGCAGATGGGAATCCAGGAATTGCTCGACGATGGCCTCGTCGATCTGATCAGCAGACAGTTGGCACTTCGTCATCCAGTGGGAAAAGTGCGACCAGGCACGCAAGGCCTTCTCCGAACTGCCTTCGGCGTACCGACCGCGCTCCAGCAATGCCTGGAATGCCTCGACGTATGAAGACAGCGGGCCGTCGAGCAACCAAGCCCTGGCCAACGGGTGCATTGAGCGGATCAAGTCCATGGCGATCTCCAGTTGTGAGATCGCCATCCATGCGCCGGCCACGAACTTATGTCCAGTTCAACGGCACCCTCATGGCAGTGCGCCCACGGAGATCGCGGCCTGCGGCCGGATCAAGTCCGAGAACTGTGCATAACTGCGTGCTGTGCATAATGCAGAGAGTCTTTAGCCTGGCGGACGCGGCACCCGGGTCTGCACTGACGGCACGGCGTGACCGCCGCGGCCGGTAGGCTAAAGATCCCGTTGCAC
>JAJKJU010000305.1 GCA_021153565.1 Rhizobacter sp.
CCTCCGCAGGCAGACAACACCAGTGCGCACAGCAGTGCACTCGTCGCGGTGGCGCGTCTGGGGCGTTGGTTTGGCATGCTCATCGTGAAGATCCTGTCGCGCTAAGTGGGGCGCTCACTGTCGTTCGACGTGTTGCGCTATCGATTCCTGTCGCAATTGTGTGGTTCGCCACGTCGTGGCAATTGACGGATCCTTAAGGAACCGATGATTGCCGCACGGGCGTTGGGACAGCGAGACGCCATGCAACAGCATGCAAATCATCGCGAGTCGATTGACATCGAATCGCTGGCCACAACAGATCCAAGGCCGCCTCGGCGGCCTGCGCACATGTCCTTCAGTTAGTTGCATCGAAGGTCGCATCGCCGCGGTCGGTCTGGCTTCTTGACGAGGCCCAGACGCCGCAGCGGAGGATGTAGAGGGTCGAGTCGCTCTACGTCTGGCGCTCATATCGGCCACCCCTCTGCACTGGAAGCTGTCCGACGGCAATGCTTGCCGCAGAACATCAAACGCTTTCAGAACATGCTCTTGGGGATGGCGATGATGACATCAACGTTGGGCTCGATCTTGGCGAGGCGAGCAAGGAACAGTCAGCAGGGTGAGTTGGTCTGCGTGAGCAGGCCGAGACGGTACGGCAGGCTGCCGTAGGGGCCGCTCGCCCCTGGCATCAGTCCCTGGTAGAGAAAGCGCGTGTTGCAGGCACTGATCTCAACATTCTGGTCATACCCGTGACAGGCAGGAGTGCCTGCCGTGCATCCTCACGGCCAGCTACTCAAAGGTCAACTGCTCCTGGTCCACGAAGCGACCCGTCGCACGTAGCGCTGGCGACAACTGCTCGTCCGCGAACTTGCACCCGGTAGTCGTCAGAGCCTTCTGCCCCTGCTTCTCAGCCGCCTCAGGCGAGTGCCCGTTCCCTTCGTTGAGCGCCGCCAACATGGGCGCGTAACCTGGCTCCCACGCCGTCAGGCCTCCGAAGCTGCCGCGCATTGCCGCGAGGATGCGCATACCCGCCCAATCCAGGTCGCCCCAGAAGAATGCCGGCGTCGCTCCTTTACCGAACAGCCAGGCCTCGAACGCGTCCCGGAGGTCGCCGCCGAGTGCGCCTTTGCTCGAGTAGAACAGCGAGCATCCGCCTGAACTACGCAGCCGCTGGGCGCTGCTCTTGAAGCCGCAGGCGTAGACGAGCGCAAGCCCTTCGAACGCGCGGCTCGAAGAACGAACGGCTTGCTCAAAGCTCATCAGGTTCTCAATGAACAGCACCGCCCGGTAGCCTGCAGACGGCAAATGCACCTGCACTTGGATGGGCGATTCTGGGAACGGACATTCGTCGACGCCCAGGATTGCGGCGACCAGGCCCTGCCGCTTGTCCAGCACCTTCGACATGCCCCAGAAGAGCTTGGACGAGACCTCGCGCAACAGCATCGGCTTGTCCGCGAGCGCCGGGAGCCGGTTGAGTTGCTGGACGACTTCAGCCATCGAGTGGTCGGGCATGTCGATGCAGTAGTCGCCCACCGTACGCTTGACAGCCTCACCGGCCTCGAGGCCCAGGTTGACTGCGTCTCGCCAGCGTTCGACGGAACTGCGCTGCCGTTCCGGGCGCGCAACAGCCAGGCGAACGGCCTCCTCGTTCGTAACGGTGACCCGCGGCGAGGATGCGTACCCCGAGCGGGATTTCAGCGCGGTCTCCGGCTTGACCTGCAGCCATCCCCACTTGGCCATGGCGACGACGTGTTCCCACAGGTCTTCCTTGGTCGACTCCATAGGCGCCTTGTAAAGGCCCGGCCACGTCCGCTCCCCCAGCGCCACGGACTGTGCCTTTGTGCTACCGCGCTGCTCGGCCGAGTCCAATCTGTCGACGAGCCCGTCCAGCAGCGCGACGACGGGTGCAGACTGGAGCCAAAGGGGTGCGTTGGTCACTTGGTGGGCTCCGCCGCCTCCACGGGTTCAGCGGTGTCAAAGAGCAGCTTGGCCTGCTCGCGGACGTCCTCGCGTTGCTTCTCCCAAAGGTCACGCATGCGGTCCTTCTTGAATAAGCGGTCGTCGCAATCGAGGATGAAGTCCAGTTCGCCGTTCACGGGCACTTTAACCCGGCTGTAGCTGTATTCCCGGTCGAATTCTGGTCGCAGGCCGCCGGCGTTGCGCGTCGGCATGGCGCTGATGATTTGCAGCCCCAAACTGTCCCGCAGGTACTTCAAGACGGCTTGGGCCCGCGCTTCGTCCATCTTCGAGAACGACTCGTCGCTCACCAGGAGCTTCAAGCTCGCGCCTTTGTCGAAGACCTTCATCCGGTTGGTGACGACGGCTGCGCGCACGATATAGGCCGGCGTCTCCAGCTGGCCGCCCGACCCTGTTCCCCAGGTCGAGAGTGCGATGCGTCCGCCGCTGTCGGAGTCGTTCCAGATTTCGTAGCGCCGGTAGTTGCGGTAGTCAGCAATCCGGAGCAGTTCACGGCTTGCGCGGTCCTGGTCTTGGTCCAGCAGCAGCTTCACCAGCCGGTCGCGCACTTCGGCGTGCTTCGGCGACAACTCGGTGTCGCCGAAGAGGTCGACGGTGTCGGGCGAGTCCGCAAGCTCCGTCACAGCCGCGAAGAAGCCGTAGTACTCCTGGAACTCAGGCTCCCACTTCGACCAGTCGATGCTGAAGCGGTCGGTGCCGAACTTGAGCTTCTCCAGCTCCTGGTTGAGCTGGCGCAGGGTACGCACGCCGTCGTCCACCTTGCTCTTGATTTCAACGCAGAACTGCTTCGTGAAGACGTCGTGGAATGACCGCTCGGCCTCTTCCACCTCGGCCCGGTTGTTGTAGAGGCCGATGCCTTCCAGCTCCCCGTGCAGCTTGCTCACGGCACGACCAAGTGCGACCAAAGGACCGTAGTACGGGTCGAAGCTCGTGGTGTCGGTCAAGTGCGGGAGTACCGCCTGAAACCGCTCATCCTGGCGGACGCTGGCGTTGTACTCGGCCAGCATCTCGCGCACATCGCCCAGCAGCGACTCGGGCTGCGCGCGCAGATGGTTCAGCCGGGCCTGGACGCTGGCGACGTCGTAATGGCGTGCTGCCAGGGCCTCGTCTACCAGTTGCGCCAGCACGGTGTAAGTCTTCTCGGGGTTGGCCTCGCACAGGTGCTTCAGGCGCCGAATCTGGTTCTCACGCTCGTGGTACCGGGCGTCTTTGCCGGAGTTGATGCGTTCGATGACCTGTTCGGCCTGGATGATGCGTTGCTCGGCGAGGGTGACGGCCCGCTTGGCAGCCTCAATCTCGCCTTCGTGGGCCTTGATGAGGCCTTCCAGCCGTGCCAGTTCAGCGCGAAGCTGTTCAACTTCCGTGAGGTCCAGCTGAGCCAGAGCCCGGCGCGCTGCATCAAGGTCGCTGGCGAACTGCGCAAGCGGCTTCGCGTCGAAGCTGGGCTCCTTCAGGTTCGTCAGCTGGCGACGGAAGTCGGCAAGTGTGTCTTGCTGGCGGTCGAGCTCGGCGATGTCACGGTCGGCCTGCTCCAACAGTTCCGTCGTGCGCTGCAGCGCTTGCTCGCGTGCCTTGCGGCCGAGCACAAAGTCCCGGCGCTCGCACACGAACATCGTCATGGCGCCGCTGCCCTTGCCATCCTTCGTCAGGCCACGCTGCGTGGAGCGCAGTTCATTGGAGTCAGCCACCTTGACCACGGGGCCGAACTGCTCAATCAGGTAAGCCTTGGCAATCGGATGGTCCGTGCGCAGCTCATGGATGATGGAGTTGCTCGGCACCCTGCTTGGGTCCGCTCGGTCGAGGCAGCGCTTGCCCTGTACCACCTTGGAGCGCGAACCCCACGTCTGCAGGTAGTCGATGGTTCGAGCTTCCCACTCGGGCTTCACCAACAGGTTGAAGCGTGCGCCATCCATGTAGCCCTCGATGGCAGCTTGCCAATCCGAGTCCAGGTCGACCAGGTCACACAGCACCTGGACACCCGCTTCAGGGCATTTCTCACGGATGCGGTCCAGCGCCAGGACGGTGTCCCGGTTGTAGTTGCCGGCGCCCGCCGCCAGGCGTTGCTTGCGTTCAGCTAGCTCAGTTCGTTCCTTCCGAGCCGCCTCGCCACGCTGGGTGAGCGCTGCCGCCTCCGCTGCAACCGCGGTCAGGACACTGTCATCGGCGCCCGTCAGGATGCTCTGCAGCTCGTCCAGGCCCGTCTCGACCCCGTCAAAGGCTGGTGCGAGCTGGAACAGCTTCTCGACCGACAGCACGTCGTCGCGGTTGGCGTCCACGACGGCGTCCAGCAGGCCAGCAAAACGCTCCACGCTCGTCGTGCCAATGGCCTTGGCGACCGCCGCCACCGACGCGCGCAGCTTGAGGAACTGCTCCGGCACAGGACGCTTTGCGAGGCCGTCGGCAACGTTCTTGATGTGCGCGGCCGCGTGCAACCCGGCGTGCAGCTCGGCGAGCTTGGCCCGAGTGCCCGCTGTCGCTCGCTCCAGCCGCTCGTCGAGGGCCTTCTTTTCAGTGTGTGCGGCGATGCCGCTGAGCTTCGCAGCAATCTCGATACGGCTGTCGTCGACACCCTTCTTGAGCTGCGTTTCCGTCTTCGCCTTCAGCTTATAGCGGCCTGCCAGGGCTTTGTCGTCGGCAATCTTCTTGCGCTCGGCGGCGATGCACTCGTCGTCGGCGGCCAGCTGCATCTTTGCGAGCAGCAGCTCGTAGTGGACCTGCTCTTCGAAGGTCGAGGCCGTCTTGCCAATGCCTTCCTTGAGCTCGCGCAACCGGGTGACCGTGCCTTCGAGGCGCTTGCCTTCCTGCTTGAGGCTGGTGACCTGCCGCATCAGGTCGCTGATGCGGATGATGCTCTCGTGCAGGGCCTTGCCATCGAACTCAAGGATGTCGTCGCGCACCAGGTCGTGCACGGAGCCGATGGGCTTGTAGGCAATGGACTGCGACCAGGCCTTGGCGGCGTTCTGGGCCTCATCCCAGGCGATGGAGTTGCGACCCCGGAAGCGCCCGTAGAGGCCGCAGAGGTAGTCTCGCTTGTGGTCGTCGTAGGTGTGGACCTTGGGGTACTTGGCCTTGAGCCGCTTCACGACCTCCTCGACAGGCACGCAGATGCCCTGGTCGATGTCTTCGAAGAAGTCCTCGACCGTCAGCGCCGCGTCTTCCACGATGACCAGCACCAGCCGCTCCAGCTTGGCGTCTCGACGTTCGCCGGCACCGTCCACCCGGGCAGATACGGCAACGAGAGCGGTGAACGCCTTGGCTGTCGCTTCATCGGGGCAGGGACGGAAGACAGCGGCGACGTAGCCCTGCGCGCCATCTGGCCGAGAGAAGCGACTGTATTCGGCGCCAACCACGAACGACTCGAGGGTGCGCTGGGACTTGCCGCGCCGCTGGCCTTGCGTGACTTCCTCTTGGCCAGGGTTGTAGGCGACGATGCCTTGGTAGGCCGCCGTCATGATGGTCTGCAGGCCATCGAGCATGGTCGACTTGCCGGCGCCCGTTGGGCCGGTCAGCAGCGTCATGTTCCCCAGCTCGTAGTTGCCTGGGCGCAATTGCCCCCAGTTCACGAGCACCATGCGGTCGAGCTTCATTCTTGGTCTCCCTCAGCGGTCACTTCCTGTTCGACGACACCATCAGCTTCGAGACCCGCACTCAGCGCATCGTTGGACACGATGCCGAGGATGGTGGGTCGGATGGCCAGCAAGGCATCCTCATCGGCAATCGAGAACTCCGCGGTGTAGCTGAGCAACCGGTGGCGCTTCAGCTCTGCGAGCAGCGCCATCTTGTCGCCCATGCCGTTGGGCAGCGCCCGCTTCAGCTGCGTCTGCATGGTCGCGGCAATTTCTTCGAAGCTCACGAGCACTTCGCCCTGCGCCTGGATGTCGCCGGTGTTCAGCTTGTTCTGATAGAGGAACCGGAGTGCCAGAGCCATGGCAACAAAGTCCGGCGAGACCCTGGCGCGCAGAGACGGCGCTGGCTCGACGGTGTCCTCAGGCAGCCCATCAACCACCGCGCCAGCCACATAGAGTCGGTAGTACTGGTTCGTGCTGTCGTGGTGCAGTCGGAACCCGGCGATGTCGAAGTAGTCTTCGAGCAGCCCCTCGATGCGGCGGGCGTCGTCGTACAGCAGCTGTTCGACACGGTCCTCGTCGCGGACGATGGCGCCGTAGGCCATCAGGCGGGTGATGATTTCGCGAAGCCGCTCCTGCTTGAAGTTTGCGAGAGCCAGCTGTTCTGCGGTGGTGGAGTGCAGGGTCATTTCTTCAACTCGATTTCGTAGTCGTTGCTGCCGTACAGTTCGTTTTCCACGCGCATCGGCAGCTTCTTGACGGTCATGTCGGCGCCACCGTCACTGCGTACCGCTTCCACGGCCTGCATCGCGCGAATGACATCCCGAGCGGTGGCGTTGGGCAGTGTCGAGACACGGATGGGCCGGTCAAACACGCGCAGGTCCCGCCGCAGCTGCTGCACGACCTCTTCGTTGGGGATGGAGAAGGCTTCGGACTCGGCACGCGCCATTGCCGCGGCGAGCCGCTCCTCCCGAGAAGGACGCGGCCGGATGGACACGGTCACTGCCTTGCGGCGCTGTGAGGCGGTACGGAGCTTGAAGCTCACGGGGTCAAGCAACCGGACTTCCGCCGGCGCCAGGAACTGGCCGATGTGCAAGAGCAGCTGGTCTTGCTTCTCCTTGGGCGCTTCAGCTGTCAGCTGAATGGCGGCCAGGTAGGCATGCCGGGTCTGACCCGCGTGCAGCATCATTGACTGCAGGGCAAGACCGTTGACCCGCTTCAGGTATGTCTCCATCGCCTTCAGGAAGCCCGGCTGCTTCGACTGGCACGCCGCATCAACGATGTCTTCGATGCGACCCAACAGCCAGTCGTAGACCGAGGTGCCGGCGTGGTCCTTCACGGCCCAGTGCGCGATGTCGCGCAGTTGGTCGTCCATGCGTCGGAACTTGTTCTCCTGCACCGTGCGCAAGCGTTCGAGCTTCTGCACGATGGCCTGGCGGTTCAGCGTGGCGTTGTCGGAGGTGAGCTGCTTGGAGTAGTCCCGTTGAAAGCGGTCCAGGAACTCGACGAACTCCTCCCACTGCGTGTGCACCGATGCGGTCTGCATCAGGTGGCGCACGAGCTCCTGGAAGTAGTCGATGCCGTCGGTCAGGTCTTCGATGACCTTCTCGGCGTACTCATAGGCGTCAACCAGGTCGTGGGCGTCTCCCTTTTCAGACAGCGCGGCCTCCAGGGCGTTTCGGCAGCCACGCATGTTGCGCTGGCGGCTGCGGCTCGGGCGGTCCAGCGACCACAGTGCCTCGGAGAAGAGCTTGCCGGGGCGGGAGAGCCGGAAGGCGGTCACCAGTCCTGTGCGGTAGGCAAACTGTTCCAGCCATCCATCGGTGAGCAATGCCCGGATGACCATGGCGACGAGTGTTTGCGGGTCGTCGTCGGTCGTTGCGGTCAGTTCATCGTCCGGAGCGTCGTCGGCCCGGGCATCGCGGTACTCGCGGACGACTGGCAGCAGCAGCTCCTTCAACGCGTCGCGCGTGAGGTTGTGGGCGTAGTCCGCCGCGGGCCCATGAAGGCGGTCGTAGAGCGCCCGCAAGCACGCCGCGACAAGCTCGCGCCGGGTACCGTTCAGCGGCCTGAAGAAGCGTTTCCGCTCGTTTTCGAAGAACACGGTGTGACTCATCCTGTAAGTCCTCCGTGTATGCGGGCCGGCAGGGGTTCCGCGGCACCTCGGAATGCAGTGCAGCTCATCGGGCGGCACGGGCACTTCCAGTTAGCGGACATCAGTACAGCGTTCGCGGTTCAGTCGGCCAAACCTCCCCCACCTCAAAGAACAGGCCGGCATTGCGGTGGGGGGGGGCCGTGTCGGCGTGCCGCAGGTTTCCCATTGGCGAGGGCTCTCTGACCTGCAGAACGGTCATTCGAGGGGTGGGTTGTGTGCAGGGGACGATGATGTCCCTGGGTTTGAAGTCGCGCATGCGAAGCTCCGGTGTTCTAGTCAGGCGGTCGGGAGAGCGAGCCTCTATGCGAGGCAAGAAAACCTCGATTCAAGGCTGATTCAACCCTCTTTTGGCTCCGAACCAACCAGGTCGTGGGTCCACGGGCAAAACCAAGAGCGCAGATTCCGGCGTGAAATTAATGCGATAGGCAGTGGCGTGGAGACCGTCAATCAAGGGGGACGAGCTCGATCGAACACCCCTCGCCCGGGAAAAACAAGCCGCCTACACTGGCGGCTTCCTCAACCTTCGATCCCTTCACCGCACTCGCCGATATATAACTTCGTTCAGGATCAAACCTGAATTGGAAAAGACTGCACTTTTTGCGCTACCCAGATGGGTTCAGGAGTGCGCCCATGCTGGGCGCACCAACAAAAAACCCGGCCGTAGCCGGGTTGGGAGTCACGATCTCTCGATCAGGGCTTGTTGCCCGTCGGGAAAGGCCATGCAGCTTGCGGGCTGAGTGCCGTCTTGGCGGCTGGTCCCACTGCAGGTTTCGCAGCAGGGGCAGCAGGGGCAGCGGGTGCGGCAGGTGCCTTCTTGGCTGCAGCCTTCTTTGCAGCCTTCTTGGGGGCAGCCTTTTTGGCAGCAGCCTTTTTAGGAACCACCTTCTTGGCAGCAGCCTTTTTAGGAGCAACCTTTTTAGGAGCAGCCTTCTTCGCTGCGGCCTTCTTGACCGGAGCCTTCTTTGCCGCGACCTTTTTCGGCGCTGCCTTCTTGGCGGCTACCTTCTTCGGTACTGCCTTCTTCGCAGCGACCTTCTTCACTGCTGCCTTCTTGGCCGGGGCCTTCGCAGCAGCAGACTTCTTGGCGGCAGGTTTCTTTGCCACAGCTTTTTTCGCAGTTGCCATTACATTCTCCTTGATCAAGTTGCAAAAGCACCGATTGTTTCCGGCGCGCCGGAAACAATCGGCTATTCACCGCCCGGAGGTCTGGCTGCTGTCCGAATGACAGCAGTCGCCCCAGTACGATGAATCAGGTTGTGTCTCGCGTGCGCTGCTTCTTTGTCAGCACATCACGATCCACGAATCTTGATCTCTCACTATCGATCTCGCACGTTCCGCTTGAGACCTTCAATCCCAAGACAAGGCGCCACCGGATTGGTACTCGATGACGCGGGTCTCGAAGAAATTCCGTTCCTTCTTTAGGTCTATCATTTCACTCATCCACGGGAAAGGGTTTTCCTCGTTCGGGAAGAGCTCTTCCAAACCAATCTGCGTGGCACGCCGGTTGGCGATGTAGCGTAGGTAGCCCTTGAACATCGACGCATTCATGCCGAGCACGCCGCGAGGCATAGTGTCTTCGGCGTAGCGGTATTCGAGTTCGACCGCCTTCATGAACAGCGCGCGGATCTCGGCCTTGAAGTCAGCCGTCCACAAATGTGGGTTCTCGTTCTTGATTTGATTAATGAGGTCAATGCCGAAATTGCAGTGCATCGACTCGTCGCGAAGAATGTATTGGTACTGCTCGGCTGCACCGGTCATCTTGTTCTGGCGACCCAGGGCAAGAATTTGTGTGAAGCCAACATAGAAGAACAGCCCTTCCATCAGGCACGCGAAGACGATCAGGCTCTTGAGCAAGGTCTGGTCGTTTTCCGGTGTGCCGGTGTGGAAGTGCGGGTCCATGATCGCGTCAATGAACGGGACCAGGAACTCGTCCTTGTCACGGATAGAGCAGACCTCGTGATAGGCGTTGAAGATCTCGCTCTCGTCGAGACCCAGCGACTCCACAATGTACTGATATGCGTGCGTGTGAATGGCCTCTTCGAAAGCCTGGCGCAGCAAAAACTGCCGGCATTCGGGCGCTGTGATGTGGCGGTACGTGCCCAGTACGATATTGTTTGCAGCCAGCGAATCGGCGGTGACAAAGAAGCCGAGATTGCGCTTCACAATGCGACGCTCATCTTCGGTCAAGCCGTTAGGGTCTTTCCACGTCGCGATGTCGCGCGACATGTTGATCTCTTGCGGCATCCAATGGTTGGAGCAGGTGGCGAGATACTTTTCCCAAGCCCACTTGTACTTGAACGGCACCAACTGATTGACGTCGGTCTGGCCGTTGATGATGCGCTTGTCCGCAGCATTCACGCGGCGTGCGCTCGACGCCTCGACCTTCGTCGATTGTGCAGAGGTAGGTGTTGTGGGGGTGGAATGTGCGGTCTCGACCGCCATCACAGGTGCAAGCTTCGGAGACGGAGCAACCGCACGCGCTTGAGACGGAGTCTGCGCGGGGCTGATACCTCCGACAGTCCTGAGCCCGTCAAAGGAAGTATTCGATGACGAGGGACTGACTTCTTCTTCCCAAACCAACATAGTGGATTTCCTGTGCGTTTGAATTATCTGAGTGTTGCGTCCAAACACCAAGCACTTCTTGACATTGGACGCACTTCGCTGTTGTTCGTTGTTGCGCTATTGCATCGATGCATCGCTGTGAAGCGAGCGTTCGCGAGTCACATTGCGCGATGCAAATGACGTGCGTGATGCGAGTTCACGCACGTCGTTCAACACCTCATCACTGACACGCTTCGCAGGTCGGATCGTCGATCGCGCAGAACTTGATGTCCGTCGCAGGTTCGCTGCTTGCTGCTTCGATCTGCGCCTTCGCTGTTGCGGCAGCTGCCTCGAGCCCGCTGCTTGAACCACTGGACACCGAGTTCATGTTGCCCGCCTTCACTGTCGATTTCTCGGCATGTGTTGCGCCTACAGTGCGCAGGTAGTAGGTCGTCTTCAGGCCGCGAGTCCATGCGAGCTTGTAGGTCTCGTCGAGCTTCTTGCCCGATGCGCCGGCCATGTAGATGTTGAGCGATTGCGCTTGGTCGATCCACTTCTGGCGACGTGCCGCGGCTTCCACAAGCCACTCGGTTTCGACTTCGAACGCGGTCGCGTAGAGCTGCTTCAATTCCTCAGGCACGCGGTCGATGCGGCGCAGCGATCCGTCGAAGTGCTTGAGGTCCATGACCATCACATCGTCCCAGAGGCCGAGCTTCTTCAGGTCGCGAACGAGGTACTCGTTGATGATCGTGAACTCGCCCGACAGGTTGGACTTGACCGACAGGTTGCCGAAGTTTGGCTCAATCGATGCGCTGACGCCGATGATGTTGGAGATGGTCGCCGTCGGTGCGATCGCCACGCAGTTGGAGTTGCGCATGCCATGCTCCTTGATTCGGCTGCGCAGGGCATCCCAGTCCATCGAGACACTGCGGTCTACGTCGACCCAGCCGCCGCGTTGCTCGGCCAGAAGGTCGATCGAGTCGATGGGCAGGATGCCGCGGTCCCACAGTGAGCCGCGGTAGGTGGAGTAGCGGCCGCGTTCTTCCGCAAGTTCGGTCGATGCCCAGTAAGCGTGATAGCAAATCGCTTCCATCGATCGGTCGGCGAAATCCACTGCCTCTTGAGATGCATAGGGCACGCGTAGTTCATGCAGCGCGTCCTGGAAGCCCATCAGCCCCAAGCCCACCGGGCGGTGGCGCAGGTTGGAGTCGCGGGCCTTCTTGACCGCGTAGTAGTTGATGTCAATGACGTTGTCGAGCATGCGCATCGCCGTCGCCACCGTCTTCTTCAGCTTGGCCTGGTCGACTTGGCCATCCTTGATATGGTGGACCAGGTTGACCGAACCAAGGTTGCACACCGCGATCTCGGTTTCGTTGGTGTTGAGCGTGATCTCGGTGCACAGGTTGGACGAGTGCACCACGCCCACGTGCTGCTGTGGCGAGCGGATGTTGCAGGCGTCCTTGAAGGTGATCCAGGGGTGGCCAGTCTCAAACAGCATCGAGAGCATCTTGCGCCAGAGGTCCTTGGCAGCCATGCGCTTGAAGAGCTTGATCTCTCCGCGGTCGGCCTTGGCTTCATAGGCGGTGTAGGCCTCTTCGAAGGCCTTACCAAACTTGTCATGCAGGTCCGGGCAGGTGCTCGGCGAGAACAGCGTCCACTGGCCGTCTTCCATCACACGGCGCATGAACAAGTCCGGAATCCAGTTCGCAGTGTTCATGTCGTGGGTACGGCGGCGATCGTCACCTGTGTTCTTGCGCAACTCCAGGAATTCTTCGATGTCCAGGTGCCAGCTTTCCAGGTACGCGCAGACCGCGCCCTTGCGCTTGCCCCCCTGGTTCACCGCCACCGCCGTGTCGTTCACGACCTTGAGGAAAGGCACCACGCCCTGGCTCCTGCCATTCGTGCCCTTGATGTGCGAACCGAGCGCGCGCACGTTTGTCCAGTCGTTGCCGAGACCGCCCGCGAACTTGGACAACAGTGCGTTCTCCTTCAGCGCTTCGTAAATGCCGTCGAGGTCGTCGGCCACGGTTGTGAGGTAGCAGCTCGACAGTTGCGAACGTCGCGTGCCAGCGTTGAAGAGCGTCGGCGTGCTCGACATGAAATCGAAACTCGACAGCACTTCATAGAACTCTATGGCGCGAGCCTCGCGGTCGATCTCGCCGAGCGCCAACCCCATCGCGACACGCATGTAAAAAGCCTGCGGCAATTCGATGCGGACTTCGTTGATGTGCAGGAAGTAGCGGTCATACAGCGTTTGCAGACCGAGGTAGTCGAACTGCAGGTCGCGGTCGGCCTTGAGCGCGGCGCCCAGCTTCGCGAGGTCGTACTGTAGAAGCTTGTCGTCCAGCAGATCGGCCTGCACGCCCTTCTTGATGAAGGTAGGGAAGTACTCGGCATAACGCGTCAGCATGTCCGAGTGCAGCAGCTCTTCCCCGACGATTTCCTTGCGGATCGTGTGCAGCAGAAGGCGTGCCGTGGCGCGCGTGTAGCCGGGGTCCTTTTCGATCAGGGTGCGAGCCGCAAGAATCGCGGCCTTGTGCACTTCGTCGATGGGCACGCCGTCGTACAGGTTGCGCTTGGTCTCGGCCATGATGGGGTCGGGCTTCACATCGGCGCCCAGGCCTTCGCAAGCGGATTCGATCATGGCCTGCAAGCGCTTCAGGTCGAGTGGCACACGCTGGCCGCGGTCGATCACGGAGATGCTCGGCTCGACAGCGGCAACGGCTGGGACGCCCTGCCTTGCGCGCTCTTGCGTGCGGCGCTCGCGGTACAGCACGTAGGCACGCGCCACTTCATGGTGGCCGCCGCGCATCAGGCCCAGTTCGACCTGATCTTGCACGTCTTCGATGTGGAAAGTGCCGCCGCCCGGACGCGAACGCAGCAAAGCACGCACGACCATCTCAGTCAGGCCGTCTACCGTTTCGCGGACGCTGGCCGATGCCGCACCTTGCGTGCCGTGAACTGCGAGAAAGGCTTTCATCAGCGCCACGGCAATCTTGTTCGGCTCGAACGACACGACCGACCCATTGCGACGAATGATTTGATAACCCTGGTAGGCCGACGACGCCGCCGATGCGGAGGTGGCGACAGCCGATGCCGGCGCGGTGGGCGACGAACGGGTGACGGCAGTTTGCATGGAAGTCCTTCTTTTTGAATGTGCTCGAGCGCCTCAGTAGGCGCCTGGAGCAGTTGACACAGTCGAGATCGTGGTTGTTGTCTGATCCAAGACAGATCCACAAGACAGAAAAGCCGGCCCGTCAACTGCGATGCAGCGAGCCATCGGCTGTGGAGAAGTCTGTGGAGATTCGGTGGAGTGCACGTGGATGACTAGGCTTCTCTGTCCACTACATCTGGGGCGTCCACGTGCATTGGACACTACCTATAGCGTACCGCACTTCGGGCAAGCCCGGATGGAATAACGTGCGATGCCCGAGCGCAGCACATGGTTTGCGCTGTAAAAATCGGCCTCACGCCAAGTTAAGAAGCAGATGGAAAGTCGACGTCCGTCCAGCCCAGAGATGTCCGCAGCCTCTGCCAGTCGAAGCCTGCGCCCGGATCGATCTTGCGACCCGGGGCGACGTGCTCGTGGCCCACCACGTCGCGCACCGAATAGCGCCAGCGAACAGCACGCAGCACGTCAGCGAGAGCGTGGTATTGCAGCGCTTCGAAGATCTCCCCCTCGAGGCCTTCGAGCTCGATGCCGATCGAATAATCGTTGCAGTTGTCGCGCCCTCTCCACGACGACTGCCCGGCATGCCACGCGCGCTCGTCGCAGGACACGAACTGAATTACCTCGCCGTCGCGCCGAATAAAGAAGTGCGACGACACTGTGAGGCCACGAATCTTCTGGAAGTACGGATGCGCGTCCCAATTGAGCCGATTGGTGAAAAGCCGCTCGACCTCATCGCCGCCATACACGCCCGGCGGCAAACTGATGGAATGGATCAGTGCGAGAGAAATGTCGGTACCTTCCGGCCGCGGCCCGTGGTTGGGCGATCCGCACCGTCGCGCGCCGAGCCACCAACCGTCGTTCCAGGCTGCGATCGAATCAGGTTCCGCGGTCGCCATCGAAGCTGTCCCCGCCGACGCTCACTCCGAGGCGCGCCATGCGGTAGCGCATTTGCCGCAACGACAAGCCGAGACTCGCGCCAGCGGCCGTGCGGTTGAAGCGATGACGCTCCAGCGCGCGCAGAAGAATGTCGCGTTCCACCTCGTCAAGGAAGGCCGCGAGGTCGTCCGGCAGCGGCGCGGCGGCAGGCGGCGCGGGCGGCGGCTCCGGTGCCAGCACCGCCGGGTCGATGCGCGTGTTCTCGGTGATGAGATCGAGTTCTTGCGCCGCGCTGTCGGTGAATACTGTCTCGGGAAGGCCGAGATCGAAGACGTCGATGGCCTCGTCGCCCGACAAGGCGACTGCGCGATGCAAAAGGTTTTCAAGCTCGCGCACATTGCCCGGGAATGGATAGCGCGCAAGATGCACCAGCGCGTCGCGCGTGAGCCTTGGCGGAGGCACCACGTTCGCATCGCGTGCGATGCGCAAGAGCACATGCTCACTGATCGCGGCCAGATCTTCGAGACGCTCACGCAGTGGCGGGACGCGGATCTGGATGACGTTCAGGCGGTAATACAAATCTTGTCGGAAGCGCCCGAGCAGCACTTCGGCGCCGAGGTCCTTGTGCGTGGCGCTCAAGAGGCGCACGTTCACTGACTGCTCGCTCACAGCGCCGACCGGTCGCACCGATCGTTCCTGGATCGAGCGCAAGAGCTTGGACTGCATCGACAAGGGCAGATCGCCGATCTCGTCGAGAAATAGCGTGCCGCCGTTGGCTGCCTGGAAAAAGCCCTCGCGGTCTTCGGTGGCGCCCGTGAATGCGCCCTTTCGATAGCCGAAGAATTCGGCCTCGAGCAACTGCTCGGGAATCGCGCTGCAGTTCACCGCGATGAAAGGCATGTTGCTACGCGGACTCACTTCATGTATGGCGCGAGCCACCAGCTCCTTACCAGTGCCGGACTCGCCGTTGACGAGCACCGGCGCCATGCTGCGCGCCACTTTTTCAACCAGCGAACGAACCTCCTGCATCGCCGCCGACGTGCCCGCCATGCGGGCGAGTGCGGCGCTTGCTGGCGCCGCCGGCGGGGGAGGCGGTGGGGGCGGCGTGCGCGGACGCGGCGCCGTTGCAGAACCTGCGGCAACCGTGGCCTGGTGTTCGGAGGGAAGGCTCGACGGCACCATGGTTGGCACCGTTGAAGGCGCTCGACCAAGCGCCGAGGCTACCACCGCGCGGAACTGCTTCAGGTCCACTGGCTTGGTCAGATAGTCGTAGGCGCCGGCCTTCAGCGCCTCGACCGCGTTCTCGGCCGAGCCGTAGGCGGTGATAACGATGGCCTTCTCACGCCGGCCACCCTCCTCCAGTTTGCGCAGCAGATCGAGACCAGTGCCATCGGGCAAGCGCATGTCGGTGATGACTGCGCTGTAAGTGCGATCCTTGAGATGCAGAAGCGCCTCTTCGACGGACCCGGCCGTCTCGATGTCATAGCCCTCGCGCAGCAGCGTCAGTTCGTACAGCGTGCGCAGATCCGGTTCGTCGTCGACGACCAGAAGGCTGAAATGAGAAGGCGAAGACATCGTGTTGTGTCGGCTCGGTTGGCTACTCGATCGAAGAACTGGCGTCGCTGTCCACGAGAGCTTGACGCCGCATCACCACGTTGAACTCATTGCGCGTTGGGTCGCCCGGCGTGCGCAGTCGGTAGTCAATGCTGGCACCATAACGTTCGCACAGTTCCCGGCAAATATACAGTCCCAGCCCGGTCCCGCGGCTTCGGGTCGAGAAGAAGGGCTCGAAGAGATAGCGTTCGACGTCGGGCGGAATCGGCGGGCCGTCGCTCGCCACACTCAGACGCACGGTGGTTTCATCGGGCGCAGACAGTCGCACTTGCACTGAGCCCGGCCCCTTGCTCGCGTGGCGGTAGCCGTTATCCAACAGATTGATGAGCACGCGGCGCAGGTGTTCCTGATCGAACACGGCGCCCAGCGATGCGTCCGACACGTCGATCACGACGGCGCTGCCCTCGCCCAGCAATACCCCCGCGCCTTGCGACCACCCCTCGCAAGCGGCGCGCACAAGTGCGCAGGCATCAATGACGCCCGCTTCGACCACGGTGCCAGGCGCCACTTCCATCACATCATCGACGATGCGCTTGAGCCGTTCGACGTTGTCGCTCACCATCTGCGTGAGCTGCCGCTGGCCGGGTGTCGTCGCGTCTTCGGACAACAGCGCATTGGCCTGCGCAATGGCCGCAAGCGGATTGCGGATTTCGTGCGCGATGCCGGCCGACACGCGCCCCATCGCGGCGAGCTTTTCCTGGCGAGTGCGCGCCTGCATGTTGCGCACGTCTTCGAGCAGCAGCACGCAGAATTCTTCGCCGGCCTGCGAATCGGTGCGGCGCGTGAAGCGGATGCGAACCCGCAGCGTGCGCATTTCGCCGGGCTCGAACTCAAGCACGACGTCGCGCCCGGCTTCCGGCCACACCGCCTCGACGAAGGCGCGCTCCACAGTCTTCACGAGCGAACTCCAGGCCTCGACGCCGCGCAACTGAAATGGCGCCGGCCTGCTCATGCCGCTGGGCGCAAGCAGGCGCCTCGCCGCCGGATTCGCGGCACGCACGCGCCCGCGGCGGTCGACCACCAGCACGCCGTCCTGCATTTCCTCGATGACGAGGCGGTTGAGTTGTGCCTGCTGGCGAGCGAGTTCGAGGCTGCCCTTGGCGGTGAGTTCCTCGCGGGCAAGCCGGCCTGCCAGTTCACCCGCCAGGACGGTGATGACGAAGAGACCGCTGCCTGCGAGCCCGGCCTGGGTCATCAACGAGGTGGCCTCGCCGCCGGCCAGCACAGCCAGCCAAGCGCTTCCGAGCAAGGCGAGCGCAACGCCTGCCGAAGTCACAAGTGCCTGTATGCGGGGCGTGAGCACGCCCGCCATGAGCACGGGCAGCACCAGCAGCGCAACGTAGTTGAAGGTTGAAGACGGTGACAGCAGGTGCAGCGCCGTGAAGCAAACGATGTCCGCGCCGATCGTTGCGAGCCACTGCGGCCCGCGCAGCCGCGCAAGGTCCTGCGGCGCGACCGCACGATGGAATCGCGGCAACAGCCACATGCTGAGGGCGAGCAGCGCATAACCCACGCTGACGAGGGCCACCGCCAAACCAGGCCGGCTGCCAAAAAGAAAGGCCACGATGACGGTGAGGATGAGCGCGATGCCGAGCGCTGCGCGCGCACCGAGAAACACGCGGTAGATGCGATCGAAAGCCGTTTGCCCGGCAGTGACGATGCGTCGTGCCTGACGAGACAGGAAGCGCGAATCTGGCGACGCGCCCGCTGCGGCGGCGAGGCCCGCGTCATAACGTGATTCCGCGGCATCGGTGCCCGAGTCGCCATTGAGTTGCGTGTCCGTCACCCCAAGGGCGCCGAACCACGACTCTTCCGGCGGCTCCGGCCTGCGCTTGGCTCTTCGTTCGGCTCGCCGACGCTCGCTAATGGGCGCCGGCGCGTTCAATGGCGCCCCCTCGCGCTGCGCGCTTCACCGCCAAGCGGGAATGAGCGCTTCGAGCAGCCATGCGCGCTCATTGGAGTACCCGCGTGCTGCGCACTCCAGTCTTCACCCTTGTAACGGCTCGAGGTGCTCATGCAGGCGGATGTGCTTGTTCGTACATCGTGCGGTGCGATTCGCTGCAGAACACCCCGCCGCGCCCCGGCAGCGCTTCGGCCCTGGGCAGGTGCAACCCGCACTGCGCGCAAGCCAGCATCGGCTCCTGCGGCACCGGCGGAGGCTCCGGCGGCCTCGCGGACGGCACTTGCGGTCGCTTGCCACGCATGACCCACAGCACCAGCAGCACGACGACGATCAGGATCAGGAACTTCATGGCTTCAGAGCACCGGCGCGCGGTGCAGCACGACTTCGAAAACGAAACGGGACCCAACATAGGCCAGCAGCAGCAAACCCGCGCCTGCATACAGCCACCGTGTGGCGTGCGGCCCGCGCCAGCCGAAGATGCGGCGACCTGCGAGAAGGCCGGCAAACACCGCCCAGCCGAGGAGGGACAGCACGGCCTTGTGATCCCAATGCCAGGGGTTTGCAAACCACCAGCCCAATACGATGGCGGCGCTCAGCACTGCGAAACCAGCTCCGACGAATCGGAAGGTCAGGCGCTCAAGCCGCAGCAGCGGCAAGCCCAGCGCAGTCGCAGGCGAGGACGCAGCAAGCTGCGGCAGCTGCCGCATGTGCTTGTCCGCGCGGCTGAGCATCGCAGCATGCAGCACTGCTGCACCGAAGAGTCCGTACGAGGCGATGCCCATCACCCAGTGCAAGGGCACCCATCGAGAGGGGGCCTGCGGCCGAAGTTCGCCCGGAAACAGCAGCGCCAGCAGCACTGCGGTCGCGCCCAGAAGGGCAAGCACTCTGCGAACGCCCGTGATCGGCATCCATCTGCTTTCGATGAGATAGACCGCAATCACGAGCCACAAGGTCACCGACAGAGCAGGTGCAAATCCGAAACGGGCGCCCGCGATGTTCGTGCCGACACCGGAGGTGTCGACGGCGATCGACAGGGCGTGGGCGAACCAGGCCACGACCAGACTGGCGCGCACGCCGGTTGCAGCGCGTCGAGACAAGGCTGCGGCAAGGGCATAGGAAAGCAGCGCCAGCAGACCCGGCAGCGCGACGGCCACACCATCGCTTGCAGACCCGAAAGATAGAATCATTCGCAGAGTGTACTTTCGCGCCCCTCGCGAAGCGCCCCCTGCTTCACACAACTGTCGGGCTGCAATCAAACATGGCATCCACCCTCACCGATCGGCTGAGTCGCCTCGTCAAGACGATGCGCGGCCAAGCCCGCATCACCGAAGACAACGTGCAGGAAATGATGCGCGAGGTGCGCATGGCGTTGCTCGAAGCCGACGTCGCCCTGCCCGTCGTGCGTGACTTCATCGCCCGAGTTAAAGAGAAGGCGCTCGGCGCCGAAGTCGTCGGCTCGCTCTCGCCGGGCCAGGCGCTCGTGGGCATCGTCAACCGCGAACTTGCGACGACCATGGGTGAAGGTGTGTCCGACATCAACCTTGTTGCGCAACCGCCGGCAGTCATCCTGATGGCAGGCTTGCAAGGCGCGGGCAAGACAACGACCACTGCCAAGCTTGCCAAGCACTTGGTCGAGAAGCGCAAGAAGAAGGTCCTGACGGTGTCTGCCGACGTTTACCGGCCGGCGGCCATTGAACAGTTGAAAACTGTGACCAGGCAGGCGGGCGCCGAATGGTTCCCATCGAGCGCCAGCGATAAGCCGGTGGACATCGCCCGCACCGCACTCGACCACGCGCGCCGCCACTATTTCGACGTGCTGCTGGTCGACACTGCCGGCCGCCTCGCGATCGACGAAGCGCTGATGAAGGAGATCGCCGAGCTCCATGCCGCGATCAAGCCGATCGAGACGCTCTTTGTCGTCGACGCCATGCAAGGCCAGGACGCGATCAACACCGCCAAGGCCTTCCGCGAAGCGTTGCCGCTCACCGGAATCGTGCTCACCAAGATGGACGGCGATTCGCGCGGCGGCGCGGCGCTGTCGGTGCGGCAGGTCACCGGGGCACCGATCAAGTTCGCAGGCGTGAGCGAAAAGATCGACGGCCTCGAGGTCTTCGACGCCGAGCGCCATGCCGGCCGCATCCTCGGCATGGGCGACATCGTGGCCTTGGTCGAGGAAGTGACCAAGGGCGTGGACATGGCGGCCGCTCAAAAGCTGGCCGAAAAGGTGAAATCGGGCGACGCATTCGATCTCAATGACTTTTTGTCACAGATTTCACAAATGAAAAAGATGGGCGGCTTGTCCGGGCTCATGGACAAGCTGCCAACGGAGATGACTGCGAAAGCAGGTGCCGTCGACATGGACAAGGCCGAGCGCGACGTGCGCCGAATGGAAGGGATCATCTGCTCGATGACACCGCTCGAGCGACGCAAGCCAGATCTCATCAAGGCCACTCGCAAACGGCGCATCGCCGCAGGTGCGGGCGTTCACGTGCAGGAAGTCAACCGCCTTCTGAATCAGTTCGAGCAAATGCGCGACATGATGAAGAAAATGAAGGGCGGCGGCATGATGAAAATGATGAAGCGAATGGGCGCCATGAAGGGTTTCCCCGGGGCGCGTTAATGCGAACCGCGGCCCTTTGAAGGCGGGCAATGCATTGACCGTCTTCCGTCTGGCGGATATGTTTATGCGCTGTTCAATTGACGTCTGCCGCCCTTGACCTCCGTTGCCGTAGCGATCATTCTCCTCGTTGCTCTGCTTCTTGTCTGGTGGGGTGTGCGCAAGCGTGCATCGCACCAGGCCAACGCAGGCAGTTCCGATGGTCTCGATACGGTGACCGGCTGGCCGCCGCAAGCCACCCGCGTGCTCACTACGCCGGAACGGCAGGCTTACGACCTGCTGCGCAATGCATTGCCCGCGCACGTGATCCTGGCGCAAGTGCCATTGCAGCGGTTCATCAAGGTGCCGACCCGCAACTCGTATGCCGAGTGGTTGCGCCGCGTCGGGCAGCTGAGCGCCGACTTCGTGATTTGCGACCGTCACTCGCAGGTGATCGCGATCGTCGAGCTTCGCACAGGCGATGAGCAACCCAGCAGCAGGGCGCGGCGGCGGCACGATCGGCTGTTGAAAGTTCTCGCGGCGGCGCAGATCCCGGTACACCAGTGGTCGTCTGAAAGCTTGCCGAGCGTGGAGGCGGCGCGCGAAGCCATCGCGCCATCCGTGGCGCCTGCAGAAGGGCCCATGGTCGGCACGTCGAGCGGCGTTCTGCGTTCGGCACCGGGGCGACCTGCAGCCACCAAGCCTCACCTCGCATCGCAAGAAACGAGCGAAGACTTTGAGAACGACGCACCCCCGGTGCGCGAGCCGCCGCCGTCGACATGGTTTGACGACCTGGATACCGGGCCTGCGCCCTTGGATCCCGAGCCGCCGAAGAACATCGTCCGGCACAAGGATCGTCCGGCACGTTGATAGCCCGTAACCGGGTCAGAGGCTGAGAGTTTTTCGAGCGTGTCCGAGCAGCGCGTCAAAAGGC
>JAJKJU010000306.1 GCA_021153565.1 Rhizobacter sp.
ATCTGCCCCGTGTTGAAGTTCATGAGCACCCACGCCTTGTTGGCGAGCACCGGCACCGAGAGTCCGTTCGCGTCGGTGGTCGTCGCGGGTTCGGCAGATGCAACCGGCTTTGGCTTGTGGGCTGCTGCGTGGGGCTTGGGATGCGCCGCGCCGGAAGCAGTCCCAGCCAAGCCAACTAGGATCGCGGTTGCAAGGATGGAAGTGAGCAGCGGAGAAGTGCGGAGACTGAGGCTCATTGAGAGATGCTTCCTGAAGAAGCCAGTATGTGAATCGCGACCAACCAAGGACGGCGAAATCTGGTTCGGCGTACGTGGGTGCGCTCGACAGTTGGTCGCGCGCGGAAGATGATCAATTGTCGCGGATCTGCCTGCCTGACTGACTCGGCGGGTGACTGGCGATCCGGCGGCATGACGCCGACGACGTCTTCTTGAAAGATGCGCAACACGTCAGGAAGCGCAGATGGCCCACCCCGAAGTCTTGTGGCGCGCGACGGACCTGGCAGGAGGCTCAGCTCTAACAATCCATGGTGTCCTTGTACGACGGAAGCGTTCCACGGCACGAGTGGCGGAGCATGCCACGAGAGCGAATCGAGATTCCTGACCTCCGTGTCCGCTTCGCGGCGTCGCGGGTGCAACCTTGCAAAGTCCGAAACGGGGTATCTGGAGCCTTCGAAAGAGACGCTGCGCGCGATATTCGACGGCGCGCTTTGGCAACTGCCCAAATTCACCCTCTTGGTGGCACGGCCGCGCAGCTCTACGTCTTCGTTGGGTTGGCCGCCGTCCTCAACTGCTTGGGCAGCAGGTGGTCCAGCTCAGACTCGCTGAAGAAGAGTTCCTCTTGGTCCTTCAACGCGCGCTGGGCCGCGGCGTAGGCTTTGGAGTCCGTTCGGGACGCGCCGCGATAGATCTCTTCGAGCTCCTCGTTCATAGCGTCGCGTCGCTGGGCCGCCCTCAGGCCGCACTTCAGTCGGATCGGCGTGCAGGTTCAGTCGAGTGTCTGAAAGACACCCTTTTCAGACACTCATAGGTGGCGTACCGCTCAAGTGCGGCAATTTCTCGCTTGAGCCACGCCTTCTGCTCCCCGATGCGCGGTTGCCGGAATCCTCTTCTGCTCGCTTGATGAATGGGGCCAAGCCAGTCGGGAAGAGGTCATGTGGCGGCTCGTCACGATCGCGCTCCACGCCGAAGAACGTCAGCAGTCGATCCTGGCGCGCGTATGCCGCCGGCTCGCAGTGCCCTCGGCACTTCAATCATCAGATGCCGGACGTATGGACGTATGACGTCAACCGTGACAGGGATGCCCTCACCACAGGCCGTCAATGGCGCTGGCCTATACCCTCTGCGTTCTCGCCGGCGCGCGGTGTCGTCGAGCAGTTGCAGCGCCTGCCTCTGGTCTGCAGCAGGCTCGCACAGGCGAACCTTTGCCGCCCCACATGCGAACGAGTTCCCACTCCCCGAACAGGTCCTGCTGCACAAGCGCGAGGTAATAGTGTGTAGCGGTTTGCCTTTCCCATCGGTGCAAATCGGTCGCAAATCAATTTGAGCCGGCGAACGCGTCGATTGCGAGCCCGAGCCGTTTCGATTGCAAGCCGCTACACCTAGTGCGGCGTTTCGACGGTAGCGAATGTGCAAGTTCCCACGGAATTCGCTGGTGGTTCGTCGAGTAGTTGAAAAGACAAGCAAGTTGCGCGTGCATTCCGCCGTTGAACTGGTAACCGTACCCGTGCAGATTTGGGAGGCGTGGGTTCCACACGAAACGACGAGGGGCCCGCATGGGTAACGCAGTAGTCATCAAGAACGGCATGGCACGTCGAATCAATCCGAAGACCGGCGGCGATCAAGGGCAGCTGGGTATCCCCGGTGCCGTTAGCGCGGCCAGCGACGGGCAGTTCATCGTCGTGGTCTACAAGACCGGCAGTGCGCGCCGCTACGACGCGAACACGGGTGGCGACAAAGGCTTGCTCGGATCGCCCCACGCGGTGAGCTGCAGCCTGTCGGGTGGGATCGCGATCCTCAGCTATGTCAACGGCTCGGCCCGACGGTATGACGTTCGCACCGGCAGCGACAAGGGGCTCGCTTCAGCCGCTTCTCAACGCGGCTGACACAGTTTCATCAATGACAGGGGTTGCCCATGCTTATACAAAATTATGGCTTGTTCTGGAAGGTCAACGAGATCGACTGGTTTCCGGGCGGAGGCTCGCGGGGGTTTCGTCTGCTGGGGCGGCGCGGCTCGCAGGCTGCGAACCTGGATCTGGCTGACTTCCGCAACCAGAAGGGCATCTATCTCTTGTACGGCAACCGCGGGCCGCACTATGTCGGTCTGTGCCGCAAGCAGGGGCTGGGCACACGACTCAAGCAGCACCTGTCCGACAAGCACGAGGACAAGTGGGATCGGTTCTCGTGGTTCGGGTTCTGTGCGTTGCAAAGGACCCGCAACAAGAAGACGGGGTTGCTGTCGTTGCGGGAGCTACCGCAGGTCCAGTTGGGTGCGCCGACAAAGGCGATCGCAGACCTCGAAGCCCTGTTGATCAAGGCCATGGGGCTTAGCAACGTGGCCGACATGAAGTTTCAATCGGCGCTGGAGTGGCTGCAGGTGGACGAGGACGAAACGGAAAAGTATATGAATCTGGCGAGCGGACGATAGCTGCATCGACGTAGCGGTTCTGTCGCAATAAGGGCATGAGGTTGCTTGTGATTTGATGGGACGCGCAGGTGCTGCTGATTGGCTACGCCAGGGTGTCGAAGTCCGACGGGGCACAGACTGTGGCGCCGCAGCGCGATGCCCTGCTTTTTGCCGGGGTCACCAGGCTACGACGTGCGCGCGCTGTGCGAACAGTTCGAAGCGAAGCCGGCTGAAATCCGCGAGTTGCTGCGCGGCACGCTAAATCCGCAGCGATCCACGGAATTGATCGAGGAGATGCGGGCGGCGGCACTGCCGCTGTGACCGGTTGACGCTGCGAAGGTGATCGAGCGGATCAGCAATGTGCGTCCGTGTCACGCAATGTGGTTTGCGGATCAATCAATGTGCGCCTGAAGCCTCGATCCGTCTCACGGAATGTGCGTCGGAATCGAGCATCTATTGCGCGTCCGGGCCAACATCATTGCGCGTCACTAGCAACCAGCCCCGGCGTCAGGACAGGATTAAGTGCCACTGAGACTGCATTGCATGGCGCCTGGACCGAATTAACTGCAACTGAGTTTCTTCAGTGGTAGTCGTCTTCGAGCTGATGTCGAACGGCCAGGATGTTGATGGTCGCTCCATCTTCAATCTCGTAGAGAACGACGTAACCAGCACTGCGGAATGGAATGACCAGCTCTCGTAGGAAAGGGCTTTGGCCAGACTTCCGAAATATAAAGGGAGCGCGGCGCAGGTGGCTTTCGACCTCTGTGGTGATGGTGTCGATCGCGAGCTGCGCAGCGTCGAAATCTTCGGCGGTCTGAGCACGGTCGAGCAAGAAATCGAAGAGACGAAGCAGATCGTCACGGGCTGTGTCGGTGTAGCGAACCTCGAAATCACCCTTCATCCAAGAACCTGCTTGCGCCGGGCATCGAGCCTGCGCTGCAACTCGCCGTGCACCGCTGCGGCTGAGTGGTACAGGCCCGTGTGCTTGGCGTCCTCACTCGACTTCAAGCCACGAGCAAGAAACTCGGCCTGCACCCGGCGACGGTGAATGGTCTCGCGCATCGCCGTTTCGATCAAGCTTGTCAGCGTCTCGCCTTCACGAAGTACGCTTTCGGCCGCCTCACGCAGCTCGGCCTCGACTCGAAGGGATGGGAAGGTTGCGGTCTTCATGATGACAGTGCGTTGCAAGTGCGATTCGATGAGTGTACCGGGGTTCTCCCCCAGCAAGTACACATCGAGGGTGTCGGTTTGATGTATAGCCAAAGTGGACGTCAAGCGACCCCCATCCGGGACGCCGAAGTAGAGTCCAGGGCGGCATGTCATTGACATGCAAGCAGCAGCCTCTTGGCTTCAACCTGACACTTTTTCTCTTGCAAATAGTCCGGTCCCGGCGCCATGCAATGCAGCCCTGGGCGGTGGAATGCAGGCTCAGTGGCACTTAATCCTGTCCTGCCGCCGGCCCTGGTTGCAGTTAATTCGGTCCTGAAACCGCGTCGATGCAGTCCTGAGCGGTTTGAAATGCAGTCCTCTACATGTACCTGACAGGTCTGACAGCTTGCAAGGTACGTCGAACGCCAACCAAACTGGGCGTCCACCGAGCTTGGCCGGCATCCACGGCCGTCACTGCGGAGGCTGCGATGACACCGAATTTGAGAGCGCCTGAATTCGCCGCGAGAGCGATCGAAAGCCTGGGATCAGGCGCATTCCTGCAAGGCTGAATCGGTGGCCGCGAAACCTGGGTACCAGCGCGCGAAGTCGCCTCACGCAAGCGTCCGTCGAGCACGCTGGTTCGTACTTGCAGGAATGCGCCTGACCCCACCAGGCTTTCGATCGCTCTCCTTCGACGCCGACGGCAGCTACCTGCTCGAACTGCCCTACGCCGACCCGCGCGAGCGGGTGATGGACATATTGCGGCATGTGCCGGAGGTGGGGGTGCGATGGGCGGCGGGGTTGCGGGACATGGTCGAAAAGAAGTTGCGCGAAGGTCTTCGCAGGCTCACGCCATGACCCTAGACAACGCCAACATCAAGCCCATGCTCAACCTCGGTTACAGCGGCGCGACGCCGTCCGCCGCCTTCGCCTACTGGGGCAAGGCTCGTCCCCAGGAAGGCGCAGCGGAGTTGCATCTGCTGGTCTATCACTCGCTCGATGTCGCCGCCGTCGGCCGCGTTTACTTGCAACACACACCAGCGCTGATGGCCTGGCTCCGCAACCAATTCAACGCGCCTTCGGACGAAGCGCTGCAAGACTGGATCACTTTCTGGCTGGCACTGCACGACCTGGGCAAGTTCTCGGTTGGCTTCCAGGGCCAGCGCGCCGATCTGGCGGAGCGACTGCAAGGCGAACCTTCCCTGAATCGAGCCCCTGCCAACGTCAGGCACGACAGTCTCGGCATGCAGTTCTGGACGGACCATGTGCAGCCCCGCGCGGAGGAGCAAGGATGGTTCGGAAACGACCTCGACTACTTTGACGGCATCGCCTATTGGGTTCGCGCTGTAACCGGCCACCACGGCCAACCGCCGCTCAGCCACGTGCAATTCATGCAAGACCACTTCCGGCCGCGCGACGTGGCCGCAGTCCATTCTTTCGTTGACGCCATGCGCACGATGCTGCTCACGCCCGCTGCGGCGAGCCTGCCGCAGGCCCAGGACGCCATCGGGTTCCTGAAGGCGAGCAAGGATCTGTCTTGGTGGGTGGCGGGCCTGGCCGTGCTGGCCGACTGGATCGGCTCGAACTCCGATGTGTTCGTGTACCGCGACGAGCCCCGCACGTCCATCGGCAACTACTGGGTCGAAGCGCTGGCGCTGGCGCGACACGCCCTCTTGCATTCGGGCGTGCTTCCGGTCGGTCGGCAGGTTCTGCGCTCGTTCGGCGAACTGTTTCCAACCATCGCCCAGCCCTCCCCACTACAACACTGGGCCGCATCGGTCAGCCTATCTCCCGGCCCGCAGATTCATTTGCTGGAGGACGTCACTGGCGCCGGCAAAACAGAGGCGGCTGTCACGCTGGCCCACCGCCTGCTGGCGGCTGGCTGTGCTGACGGCTTCTTTATCGGCCTGCCGACAATGGCCACCGCCAATGCAATGTATGGACGCATCGCCGAGGTCTACCGCCTATTGTTCGACGGCAATGCCAGCCTCGTGCTGGCGCACGGACGCAAAAGATTGGTTGAAGACTTCGAAGCCACCGTCATCGAACCCGGCAGCGAGGAGGGCGACGCGCGGCAGCGTGATGAAAGCGCCACCAGCCGCTGCACACGCTGGCTGGCGGATCACAACAAGCGTGCCTTGCTGTCGCCCGCGGGCGTGGGCACCGTGGACCAGGCCCTGCTCGGTGCCCTTCAAAGCAAGCACCAGTCCCTGCGCTTGCTGGGGCTGGCGCGCAAGGTCCTCGTCATCGATGAAGTCCACGCCTGCGATGCCTACATGCAGCGCACGCTGGAGATTCTCCTGCGCTTTCATGCACGTGCAGGCGGCAGTGCCATCTTGCTCTCCGCCACGATGCCAGAGCGCATGAAAGCGGCCTTGCTCAAGGCGTTTGCCAGCGGGTGTCAGCAATCCGAGCCCGGTCTGATCTCGCAGGCCTACCCACTCGCCACGTCATGGTCAGCGTTGTCGCCTGCCACCCTGTCCGAAGCCGCCATCGACACGCGCGCTGACGTCCGTCGCCGAGTGCAGGTGCGCTACGAAACCGATTTCGAAGCCATCGTCGGCGGCATCGTCGCCGCCCTGGCGGCTGGCCAGTGCGTGGCCTGGATTCGCAACACCGTTGGCGATGCCCTGGAGGCCCGCACCGCGCTGGCGGCACACGTGGAAGCCGAACGCATCACACTCTTCCACGCGCGGTTTGCACTGGGCGACCGGCTCGACATCGAAGAGTCCGTGTTGGCGACTTTCGGCCCCGGCAGCGGCCCCGAGCAGCGCAGCGGCCGGCTGCTGATTGCCACGCAGGTAGCCGAGCAGTCGCTGGATGTGGACTTCGACTTGGTGGTGTCCGATCTCGCGCCCGTCGACCGGATCATCCAGCGTGCCGGCCGCCTGCGCCGCCACGTGCGCGACTTGCACGGCCAACGCCTCACACAGCGCGGCGCCACCGACCAGCGTGGCGAGCCCTGCCTGTGGGTGCTGGGCCCGGTGTGGGCCGAGGCGCCGCCGGCCAACTGGTTCAAACAGGTGTTCCCCAGGGCAGCAAGCGTCTATCCCCACCATGGTCAGCTGTGGTTGACGGCGGGTGCGCTGCGCAGCGGCCAGTTCACCATGCCGGACGATGCGCGCACGCTAGTCGAAACCGTGTTCGCGGATGAAGACACCTTGCCCAAGGGCCTGCAAGGTAACGCGAACCAGGCCGAGGGAAAGGCCTATGGCGACGCCAGCCTGGCCGACATGAACAGCGTGAAGCTCGTCAAAGGCTATACCCGCGACGGCATCGAATGGAGCTCTGACACCGTCACGCCCTCCCGCCTGGGGGAAGACACCATCGATGTGATGCTCGGCCGCTGGCACGGCGACCAACTGCGTCCGTGGCGCGACGACAAACCGCCTCGGCATCAATGGACTTACAGCACAGTGCGGGTGGCCAAGCGGCTGATTGCCAGCGCGTTACCACCGAGTTCACTCGCGCGCGCAGCGGCGCTTCAAGCCGTGCTCGAGCAAATGCCCGGCGGTGGCCAATGGTCGGTGTTGTTGGCATTGGACGAACAGGACGGGGCGCACGTCGGTCAAGCCTGCGCCATGGCCAAAGGCAATCTGCCACCGTCAGTGACCACCTGGCGCTACGACGCCGCCATGGGGTTGCGCGCTGAACCCACTTCAACACCGGAGCACGAATGAACCTGCTTGAAGAACGCTGGATGCCTGTGCGACTGCACGACGGTGGGCGCGAATGGGTCGCCCCGCATCAACTCTCAGACTCGCGTATTGCGGCCTTCGACGCCGACCGTGCCGACTTCAACGGCGCGCTGGCGCAGTTCGCAATCGGACTGCTGCAAACCTCCACGCCGATGGATAACGCTCTCGAGTGGCGCGCGCTCTTCAACATTCCGCCGTCGAGCGAGACGCTGAAGGAATGGTTCCTGCCTTGCAAGATCGCTTTCGAGTTCGACGGTAACGGCGCACGCTTCATGCAGGACTTCGACTTGAGGGTGACGGAAGGGGAGTCACTGGGCATCGGCAGTTTGCTTATTGAAACGCCCGGCGAAAACACGCTGAAGAACAACAGCGACCACTTCATCAAGCGCGGTCTGTTGAATCAGCTTTGCCCGTGCTGCGCAGTGCTGGCGCTTTTCACCTTGCAAGTAAACGCCCCTGCGGGTGGTGCAGGACACCGTACCGGGCTGCGAGGCGGTGGCCCCCTCACCACTTTGCTGCTGGCCGAGAAACGCCCGGATGTTCTTCGCAGCCTCTGGCATGACCTTTGGTTGAACGTGCGCGAGCGCGAAGGCTTTCTGGCATCAGGCGGTGACTCGACCAAGACGGCACCTCGCCTCAGCTTTCCGTGGCTCGCGAGTGTGACTGAAATTCAGAGTGAAGGTGGCTCTGTCACGCCGGTGCAGACACACCCCGCGCACGTGTTCTGGGCCATGCCGCGGCGCATCCGTTTGGACTTTGAAGCAGTCAGCACCGGTGTCTGCGACCTGTGCGAATGCGACTCGGCTCACCTGGTATGTCGCTACGTCACGCGCAATTACGGACTCAACTACAAGGGGCCGTGGTCTCACCCGCTTTCACCCTACTACGAGTCCAAGGAAGGATGGCTGCCACTGCACCCGCAACCCGGCGGATTGGGGTATAGGCACTGGCTGGGTTGGGTGTTGGGGATGCAGAACGAGAAGCGAAATGTCAAGCGGGCCGAGGTGGTTGCGCAGTTCTTCGAATCACAAGTCCAAAGGCGCACCGGTGTGGGCTTACGGCTGTGGGCTTTTGGCTACGACATGGACAACATGAAGGCCCGCTGCTGGTACGAAGCCATGATGCCTCTCTACGCGTTGAACGACTGCGACCCCAACTTGCAGAGAGACTTGCGCGAAGAAATCGGCACCTGGCTTGCCGGCGCAGATCTGTCAGCCCGTTACACCCGAGACGCCGTCAAAGACGCCTGGTTCGGCAACGACGCGCGCGGTGAGTTCAGCTTCGTCGATGCCGCGTTCTGGAGCCATACCGAACCGACGTTCTATGAACTGCTGGGCGAGCGCATCAAAGCCGCGCGCGAAGGCCTGACGACGGACCGGCAAGAGATTGCCGAACGTTGGCGGGCCGGCCTGCGCACTGCAGCCCTGCGCCTGTTCGACAAGGAACTGGTCGGTACCGGCCCTATCGAGCGCCAGAACCCGGCGCGCATTGCCAAGGCCCACCACCAACTCGGTGTGAACCTGAACGGACCCAAGCTGCGTACCACGCTGGGCTTGCCAGTCAAAGTGAATCCGAATCCCAGCAAGGCAAAGGGCGCCAAAGCGGCGTAAGGAGAACCCATGGCCACTCAAAATCGGTTTGCTCTGGGCGACGCTCCCAAAGCTGTTCTCAAGCGCTGGTGGCACACCATCAGCCGCGACGACGCAAGCGGGAGCGCACGTACCGATCGCGCCACGCTCAGGCGCGCAGACAGTCTTCGCGCTGTGGCTTGCACACCGGCCTACCAGCGCGTCTATCGCGAGATGGCGGCCGCGCATGCGGGCGAGCCTTGGCGCGATTTCGAACAGGAGCGTATCGCCGCCATCGTCGCATTGGCGGCGCACGTGAAGGAGAGCAGCCCACAATCGCTGCCCAAAGCCATGAGCCACCCGGCCGAGGGCAGTGATCGCAACCCGGTGAGCGAACTTCGTTTTGCGCGCTTGTTGAACGCGCCAGACATCGAAGCCGTTTTCACCGGTGTGCGCCGAAGCTTGCCCTTGATCGCACACACGGTCGATGTGTTGTCGCTGGCTGACGACGTGTTCAGCTGGGGCGATGTTGTCAAGAAGAGCTGGGCCTATGACTACGCCTGGCCCAAGAAATCTGGCGACTGAGCCGCAGCATCTGCAGCTGCGCCTGTCCCGCCAAGCGTTACCCGCCAGATCACTATTCACCAGAGAGAGCCCCATGACCCGCTTTGTCCAACTCCACGTGCTGACCAGCTACCCGCCCTCCAATCTCAACCGCGACGACACCGGTCGGCCGAAGACCGCTCTGGTAGGTGATGCCAACCGACTTCGCCTTTCATCGCAGAGCCAGAAGCGCGCCTGGAGAACATCGAATGTCTTCGAAGTGGCCTTGGCCGGCAACCTGGGCACGCGCACCAAGCTCATGGGCAAGCAGGTGTTCAACGACCTCAAGGCCGGCGGCATCGGCGAGAAGACCGCCCGTGAATGGGCCAAAGAGATTGCCAAGCAATTCGGCAAGCTGAAGTCGGAGAAGAAGACCGAGAACGATGCCGATCTTGAAATCGAGCAGCTCGCACATTTCAGCCCGGAAGAGAAGGACGCCATCGATGCGTTGGTAAAGGCGCTCGTCGCCCGCAACGAAGCACCCACCGCCAATGAGCTGAAGCTGCTGAGCCGCCCACGCCGAGCGGTAGACATCGCCATGTTCGGTCGCATGCTCGCCGATGCGGCCGAGTTCAACGTGGAAGCCGCCGTGCAGGTCGCCCACGCGATCACCGTCCACAAAGCAGCCGTTGAAGACGACTACTTCAGCGCCGTGGACGACCTCAACAAGCGTGAGGACACGGGTGCCGGCCACATCGGTGAACGCGGCTACGGCGCTGGCCTGTTTTACCTGTACATCGCCATTGACCGCGAGCTGCTGAAGAGAAACCTTGGCGGCGATGAAGCGCTGACTGCCCGCGCGCTCGAAGCGCTGATCCACGCCATCACCAAGGTGTCACCCACGGGAATGCAGAACAGCTTTGCATCGCGCGCATATGCGAGCTATGTGCTTGCCGAAAAGGGCAACCAGCAGCCACGGTCTCTGGCGCAGGCCTATCTGAAACCCGTGAAGCCATTCGGCGACGAGGACATCTTTGAGAAGTCTGTCGCCGCCCTGGAAACGCGGCTGAACAACTTCGATGCCGTCTATGGCGCTTGTGCCGAGAGCCGCTACACGGTGAATGTAGAAAAGCCCGAAGGCTCGATCGCCGAGCTGGTGAAGTTCGTGACGGAGTGAGCGCGATGGACTACCTGGTCTTTCAACTTCAGGCGCCGCTGTCGTCGTGGGGCGAACCTGCGGTGGGCGAGTTTCGCGGTACGGCGGAGCATCCGTCACAGTCGGCGTTGGTGGGATTGCTCGGCGCTGCGCTGGGCGTGGAGCGCGGCGACGAAGCCGCCCACGCATCATTGCGCGACGGCTACGGCTTTGCCGTGGGCCTGCAATCGGCTGGTAGCCTGCTCCGCGACTACCACACGGCCCAGGTGCCACCGCGCTCAGCGCTCAAGGGGCGACCCAACGCCACACGGCGGGATGAGCTGGCCGTTCCAAAGCTAGACCTGAGTACCATCCTGTCAACGCGCGACTACCGGCAAAACGCGGCCAGCCTGGTGGCGATGCAGCCGCGTGGCTCGCATCCACCGCCACATACCCTGCCCGCGTTGGCGGCGGCACTGCGCGAACCAAGGTTCACCCTCTACCTTGGGCGCAAGGCGTGCCCGCCGGCTGCGCCGTTGTGGCCACAGGTCATCGCCGCCGAATCGGCGAAGGCTGCCTTTGCTCACTACGCCCACATGCATGAGGCGGCTCGACAGGCCGCGGCTGACAAGCGCGGCCGGCTGCCGCTGGAAGCGCTGCTGCCGCTGACCCGCATCGCCTTTGACGAGCATGTGCATGCCGGCGTGGGCCACGACCTCAGCATCCGCCGCAAAGACCGCCTCATTCGCCGCAAGGGCTGGCAGTTTGGCGACCGAACCGAACACATTGCACTCATCACCCCCAAGGTCTGACCATGTACTTCAGCCTGATCACCCCGGCCCAAGGTCGTGAGCGAGAAGCCGTCCAGCAGCGGATGAATGGCCCATATGCCGATCATCAATGGCTGTGGCAACTGTTCCCGGCGCTTGCCGGCACGGCGCGCGACTTTCTCTTTCGGCGCCATGAAGTGGATGGCATGCCGCGCTTCTACGTGCTGTCGAAGCGCAAGCCCGACGCCGTCCACGAGGCGTGGCAGGTGCAGACGCGTGACTACGCGCCACAAATTGCCGCAGGTACGAGCCTGCGCTTCGAGTTGCGCGCCAACCCTACCGTACGCCACGGCCGCGACGGCAAGTCGAAGCGGCATGACGTGGTGATGGAGGCCAAGAAGCAGCTGCTCTCTGCCAAAGGCCTTTCTCGTTGGGCCGATTGGAATGACGACACGCGGCCCGCGCTCTACAGCATCGTGCAGCAGAGTTGCAGCGCATGGCTGGCGCGTCGCTCTGAAAGAATGGGGTTTACCCTCGACGCCGATTCACTGGCGGCGGAAGCGTATGAGCAACACGACGACCCGTCCGATCGCAAGCTGCAATTCACCACGGTGGATTTCAGCGGACAGCTGACGGTCAGCGACCCGCAGGCGTTTGCCGCTGCATTGGCGGGCGGCATCGGCCACGCCAAAGCCTTCGGCTGCGGTTTGCTCCTTGTACGCCCAGTGGGCTAAGCTAGTGGCCACTGCACGCCGTCAATTCCCTGTTGGCCAGCGGTACTACCTGTCTCGGCCGCGCGCGGATCGAGCGCTGGGTGAACTCGGCGAGTAGCCGGTCGCGACCGTGTCCACAGGCATCCTTCCCCCGCTGAAGCCCATCCCGATCAAGGAGCGGGTGTCGGTCATCTTCATCGAGCGCGGCGAGATCGACATGCTCGACGGCGCCTTCGTGGTGGTGGACGCCACCGGCATCCGCACCCACATTCCGGTGGGCGGCGTGGCCTGCATCATGCTGGAGCCGGGCACGCGCTTGTCGCACCGCGCAGCGGCACTGGCGGCGCGCGTGGGCACGTTGCTGGTGTGGGTGGGCGAGGCCGGCGTGCGTCTTTATTCGGCTGGGCAGCCCGGCGGTGCTCGCTCGGACAGGCTGCTCTACCAGGCCAGGCTGGCGCTGGACGAAGCGTTGCGTCTGAAGGTGGTGCGCAAGATGTACGCGCTGCGCTTCGGCGAGGAGCCGCCCGAACGGCGCAGCGTCGAACAGCTTCGCGGCATCGAGGGCGCACGCGTACGCCGCACCTACCAGTTGCTGGCCCACCAGTTTGGCGTCAAGTGGGCCGGGCGCGACTACGACCCCGAGTCCTGGGACGCGTCGGACCTTCCAAACCGCTGCCTGTCTGCCGCCACGTCTTGCCTGTACGGGGTGACCGAGGCCGCGGTTCTGGCCGCAGGCTACGCCCCAGCGGTGGGGTTCATCCATACCGGCAAGCCGCTGTCATTTGTGTACGACATTGCCGACGTGTACAAGTTCGAGACCGTGGTGCCGGTGGCCTTCAAGGTGGCGGCGTCAAACCCGCATGGCAACCCAGAACGTGCGGTGCGGCTCGGCTGCCGCGACGTGTTCCGGCAAAGCAAGCTGCTGGACCGGATCATCCCGGACATCGAAGACATTCTCGCGGCGGGCGAAGTGCCGCGCCCGGAGTCTCCGCCGGACGCCCTGGGGCCGGCGATACCCAACGCGGAGAACATCGGCGATGCTGGTCATCGTGCTTGAAAGTGCGCCGCCCCGACTGCGCGGGCGCATGGCGGTATGGTTGCTGGAGGTGCGCGCCGGCGTTTACGTCGGCAACTACAGCAAGCGTGTGCGCGAGCACATCTGGAGCCAGGTGGAAGAAGGCATCGAAGACGGCAATGCGGTCTTGGTTTGGCGCAGCACCGCCGAGGCCGGCTTCGAGTTCAAGACGCTTGGCCAAAACAGACGTATGCCCGTCGATTTCGACGGCGTGCAGCTGGTCAGCTTTCATCCGGAACCGGCCAGCGACGATCTTTAAAAACTTGTCGAAAATTCAGGTTGCCGGCCGGTAGAAAATCGCGCGGGTGAAAAGCTGTATGGAATCAAAGAGATAGAGTTAGAGCGTTCCCCACGTGCGTGGGGATGAACCGTACTCGAAGGCTTCAACGATCAACTGATCATGGCGTTCCCCACGTGCGTGGGGATGAACCGGCGGCTGGGTAGTTGGCCGATGCAACCGAGGTGCGTTCCCCACGTGCGTGGGGATGAACCGTCCATCACATCGCTCCTTCTCATAGTGGCTACCGCGTTCCCCACGTGCGTGGGGATGAACCGGTGCTCTGCAATCTGCGTTTCAATCAGCGGGAGCGTTCCCCACGTGCGTGGGGATGAACCGTCGAGTCCGCCCTGAGCGAGCTTGACAAAGTAGCGTTCCCCACGTGCGTGGGGATGAACCGCTCGGGTGAGGATTGCTGCGCCCCGCTCGATGGCGTTCCCCACGTGCGTGGGGATGAACCGCGCTGGAGCGGCTGGCAGCGGAGCGGGCCGAGCGCGTTCCCCACGTGCGTGGGGATGAACCAGGCGCACAGATTCAGATGGGAGTCATCGGGACGCGTTCCCCACGTGCGTGGGGATGAACCGGCCTGCCTTGACATCCTGATCGAGTTGCGCGCGCGTTCCCCACGTGCGTGGGGATGAACCGTCCAACGTGGCGGTGAGTTATTCGGCTGTGCAGCGTTCCCCACGTGCGTGGGGATGAACCGCCGGCGGCTTGCACTATATCGATCCGAGTGAGGCGTTCCCCACGTGCGTGGGGATGAACCGGCGGGCGGTAAATTCAGGGGATAGTTGCGCCACGCGTTCCCCACGTGCGTGGGGATGAACCGCATGCAGTCGATATGCAAATCATGGTCACGAGGCGTTCCCCACGTGCGTGGGGATGAACCGGGGAGAGAAGATTGGTTGCCGAGTGAGTTCAAGCGTTCCCCACGTGCGTGGGGATGAACCGTCACCGCGAGCAGGGTGCGGCGCAAGTAGGCTGCGTTCCCCACGTGCGTGGGGATGAACCGGTGACGCGAACGGCTTTGCTGAGCGCTCGCGGCGCGTTCCCCACGTGCGTGGGGATGAACCGCGTTGGGGTCAGCCAGCCTCAGCTGCGTTCCCCACGTGCGTGGGGATGAACCGGACTCGACGCGCGTTTGCACCGTGAGCAACTCGCGTTCCCCACGTGCGTGGGGATGAACCGTACCCGCTGTCAGCGCTCCCGAAATTGGGTGAGCGTTCCCCACGTGCGTGGGGATGAACCGTACGTGCGGCAGTTCACGGACTATCTCATGCAGCGTTCCCCACGTGCGTGGGGATGAACCGGCAGTCCACTCCTGCCGCCTTCAACGTGTGCGGCGTTCCCCACGTGCGTGGGGATGAACCGACTGCCGAGGAGGTTCTCGCGCTCGGCACTGTGCGTTCCCCACGTGCGTGGGGATGAACCGCTCCTGCGCGTGGAGGCGGGTCGGGTAAGCACGCGTTCCCCACGTGCGTGGGGATGAACCGGGACATAGCAATGGCTGAGGAAGTCACTAAAGTTGCGTTCCCCACGTGCGTGGGGATGAACCGACTCCCAGGCATGGGTTGCTCCTGCCGCTGGTGCGTTCCCCACGTGCGTGGGGATGAACCGGGGAGGCACTCACGGCGGGGGTCGCCGCCACCGCGTTCCCCACGTGCGTGGGGATGAACCGACTGACCCCCTCTCGAAAAATATCGAGAGGGAGCGTTCCCCACGTGCGTGGGGATGAACCGCTCGTGCCCGTGCTCGATACGGTTTGTCGCGAGCGTTCCCCACGTGCGTGGGGATGAACCGGGAGCAAGGAACTATGGTTACGGCGGGCTTGACGCGTTCCCCACGTGCGTGGGGATGAACCGTCAGGGTGTTTATCGTTCCGCCGTCGATAGTGGCGTTCCCCACGTGCGTGGGGATGAACCGGTTCAAGCCATGCGGTTGTCGCTTCCAACATAGCGTTCCCCACGTGCGTGGGGATGAACCGGCATGATGGAGTTGGTTCGATGATCACGATTAGCGTTCCCCACGTGCGTGGGGATGAACCGTCTCTAAACCTCATGGAGTGCCTGTCGAGTGAGCGTTCCCCACGTGCGTGGGGATGAACCGCACGCGAACCTGATCGACGGTTGCCGTACCCCGCGTTCCCCACGTGCGTGGGGATGAACCGTCCCACTCGCACTGCTGGGCGCAAACAAGGAGGCGTTCCCCACGTGCGTGGGGATGAACCGACTGCATGGCCGAATGCGTCGAGGTCGCGGCCGCGTTCCCCACGTGCGTGGGGATGAACCAGCTGGCATCGAGCTTGGGATACACATCGGTCGAGCGTTCCCCACGTGCGTGGGGATGAACCGAGATCAAAATACCGCGCGCGCCCAGTCATCAGCGCGTTCCCCACGTGCGTGGGGATGAACCGCGAACGTGCCGATATTTGAGCATCGATCGGAAGCGTTCCCCACGTGCGTTGGGATGAACCGTGGCTCGCAGCGACTGCGCTTCGGCGCGTTGAGCGTTCCCCACGTGCGTGGGGATGAACCGCCACCACGACGGTCTATCTGGTCGCGCAACAGGGCGTTCCCCACGTGCGTGGGGATGAACCGTCTGCAATCGCTATGGTGCTGGTCGGGCTGTGGCGTTCCCCACGTGCGTGGGGATGAACCGGTGATGTCGCACTTGCCATTGGTCGCATTGCCGCGTTCCCCACGTGCGTGGGGATGAACCGATCGAGAAACTGTTTATCTCGCTTGCTCACTACGCGTTCCCCACGTGCGTGGGGATGAACCGGCTTCCTCTCGCCAGTCTCAAACAGTTCACGGGCGTTCCCAACGTGCGTGGGGATGAACCGCGCCATCACGGATGCGACCGCTGGTTCCAAAGCGCGTTCCCCACGTGCGTGGGGATGAACCGCGGTCCAGCGATGGCGTAATGTCCTGGCCTTTGGCGTTCCCCACGTGCGTGGGGATGAACCGCAGCACAGGTGATCCGTCGTCTCCTCGTCAGGGCGTTCCCCACGTGCGTGGGGATGAACCGGCTCACTTGGATCTCCGGTTGCGATGGAGTTAGCGTTCCCCACGTGCGTGGGGATGAACCGCGCAACTGTATGAAACCACATACCAGTTCACCGCGTTCCCCACGTGCGTGGGGATGAACCGGCGGCGACGGGTGATTTTGCGAAGGGGAATGTGCGTTCCCCACGTGCGTGGGGATGAACCGCTCCCAGGGACGTTGGAACATGTGTCCGATCCGCGTTCCCCACGTGCGTGGGGATGAACCGCTCCCAGGGACGTTGGAACATGTGTCCGATCCGCGTTCCCCACGTGCGTGGGGATGAACCGACGATCATATTGAGCTGTCTCGGAAACACAGAGCGTTCCCCACGTGCGTGGGGATGAACCGGTTGAGAACACGGCTTTGAGCACATGGGCTGGGCGTTCCCCACGTGCGTGGGGATAAACCGCGCGATCATTTCCTCCTCCCCTTGCGCGGCGCGGGGCGTTCCCCACGTGCGTGGGGATGAACCGATCTATGATCCGGCGCTGGCGCCAGCCACGATGCGTTCCCCACGTGCGTGGGGATGAACCGTTCGCACAGAACGACCAGCGAATCATCCAGTGGCGTTCCCCACGTGCGTGGGGATGAACCGCCTCACTCGGGGTGGAACCAATTACGGCTTCTGCGTTCCCGGGGTCTGGGGAGCAACGGAACAGAAAGTGCAGTTAAGCGATCAACGCATAAGTGGGCTGGCATTGGTTGGTAAAACGGAATAAGCCCCGCACCCTACCTTCATGGGTCATTTGCGTGCGACACGCCTTGCGCGTCGGTTTGGCTTCAAGCTGCCTCTCAAGGTGAGCGCGCAGAGCTTCACCAGCGCCTCGCTCCTCGGCCAAAGCGGCTTCCGCCGCGCTCAGCTTTTGCTGCAGCTGCCCAAGCTCATGCTGCAACTCGCCGACCTGCGCCCGATGCGGGTCTGATTGCTCGCCGGCCGAGCGGGCGAGTCCCGAAAACGATTAACTGCAGTTTCTGTTCCGTTGCTCCCCGAGCCCCCATCCCCGCTGCCCTACCGCGCCCCGGCCGGTATCAGGCCAGGATTCGCCACGTCCGGTCGGGGTGGTCTTCGACACTAAGTGCGCGTTTCGGCGGGAGCGAATGTGCAAGTTTCCACGGAATTCGCTGGTGGTTCGTCTAGTAGTTGAAAAAGACAAGCAAGTTGGGCGTGCATTCCGCCGTCGTAGAGGAAAGCAATGTCGTCACAAACGCGACGGTAAATCTGTCAATCCGCATCGACCGAGCGGCGGGGGTGGGCCGCAACGCCAGGCGTGGCGCGGGTTTGCGGGCCGCGCAAAGTAAAGATGTCAATCGTGGCGTCGGCGAAGTGAATTTGTCACCGGCGAACCGGTGGCGGGTGGGTACCCAAGCGCGGCGCGCGTGATAGCCGTGCGGTCCCTGGCTGGCAGTGATGCGTGCCAGGTTGTCGGCGCTGTGCCGGTGTGGGTGCGATACGCACGGCAGTGAGCACAGCGGAACGGCGCGTCGATTAGCAGCGCGTTGAGCCGATACGCGCAGGGGCGGTGGCAGTGGCGGCATGACGCCTGCAGCGGTTGGCCATGGATCGGGCAGGTCTCGTAGCGCAGCAGCTGGTGCACCCGTGCGTGATAGCCCAGGCTCATGCATCGCGCACAGCTGCGAAGGAACGGACAGACATGGGGGTGCTGATTGCCGATGCCTTCGCGCACGCGCTTGTGCGTGATGCCCAGCATGCGAGCAACCACGGGTACGTCGACCTCGAAGGGTTCGATGCCGGCGTATGGATCCAATTCGCCGCTGCGCAGGTGCATGACGACGCAATGCCCGGGCAGCCGGTTCATGCGAGCGAACTTCCACAGCATGCCGACGATCGATTCATATGGCTGCAGCCAGCGGGTGCGGAAGACGTAGCCGAAGCTCGCGCTGAGCGCGCGCTCGTCGAAGGTGAGGATGGGCATCACCATGACGCTCGGCTGCTATGCGGCCGCGGCCAGGATCTCCTGGCTAATCGCGCGGCGCGCTTGGATGTAGCCGCTGGCCTGCGCCGCGGCGTACCAGGTGGCCGCATCCGGCCGGTATCCCGCGGCGTCGCGCGTCGTGCCGTCCTTTAGCACGATCTCCACCGCCCGGGCGAAGGATTCCATCGGAATCTCCAACTTCCCCGGCAACCCGTGCTTGTGGTGCAACTGCTCGAAGGCGGCCCACAGCAGCGGCGCGTCGTCGGCAAGCCGGTAGCCGGCGGCCGCCGCCAGCGGTAGGTAAGGGCGGGGACAACATCGGCTTCAACGGGCACAAGCGGGTCAAGGGCGACAAGGTCGTGCCCTTCTGTGACCGCAACTGCAACGTGATCGCACCGTTCGTTGCGGCTGC
>JAJKJU010000307.1 GCA_021153565.1 Rhizobacter sp.
CGGCGGAGCATGACGCCGGTGGCTTCGCGCAGGCGCTGGTCGGTCATGACGTAGCGGTGCGTCGAGGTCCACCACGCGCGGTACAGCGCATAGAAGACGGGAAGGACCAGCCAGAACGTCAGGGCGCACACGACGAACGTGCACGCGTTGGTGACCTGGCCTTCGGAGGCCGACCACAGGACGCCCGTCTCGTCGCGGAACTGTCCGCCCGGGCCGGCGAGGTCGATGCGGTTGTCGGTTTGAGGTGCTTGCACGTGTTCTCCCTGGCTCACTGCCGATGCGCAGTTTGTCCAGGGAGGTGCGATGTGTCAGACGAAACCCCGAGGCAAATTCCACCGGGTTTTCGCTTGACTGGCAGAGTCAAATGCAATAGGCCTTCTTGCGGGCGGCATGTGCAGCCCGCCCCCCTTCGGACCCGAGACCGTGATTTCGTCGCCGCGCTACGAACGACCGGAACCGCTGCACACTTGCCATGGGCCGCGTATGCACGAACGTCAGGGACGGGGCGGCCTCGACCGCTCGGGCGTTGAATGCCACGGCGCTCAATGTGCCATAGCGCTCCCCCAATATTGGGCGGCAGATATGCGCCGCAGACCTGCCGTTCGGCGCCGTCGGCTGGCCGATCCTTGACGGCCATCTGCTGACGTTCAAGCCGACCGACCGAACAGCAGGACCAGACTGTCTGCCGTCGTTCACGTTTGACCGGCGACTGACAGCGGCTGCCGAGACCTGACGTTCACTGCATCCCGGCGCGGCTGTCCGCTGGACTCCTGAACCTGACGCCGGGACGCTTGAGCTCCTGGTGCACCACACCGAAGTCAGGGGCGCGCTGGTGGCTGCCGCGGGGCAGCGCCGGGCGGTAGCCGGGCCTCCAGGCCTTCATCGCTGAGGGTCTCGGCCGTGTCCCAGTCCACGCCGGCCACTCTGGCCAGCGACACGTACTTGCCCACTGCGCTCTTGGAGATCTTGAGCGCACGGGCGACCTCGCTGTAGCTCAGCCCCGCCTGCAAGTGCAGGCGCAATGTCTCTCGGATTTGTCGCATCGTGACTCTGTTGGTTGGCATCGGCTCGGACCGCAAAAAGCGGTGAGCCTGAGGCCGGTCAGAAAATCACTTGCGCGCCACCCCCGTCGTCCACTATCACGCTGAAACGGCGTCCACGATCAGCCTGAAATGCCGTCCACGATGGGTCGCTATGCAAAGCTTTGCATAGCGACCCCAAGCTGAACTTCGGGCAACCGAATCGCTCGGCGCAAAGCGGACTCTCATGCTCTACGGGACGGATCGATGGTGCCCGCGCGGTCTGCCGCTACGACGACCAAGGCGCGAAGAACTCGACCCTGAAGTTCGACCTTGTGCCGACAAGTTGCGTTCATCGCCCTACGATTTTCGCTCAGGAAAAGACCTTGCCTCACGTCCGAACACATCTAGCTGCGCTCGCAGCTCTGTCCCCGCATCCTCTGGGAAGCGACGAAGGTCCTCGGCGATCAGAGAGAGGTACCGATTCCCATTGAACTCGCGAGAGACGAGCCTCAAGATTCGTTGCGGATCTCCGGCTCTTACCGCAATGAGCAGCAAGTCTCCGGGCGGCCAGGACGATTGCATGAACGCCTGAACCAAGCTCCTCCGAGCCGTCTTGCATCGATCCCAATCCTGAAAGAAGAGCATTTGGAATAGGCCCGCCGGCTCGTTCCCTGCCTTCAGTTGCTCATAAACAATGGGGAACGCGGCTACGACGAGTGAACTCAACGGCTCACTTGTGTGCCGAAACGCGTATGGCAACACAGCCATAGCGGCCGACGTCTGGGCATTTCGGCTGACAGACCCGGCTTCGGACAACAAGGTGGCCCATGACTCAGCGGCCAAACGACTGAGACCGTCCCCGCGTCGACTAACTAGGCGATCCGTGAGAACTTCAATGCGTGCAAGAACGCCCAGCCGGAGATCGCCCTGGGTGCCGCAAAGCATCGAGATGTTTTCGCTGATCCGGTTCCATCCGGCATTGCCTTGCGTGGCAGCCAGTACGACATCATTCGGATAGGCATTCGTCGGCAAACTCCCGATCACTTCGCGCAGGCGTTCCTTGCTCGAAGTATCGCCCTCCGAAAGCCCACGGAGGAGCATCGCGTTGGCGATTTCGGTTCGATGGGGCTCTGACATGAACGGAAGCACTTCCTGCCCAAGAGCGATGAGTTGCTCAACACTCGTTTGCCCCACGAGCAGAATACGACCTATCTGGACTGCTGCACGGTTCGACCCTTGTCGCAGAGCGTCAAAGACGAGGTCTGTTGCAGCGGTTTGGCGTGAAATCGCCTGGATCGACGCATCATCGGCTTCCTCTAGGAGCAAGGTCAACACTTCGACAGCCCGCGCGATTGGCACACGTTGCTGCGTAAGCAGCCATCGCAACTCGTCGACGCTGAGTCGCAACGTGCTCACTAGGAACCTGTTCGCCTCTTTAGTCCCCTCCACGCACAGGATGGCGTCTCGGATCGCACAAATGGTGGCCTCTCCGCTCGCAGCGCGCAGAAACGCCGAATCGAACGCTGCCACTTCAAAGCGTGTGTGAGACCAAATCTTCACCACAGCATCAGTCAGCGATGCCGGCGTGGTGTGAGCAAGCAGCGCTTGCAGCAGCGGAGCCTGTGCCGAGTTGTCAAGGAACGGAAGGAGGTTCCTTCGCATGCGCGCTCGGAGGACTGCGTCCTTGGTCCCCAGCAAACGCACGATGCGCCGCACCCATCCATCCGAAGCTAGGGCGTTCACCGATCGAGCGATCAGCCCAGAGAACTTTCGGCTGTACGCGAGTACGCGCAACAATGTCTGATCGCCGACCGCAGAAACAGAGTCAGAGATCGCCGACAGTCCCGCCGTCGCGAGTCCGTTGCCGACTCCTGCGGCAATCACAGCAGGGAGCAGATATGAATCGTCTTGGCGTTGTGAAAGGAACTCAATTGCTGTCTCAGGCTCCGCCATTGTCAGCAAGAAGGCGGCATCCTTCACATGTCGGATGATGGTCCGCGGCGGCAAAAGTTGCGCGAACTTTCCGAGCAGCGCATTCAGAAACGTCCAGGCCTCCATCGGTGCGAGACTTGACCCAGCCATCTGGATGCTGCGCTCCAGCAATGGAGTCAACTCATTCGAGACTTCCTCGAATGCGGTTCCTTGCGAGCTGAGGATGTCCAGCAGCCCAAGGGCAGCCGTCGGTGAGCTTGTGGACTTCTCGACGAGCTCGTTCCATAGCAACGACAGCCGCAACACGGTCTCATCACCGCGACGATCGGCCTTAAGCACTCCGAGCGCGTCAATCGCGACAAGGCTCGGCTCGGCTGCTTCAAAGATCTGCCTTGCAGTTGCTTCAGTCCATCGGTGACGCACCGGCGGCGAGGTGCCGAATTCAATCTTTCGCCCAGCCCAATCGGAAAAGCGTGATCGCGCAGTTTTCGGCGCGAAGAGCAAGTCGAACGGCCGCGTTTCAAACAATGGACGCGAAGATAACGCGAACGTGCAGATCGCAAACGTGCGCCGCAGGCCCGGCCAAAGCGCGGAAAGCAATCTCAAAGAGAGCAGTTCGGCATGCCGTGTCTCGAACATCACCATTGGTTGGCGGTTCTCGAGGAACAACGCCTCGACCAGCTCCCCTGCACGTCGTTCGAAGACAGGGGGAAGAACAGTGTGCGTGGGCTGTACACGTCGCGACTCGGCACGGCCATGCTCACGATCTATCGGAAGTAGAAGTCGAACAAAGTCAGCCGGCGCGGGAGCTGCTTCCCAAGTGGCCGTTGGGACTAGGAGACTTCTTGTGAGAACACATCCCGCACGCGGGGCCTGGTGGTCCTGCCACGTCCGCGCCAGTACGTAGTACTTCCCGCTTGGCAGAGGGTACGCGGTGAGATAGGGCTCAAACGTCTCGCCGGGGCGGAGCGGTCCCGACATGTCGGACAGTCTGTCAATAATGTCCTGGTCAGATCGATCCAAATGGACCGACGACGCAAGCAATTCATGGCCGTAGCGATAGCCATGTTCTTGCTGTTCGACCAGGTTGGCTTTCATCCACCTTGCTGCCGTTCAATGAGCCACGCCACCGGAGACGTGAGATCCGAATCCGTGTGAAGCTTCTTCTCATCGTGAACAACACAGTACCCAGCGCTCTGCAGGTCGCCAGCGCTTAGGAATTTGTCCTTGAACACTGGGTCATCGAAGTCGCCACCAACCACGCTTACACCAAACACCCGGACATCGAGCTTGGCCATATCCTGAAGTCGCCCAGCAAAGAGCGGGTACTCCCGTTGCAAGTAGGCCAGCGGGCCCGCGTTTCTTCGCTGGCGGTCCAATTGATCCCATGCAGTGACGACGACCGCGACGCGAGGTCGTGTCCTTTCGCCGGCAGGCCGAAGGGTGTGCTCCAAGAACCGCAGCAGTTCACACAGAACCACTTGGGTAGGAAGCGCCGCGTCTTCCTTCCCGGGTTCGTGGATCTTGAGAAGCTTCTCCGCATTGATCCAATCGAGGGGCTGAACGTTGTGCTCCGACAGCACACGCACGAAGAGCAGAGCCCCGACCGATTGCTTCAACTGGTCCATCCACTCTTGTGGAATTTCAAACGTCTCGACGGCCAACTTCCACAACTCACCGGAAACATCCGGGACCACGAGGTCAAACAGCGTGCCATCCTGCCCATCTTCCGAGCGAACAACGGGAACGACAAAGTCGCGGCGACTCACACCGATCATCTTTTCCGATCGCGGTGCGAATTCCCCCTGCATGAGATGAGCCACGGTGTCTTCGACGTACTCAATATCGGTTGGAACATCAGGGGCGAGAAGACGACCCTTTCGAGCCCGAAGCGCCGTCCACAAGCGCCCGATGTAGTTCGTCTTGCCAGAATCTGGCACGCCTACCAGGACTATCGAACTCGGGGTCATGCAGTCTCTCCGAAGTCACGCAATCGTAGAACGGCGCGATCACCGGTGCGCTTCTGGTCATCGGCCCAAAAGTTGCGGAGGGGTGGGCCGTTGCTGCACGCCGCCTCGCGGATCAGGTCGGAGATGCCGGCGCCAGCAGCTACACCCTCTCGGTCGGCGAATGAGGCGACGTGACGAATCGTCATTTCGATGCCCTGCGCCGAAGCCTCAGCATGCAGTCGTTCAATCGTCTCGTTCGGCGGCGTGCCCAGATCGAGACGGGTGATGACGAGTGTCACCGGAGGAACCGAAGGGGCCAGCAGCTTCGATATGCGTTGCATCATCAATCCAACTCGATGGATTGCACGCATGCGCGTTTGCTGCTCGATCAGGTTCTGACCATCGATCATCAGCCAGATCACATCCGCAGATTTCAAGAAATCGAGCCGATCGACACGATTGTTGTCAATCAACGATGTCGTCCATTCGCCGGGTAGATCGGGAAGAAGAAGATCAAATGGTTCGTCCGCGTCAACGCTTCGCAGACGCAAATGCAAGTATCCGGCCGTCCGCTCATCTGCAAGTTCTGTATGGCTTGTCATCTGCTCGGGTGGCTTGCCCGCGTTCCAGCGCCTCGCCCCTCTCGAAATCTCCTCGAACGCTATGAGTGTCCGACTGTCGCAGAATTCGAACCCATCCAAGCGCGCATGGCTGACCAATAGATATAGGCTGACCAGCGACGCAGTTTTTCCAGCATCTGGCGCGCCAAGGATTCCGACGATGCGGCAATAGTTTCGGCCGGTGAGCTTCTCCAGATCGGAGGGGGACAGTGTCAAGCTGGAGGGGAATTTCGGCTTAGCTTTCGGTGCCTGAAGCACGGTCTCCAGACTTGCCATGATATCAACCGAGGCGCCGACAATCGCTTCGCGTTCCGGGCACGTCGCCGCATCGTTGTTGAGAAGACATATTCCGGTCTGAGCGACTGTGCATTCCTGACGACGGCAGGCTCGTTCCATCATCAGGTCCCTGTGTCGTCGAACAAGACGAATAGGATCGACGCCTCGAGCAGAGCGCGCGATCCCCAGTCGCGCAATGGACGCTTTTCCTTGGCACCGGGAGCAGTGGGCTTTCCAGTCTGAATCGCGGTCAGCAACGGAAAGACGCCCGAGCAACTGGAGAGCACCTCGTTGGCAGCCAGCGGGATGGCCAGCCGTTCTCGCCGCCCATCCAACGCTTTCAGTAGTTCCGCGAGATTCAACGGCGGACCTTCTGCGTGAATGCTCCGCAGTGCAAGAGATCTATGAGCATTTGCCGGAAGTTTCCGAAGGAGTCGGCCCAACTCCAATCCGCTCGTGACGGCGGCGACTTCAGGCGGCAAGGTAGAGACACGATCACCCAACAATTCGCTCCAGTCACCCAAAGCCCACCAGAGAAGGTCCAACTCTTCGCGATCCAAAATTGCGTTCGCTCTAAGTGCTGCAATGGTGGACTCGGTTCCTGGTTTGAACGCCCTATTGAAGGCGGCGACGTCGCCGCCTTCCGAAAACGCAACGTTGAAGTTTGGGACCTTTGTGCGCTTCCGCGCACCTTCCGCAGATGCCAGTGTCAGTGCACTGGTTACCTCAGACAGTTCGACGCGCAGCGCTTCGATCTTCACCTCAGGACGCGATGGCTGAAAGGCAAGAGCCGACCACAATCCGGCAGCGAGCACGTCGGTGACACGCAACGTCGCACCCGAATTCGGTTTGGCAGCCTTCAGCAGTTCCAACAAACCAAGCAGGACGCAAACGATGATCTCGAGGTCGTGTCCAGCACGCACGAAGGCAGTGCTATGTTTCTTGATTGAGGCCTCCACTTCCTCGGCAAGTCGCTCATCGAGCTTGGCCTTGGGAAGGGCGGCCGTAGCAGCACCATTGGCAAGTTGCAGAAGGTTCGCAACGGTCGTTTTCTTGCCAAACCTCTCAGTGAGTTCTGCTATAGCGGCGGTACGCTTTTCGACGAAATCGTCGGTAGGTGCGGCGTTGAAAATTCGAACGTACGTCGCGATATCAGCCATCTTGATTGTTCTCCTCGTTTCCGGACTGGGCTTCGATTTCGTTCAATGCGGCTTCCAGCTGGTCCAGCCTCCCAGCCTTTTGCAGGTTTTCGAGCATGTGACTCTCGGCACTGTGGGTCAGCGCCTGTCCCCAATCGGAGGGCAAGGCGTTGAGCCGTACGAGTACGCTCACACGCTGGGCAGCGGTAAGGTCCCGAAAGAAGCGCAGCCTCAAGAGCGAGTACTTGGCTGGCACCGACGGCTCCGTCCTTTCTTCCAGAACGCCTTCCTCGTGAACGATCGGAATGATGACTGGCGAAGCAGATGGTAGAGCCGATTGCCCCGCAGTCGATGCCGCAATTTCCTTTACCCCCGCGCCATCTCGAAAGTTTGGGCATCCCAACGTGATCCTGCGCTGCGAGCCGCCCAAGCGCTTGTCATCGGCCTGGAAATCTTTCGCGTCTTCATCCCAGGCTCGTGGATGAACGGTCACAACGAGCCCGTCGGTCACAGGGTCCCATTCGAACTGCAGGATGTTGTAGGTGTAGGTGTACTCGTCGGTCACGGTAGGGGGCACCATCGCACCGGCTGCGAGCAGCATCAAGTCGCACCCGTCACGCACTCGCTCGACGCGTACAGAAGGGGAATGTTCGTGCCCCGACACAAAGACCCGTGCGCGCGCGATCACGAATCTGCGTGCGTCCTCGGAATCTTGCAGCCACTTAAGAGGGTGATGAGCGATGACCACCAACTCCTCCCCCGCCGTCTTCGGAAGCACTCTTTGGCGGGCGCCCAAAAGAAGGCTTCCTTCTTCGTCCTTGCGCGAGCAGATCAGAGCGGTGTTGAGGCCGATGAAGCGCAAGAAGCGGGCTGGTGCCAGCTCAACAGTCCGTTCACCGGCACGGCCCCCCGTCATGTCCAACGGCGAGTTGTAGGCTTGAGCAAACGGCTCATACCCACAGAACCTGCGGTTGAGCAGATCGCGATCGGGTGCCGAACCCAAGAATCGATCCAACTCCGTCTCCCCCTTCGCCGCGACCTCCCGAAGCATCCACGAGGTCGCATGTGAAATCTCGTCCCGATCGATATCGTGATTACCGGGTACGAGTTGGATGTCTGTGATCGCGCAGCCGGCCGCTTGCGCAACCCTGTCAAGCCAGGCTCCCGCTGCGGCGTACTCGGGCGCCTTGCCTCCGTAGGCAATGTCACCGGACACAATCACGCCGCTGGCGAATCCGCCGGGGAGTTGATTGGCTTGTCTCGCAACGTCTTCAATCAATCGCTCTTTGACGTCGTCGTGGATGTAGAGGGATCCATCCTTCTCTTGGCCGAAGTGAATGTCAGAGAGATGGACGAAAGCGATTGACATGTGCCTCTTGACCGTGGGTGGCATCGCGACCTGAGATCCGTTTGTTTGCCGCCGATCATATCTGGGTGATCCCACGAAAGGCGCACCTTCGTGGACGCCCGACCCTATCGGGCCGGCAGCGTTGGCGCAGGGTGATCGCTGCAGTCCGACTTGGAGGGCTGCAACTCAAGCAGCCGTTCGCGTAGGCCTGCAGTTGGCCGGCACCGTGAATTCGCCAAGGTCGCTGAAAGCTGCCCCGGGGCCGACGACACCGCGACATCGAAGGACACTCACCGGCACACCTGTGGCCTCACAGTCCTGGCCAGAAGCGATCCGTCGCCCTTGCAAGCCGTGCGGCTGCTTGAGTTTAGGTTTGTCTGACACCTGCCCTCACGACGGTGTCCTGCGCGACGCTGTGCTGACACCGGGCAGGTGTCAGACAAACCTAAACTGCACCCGCCCATTCCTCAAGCAGAAAGCGAGGAACGAAGTGATGGTGCACATGCGATGACATCGCTGGTCACTCTACCCCTTCACAGCGCACCAACTTTGAAGCCTGAGTCGCTCAATAGTCTACAAGTCCACTGACACGGCCGGCAACGCGGACATCGTCATGGAGGAAGCTTTTCGGCCAGCTTGAAAAGCAACTGTCGACCAGCAGCGGTCAGTTGATCACCGGACGTGTGTAGCCGGATCATCGCCAACACCCGAAGGTCGCTTCGAGATTTCGGATAGGCCTTGGCTCGCTGTCGGGCGGGGAAGCGCCGTCATGCATGACTTGACCGTCAAAAGGTTCGCGGGTCAACGGGGTTCAATCCCCCAAGGCCTTCAAAATATCTGTCGTTTCCGGCCAGGCGAGGGTCTCTGCCACAACGGCAGACACGGCTCTCATCACACTATCGTCCGAGCGGAACAGTCCCGCGATCAGATCTGCATCGGAAGGCTTTCCGGTTGTAAGCGCATTGAGCAATGCCCGAGCTACTGCCTCGCCCGTAACAGTTCGCGCGCTGACCTTACCGGCGTAAGCGAAAGACTGTTTGCTGAATCTACGGGGGAGCATCCCGGCGAGAGCACTCTTTACACGGTGCGACAACTTACCGTCCTCCGTCACCAGTGACTTCGCAAGCGAGGAAAGCTTCAGACTGCGGGCTGCAGCGGTAGCAATGAACCGTGCGCCTCCGTGGCCCTCACTCAAATCATTCTCTGGGCATGACTTGGGCGACTCTTTGTGCACCGAACACATGTCCGGATGGTGCTTTACAAAATCCACTCTTGCAGCGTCCTTGAGCGGCAAATCGGCCTCGATCATAAATTCAAGGCAGTGAGTGTTGTTGAAGTAGTGCGCATCGTTCGTAACGTCGTACCACCACGGCCCGTCCCGCTTCTTGGGGTCATAGGCATTCAACATCGTGCTGCGATCCTTGGCTGTGATGAGGATTCGACACGCAGCAGGACTGTAGTCCGTCATTGCCTCCACCCAGTAATAGTTCTTGTCGCGAATGAGCTTGGCGAAATCGTACGTGAACGCAATGTTGCCGTAACGAAATCCGTTCCCCCAATGGTTCGGCGACAGCCAAACTACCAGTACGCGCGCGGTGTTCAACTTCGAAGCATCAGATATCAGGTTTTGTCTGATCTTCTTGTCGGCAACAATCCTCAACGCATGGTCGACGTGACCAACGTGACTGACCTTATCAAAAGGCCGGCATGTCTGCGCCGACCAGTTAGGTTGACTCGATGTTTGTCCCACCTTGTAGCTTTCCCATTCCTCTTTCGCCACGGGGGCTCCTTTCGTCTCTTGGCCGAAGGTCGTATCGTCACGGCCGCGTTGAGAGGTCCACATCAACCTCGGGCTGGTGCGCGCCCGCCGAGCATGCGCACATAGCGACCATGGCGCGTAGACCACGAAGTTAACCAGTCACATCGAACGCTGAGTGTCGCCGACTTGCCGGCGGCCAAGATTGCGAAGTGCGATCAATGCCTAACAGCAGTCGTCATTGAGCCTTTCACTGTCAACTTGCGCTCTTACGCTTGCCGGTTCCGTGAACGCTTCCTGGTCCCTCCTCGTTTGGCCAGCTGTCCCCGTTCCGAAATTCGGTAGCGTCCGATCGGCGCGGCGCAACAATCACACATGCGAGCGATCCGTGCCACTCGGTGCGTCGGGGTGATGAGCCAGATCTTCAAGATCCTCGATCTTGCGTACCCGAAGGACGTGCAGCGATTCGGTGACGTATCGAGGAGGCGATTGAGCCACGGCTTCGGCGCCTAGAGTCTAGGACAACCGATCCTGAAAACGCTGCGCCTTGCCTTGCCACTTGCCAGATGAGGTTTTGGGTTGCGCGAGGGTAGCATCGCAAGGCTTGCGTTTGCTACGGGCTAGTGCGAGCATCTGTCGATGTCAATTTGAGCATGCGGAGGTGGCGGATGACGCGCATCGTGGCTGTTCACGGCATCGCACAGCAGGGCAAGGGGCCGAAGATCTTGCGTGACGAGTGGTTCTCGTCTCTTGAGGATGGCCTCAGAGGCTGAGAGTATTTCGATATTCAACTCAAGTGCGCCGTTGAGTGACCACTTGACGATGAGTTGTTGCCAGAAATTGGTGAGGTTTTCGCTCGATTCGAAGCCAACTGCCCG
>JAJKJU010000308.1 GCA_021153565.1 Rhizobacter sp.
TCCGAATGACTTCCCAATGTCCGTTCGGGCTGAGGTATCGAAGCCTCAACCCACGGTGGAGGACTTCGATACCTCAGCCCGAACGGGAGATGGGTCAGCCCGAACGGGAAAGGGAACAAGGCTCTCGTTCCCCATGGCCAGGCCCATGCATCGTGAGCCAGCAATGAAGCCACGTGACCGACAACACAGTGCGATGGCTTGGTTTACGCGATGGGCCGCTTGCCTGTTCGTGTGCGCGTTCTCGTCGGTCGCTGCCGCCAACGCGGATGTCCCAACTCAGCCTCTCTGGGTGATCGATCCATCGTCGCCTGGCGACGACTTGCCGCCTGTGGGTCGCTCGCTGTTCGACCACCTGATGACTGTCCAGCACAACGGGACCTGGGTGTATGAGATTCCGACTTCATTCGCACAGCTGCGCCAACGCATCGAATCTCAATTGCAACGTGACTCCGCAGCGACCATGCCAGGGCTCAAGCAGGTGCTTGTTCCGCTCGGTCGTTCTCTGCAGCGCATGGCGGCAGCGCCCGATTTCTTCGATTCGCCGCGCATCGTTCTCGCAGTCGATGAAGGTCCTGCAGCAGTGCCCGGCAAGACGGTCATGCTCTTGAAGGATCGACTCTACCTAGGCTATCAGTCGCGATCGAATGTGCTTGAAGTCATCAGCTACAACGAGGCCGCGGGCCGCTTCGAGTTCCAGTTGTTGAAGGACTTCCGACCCGGCGGCACACCGAAACTGGTCTATGCCAGTCGACAACTTTGCATGAGCTGTCACCAAAACGGCGGCCCGCTTTTCTCGCGCCCAACCTGGGACGAGACCAACGCCAATCCGAAAGTGGCTGCCTTGCTTGACGCCTCTTCTCGCGAGTTCCAAGGCATTGCCGCAAACCGCGGCGTAGACGTACCCAATGCCATCGACGACGCGACCGATCGCGCCAACCTGCTGGGCGCCTACCAATTGCTCTGGCGCGAAGGCTGCGGGGACAACAAGCATGATGCGCCCGAATGCCGCGCTGCACTCTTCGTTGCCGCGCTGCAATTTCGGCTGAGCGGCCTGCGCCAGTTCGATCGAACCTCGATCAATGATCGCGAACACGGCCTCGGGAAGTTGCAGGCCAACGCTCGCACTCGCTGGCCTGCAGGGCTTGCGATTCCCAACCCGGATATTCCCAATCGCGACCCGCTGCCAAGTGAGGCCGCGCAGCGTGACCTCACCATGCTGGCAAACGTGTCGGCACGCTTCGATCCGTTGGCGTTGCGGCCCCCGCTGAACGTTTGGCGCTTCGATGACGCATCAACAGTAGACCGCATCATCGCCGGCCTCGCCGACTTCATCTCCGACGCCGACATCGCACGGCTCGACAAGCGTCTGGACGAACTCGCAAGAGGTGCCAGGCCCACACGACAAATCTTCGCGAGCCCCTGCAGCGTGATGCAGCGGCGTGCCTCGCCAAGCATCGAGCATGTGGACTTCGATTGCGGCGAGCGAGAGCCCGATGCACTTCGGCTACGTGCTCGCGTCAACATCTCTGCCGGTGTCGCCCAGTCAGGTCGATTGAATCGTTTGCAGCTCGGCAAGCACGGCGAGTTGCGCGAGATCGAATTCGCGACAGCAAGGTCCGTCACCATCGGAGGTGAACGTCGCCTAAGGCCATGGCCCGGAGTAATTTCCCGTTTTGGGGGGTGCAGGGAGGGATGCGATGCAAGGCGCTCCGAGCGCCGTGTGGCGAGCCACACAAGCGAGGAGCAACGCCGCAGCGCGCCCGCCCTGCGCTCCCCAAAACGGGAAATTACTCCGGGCCATGGCCTAAGCCTGCCGCTGCGAAATTCGAGGCTGCATTCGCGCGGCGCCGATGGCCGCACGATAGAGCAGATCGAGCTGCGCTGGAGCGGCAACAAGGGGTTTGCTCACGCCGTGGTTGTCGACGATTTCGCACCGGTGAAAGTCGCCGTACAAGCAATGCTCGAGGCCAACACACAAGGCCACTTCGATGGCTTCAGTGCCTTGCCGTTTCGACGAGTGCGCCTGATGGCGGCGCTCTTCGAAAGACTCGGCATGCCCGCCACGCCGTGGTGCTGCCTGAACACCGCAGGCATGCCGCCTGCGCGGGTAGACCTTGTCGCGACCGAAGTCGTCTCAGCCGCTGCAGCCAAGAGCGACACCTTGCCGCCCGCATTCTTCCCCTACTGCGCAAGCTGCCACGCCACAGCCGACCGCACACCGCCGAACTTCCTGTCGGGCGACGTTGCCAAAGTGCGCCGCCAAGTGACCCAATGCGCACAACGCCTCTACGTGCGCCTCGCATCGTGGCAACTCGCTGCGCAAGATCGGCCCAAGACACCGATGCCTCCGGCCACTGCTTTGCTTCGCATGCATATCCCCGAGAGGTCATGGCGCGACAGCGCCGAACTGGACCGCCTCACCGCATACGTGCGCGATGCCCTGCAAAACGAAACAGGCCGCGCCCCCGAACTCGGCAGCTTGCTAGCCAAAGGCTACGAAAGCCTGCGCCCCTGCCTTCCTGCCACGACTGGTCCCTGAACGATGAACACCCCCTCCCTTTCGCCCGCACGCCATTGGAAGCACTGGTTCATTGCGCTGCTCATCATCATCGTGGCCGTACCGGGCCTCGTCATCCTGACCTTGACCCTGCGCTTCTCGGGCGACTCACCGGTGGACTACACCAAGGTCGAAGATCACTTCAAGTACGGATCAACCGGCGGCGAGCATGTGAGCGGATTTCCCTACTGGATCTGGCAAGCCATGCCGCAAGTGTGCGCGGAGCATCTTCCCGGCAAGGGTTATGCATCGCTTGGACTGATCTATGAGAAGGACGCCGCAGGCAAGACGCGCGACCTTCCGGTGGGCACCTCGAAGCGCCACTTTCAAGGGATCGACCGCGTATTCCTCAACTGCGCTGCCTGCCACACGAGCACGGTGCGCACCTCCGCCGACAAGCCGGCCTTCGTCGTGAGCGGCATGCCGGCCAATACCTTCAACATCATGGCCTTCGAGAAGTTCTTCTTCCGCTGCGCCGCCGACCCGAAGTTCACGAAGGAGCGCATCATCCCCGAGATCGATCGCCTGGGTGCCAAGCTCGATCCACTCGACCGCTACGTGGTCTATCCGGTGGCGATCGCGATCATGCGCGACCGCATCCTTCAACTCGCCGGTCGCTTCGATTGGGTGTGGTCGCAGAAGGAATGGGGGCCGGGCCGCGTCGACACATTCAACTCTGCAAAGGTGCTTTTCAACTTTCCAATGACGTGCAAGGGCGAAAACACGACCTGCATCGCGCCGGAAGAACTCGATGCACCGGCCGACTTCCCCGCCATCTGGAACCAGGCGCAGAAGAAGGGCATGCACTTGCACTGGGACGGCAACAACACGATGTTCGAAGAGCGCGACAAGAGCGCAGCCTTCGGCACCGGCACAACGCCCCCCACCATCGACATCGACCGCATCAAGCGCGTCGAAAACTGGTTGCTCACGGCCAAGCCGCCCGAGTTCAAAGAGCACTTCGCCATCAACGACAAGCTGGCCGCAAGCGGCGCGGTCATTTACAAGAACTACTGCGCCGGCTGCCATGGCGCGGCAGGCGATGACTTCGCCCTGCCCGCAGCCGAACAGAACACCGCGTGCATTCAGCCAGGCGATTCAGATGCGTCGCTCTACGCGCCGCAAGTGGGCAAGGTCACGAGCTGGGAACTCATCGGCACCGACCGTCGGCGGCTCGATTCGTACACACGCGAACTTGCTGCCAACCAATCAACTTTGTACGCCGGTTACCCCTGGCGCTTCTGCCATTTCCGCAAGACCCATGGCTACGCCAACATGCCGCTGGACGGTTTGTGGTTGCGCTCGCCTTACCTGCACAACGGCTCCGTCCCGACGCTGCGCGACTTGCTGGAGCCCGTGGCGAAGCGCCCGCCCGAGTTTTATCGCGGCAACGATTTGTACGACCCGGTCCGCATGGGCTTCGTCGCGACGCAAGCAAGCGAAGGCGACCGCCGGTACTTCCGATACGACACGCACGCGCCGGGCAACTCGAATTCGGGGCACGAAGGCAAGGCTTACGGGACCGAGCTTTCCGACGCGGAAAAGAGCGCGTTGGTCGAATTCCTCAAAACGTTCTGAAGGGGGCAGCGCATGACAAGCACACCGTTCTGGAAGAGAACCTGGTTCAAGATCACTCTGCTCGTGGCCGCGGTGCTGGGCACCGCAGGCGGATACATCGCATGGGACCGCGGCTTTCGCGTACACCCGCAGCCCGACTGGGTGACGGCCACGCCGGAGATGCGTTTCAAGTACGGCTCCATTGGCGCCGAGCACGATGCAGGCATTCCGTACTGGATCTTCTACGTGATGCCTCGCATGTTTCCCGAGAAGCTGCCGGGGCCGGGCGGGTACGCCTCGATGGGCATCCCCTGGGAAGCAGGCCAGGAGCTGCCCGTTGGCTTCACCAAGAAGACCATCGGCTTTCCGCGGGTTGCCACCAACTGCGCGGTGTGCCACACCGCCAGCTATCGCACCAATGCAGACGCGACACCCAATCTGATCGTTGCCGCGCCGGGGCACACGACCAACGTCGAGGCCTACTTCCGCTTCCTCGTCGATTGCGCGAAGGACCCGCGCTTCAATGCCGACAACCTGATGAGCGAGATCAACCTCGTCACCAAACTCGACTTCATCGACCGGCTTCTGTACCGCTTCTTCGTCATTCCGATCACCAAGCAGCGCCTCGTCGAACGTGAGAAACAGTTCGCCTGGATTTACCGCAAAGACTTTGCCGACTGGGGCCGCGGCCGAGACGACGCGATGAACCTCACCAAATACTTTCTCATCCAGCAGTTCATGGATGACAGCCTCGGACCCACTGACATGCCCTCGATATGGAACCTGCAGAAATACAAATGGGACAAGGGCATGCGCTTGAACTACGCGGGCGACAGCCACGACGCCTACTCCGTGATCACCGATTCCGCACTCGGCGTGCTGGGCGCACCGCCAGCGGACAAGCAGAACTTCCTGGGCCACGTGGCATGGTTGCATGAGTACCTGACGAAGCTCGCACCGCCGAAGTACCCTTTCCCGGTCGATCAGTCGCGAGCCGCTGCCGGCAAGGCCGTGTTCGACGCAAGCTGCGCAGGGTGCCATGCCAGTGCGCGCACCGGCACTGTGGTGCCGGTCGCCGAAGTCGGCACCGACCGAAGCCGCATTGACACCTGGACGGGCAAGTCGGCAGGGGCGGCCAACAAGGCGGTGAAAGACATGGGCATCGAACGCAAGGGCCTGGTGGAGGCGGACCCGACCGGCTACATCGCAGCCTTTCTCGACGGCATCTGGCTGAAGGCACCCTACCTGCATAACGGCTCGGTGCCGAGCCTGCGCGACATGCTCGAACCCGCGGCCAAGCGGCCCCGGGAGTTCTATCGGGGCTACGACGTCTACGACCCCACGAATGCAGGCTTCATCAGCCAAGGGCCCAAGGCCGAACGCGCCGGGACGAAGTACGAGGTCGAACGCAAGGGCAACGGCAACCAGGGTCACGAGTTCGGCGTCGCATTGCCACAGCAGGACAAGGATGCGCTGATCGAGTATTTGAAGACCCTGTGAGGCTTGAGAGAGGCTTGAGAGCCACCCCTTTCAAGGTCTTGCATTGACTCCTCTCCCCTCTGGGGAGAGGTTGGGTGAGGGGCTGCGGTGATCGCAGCCCACGGCCCTCACCCCAGCCCTATCCCAGAGCTGACCTTTACGTACGCTGGACACGCGGAAGATGGCCGTTGGAGCAAATTTTTCCCCTACGAGGTTTGAAGAAGGCGGGGTTGACGCATGACA
>JAJKJU010000309.1 GCA_021153565.1 Rhizobacter sp.
GAACTTGTCATGCGTCAACCCCGCCTTCTTCAAACCTCGTAGGGGAAAAATTTGCTCCAACGGCCATCTTCCGCGTGTCCAGCGTACGTAAAGGTCAGCTCCCAGAGGGAGAGGGAGCAATGCGGTGGACACTCCGGATGGTCTGGAATTACGTCCCGGTTACCAAGCCTTTTGCCACCTCGGCCCACGCCTCTTCGCTTCCATCTTCGCTCTCGATGACCTGTGCCCCATCGAATCCCGAAAAGTTCTTCTGCGACGACTGCAAATACACCGGGTCATAGTGCTTTACGAGCAACTCACGCACCACGTCCTCGATACGCCCCGCCTTCGCGGCTTCCTGCCATGCCTTGATCACTTCGTTCCCACGCAATGCACGAAGCGCATTCAGTCGTTCGCAGAAATCCGGAACGTACTTGACGAAGAAGTCGTAGTCCTCCATCAGCAGCCGTACTCGCGCCTCCAGGGCCAGATCAATCCGCAGACAAGGCGATTCGCGCATGCGCGTCACCAAGCCCTCCGGCATGCGCAATTCGCCCACCTTCTTGCTTTCGCTCTCGACCCAAACCTCGCGTGCCGGATCGAAATGCCGCAGCGCCTCCCATACGCGTGAATCGAGCTGCTTCTGCGACGGTTGCGCGCTGCCCTGAACGAGGCCAAGCACCGAGCCGCGGTGGTTGGCGAGGGCCTCCAGATCAAGCACCTGCGCGCCTTGCGACTTCAGCGCGGCGAGGAGCCGGCTCTTGCCTGAACCTGTCTTGCCGCACAGCACGCGATAGTTGAAGCGCGAGGGCAATTGCTCCAGATCGGCGACGACGGCGCGTCGGTACTCGCGGTAGCCGCCTTCGATCAGATGCACCTTGAAGCCGATCTGATCGAGCACCAGCGCGAGCGATCCGCTGCGCTTTCCGCCGCGCCAGCAGTAGATCAAGGGCTTCCAGTCCTTGGGTTTGTCGAGCACCTCTCGCTCGATGTGCCGGGCTATGTTGCGAGCTACCAGCGCCGCGCCGCGCTTTTGCGCGACGAAAGGCGAAACCTGCTTGTACTCGGTGCCCACGAGTTTGCGCTCTTCGTCGGTCAAGCTCGGCCAGTTCACCGCACCAGGCATCCGGTCCTCGGCGTATTCGCCTTCCGAGCGCGCGTCGACGATGGTGTCGAAACTGTCGATCCGCGCGATCGCATCAGTGGCGGTAATGGTGAATAGGGACATTAGGACATGGCCCAAAACAATTTCCCATTTTGGGGGCGCAGGGCGGGCGCGCTGCGGCGTTGCTCCTCGCTTGTGTGACTCGCCACACGGCGCTCGGAGCGCCTTGCATCGCATCCCGCCCTGCGCCCCCAAGACGGAAAATTATTCCGGGCCATGTCCTTACGGCGTGATCGCATCGAGCAGTTCACTTTCGATCTCGAGCTGTGACCTGTTTTGCTGCAAGGCTGATCCATCGATAAGGAAGGTATCTTCCACCCGTTCACCCAGCGTCGTGATCTTTGCAAGCTGCAGATTGATGTGATGCCGGGCCAACACCCGAGCGATCGAATACAGCAAGCCCGAGCGATCGCTGGTTGACACACCCAATAGCCAACGCTGCGCACGCTCATCGGGTCGAAGCGTGACACGCGGCGTGATCGGGAAGGACTTCACCCGCCGCGACAAGCGCCCCCGGCTCGGCTCCGGCAAAGACCCCGTGTTGTTGAGCGCGTGTGCGAGTTGCGTCTCCACCAGCGAGATGAGGTCACGGTAGTGCTGGTCCAGCGTCGGGCTGATGACCTGAAAGGTATCGAGCGCATAGCCGGCCCGTGTCGTGTGCACCTTGGCATCGAGAATGTTGAAGTTTGCGGTGTCGAAGTAGCCGCAAATCCGCGCGAAGAGATCCGGCCGGTCAGGCGCATACACGACCACCTGCAGGCCTTCACCCAGCGAAGACAGGCGTGCGCGAACGATGGGTTCGGTGCTGTCGACGAAGCGATACAGCGACCGCGCATGCCAAGCAATGTCCCCCGCATCGTGCCGTGCGAAATAGCTGATCTCCAGCGTTTTCCACAGCACGGTTTCGGTGCCCTCAAGCAAGGAATACAGGTTGAGCGTGTGCCGTGCTTCCTTCTTGCGCGCCTCGATCTCGGCGTCAAGGTTGGGACGTGCCCCGCCCAAGGCCCGCAGCGCCAGGCGGTACAGGTCTTCGAGCAGTTTGCCCTTCCAGGCATTCCACACCTTGGGGCTCGTGCCGCGGATGTCGGCCACCGTCAGCAGGTACAGCGCGGTCAGCCGCCGCTGCGTGCCGACCAGCCGCACGAAGGCTTCGATCACCTCCGGATCCGACAGGTCCTCTTTCTGCGCAATGCGCGACATGGTCAGGTGAGCCTTGACGAGGAACTCGATCAGCGAGGCGTCGTCCGGGTCGTCGATCCCATGGTCGCGGCAGAAGCGTCGCACTTCCTTCGCACCGAGATCGGAGTGATCGCCCCCGCGACCTTTCGCGACGTCGTGGAACAGCGCCGCCACGTACAGCACATAAGGCCGGTCGAACTGTGCCGCGAGCTGCGAGCAAAACGGGTATTCGTGAGCATGCTCCGGGATGAGGAAGCGCCGCACGTTGCGCAACACCATGAGGATGTGCTGGTCCACGGTGTAGACGTGGAAGAGATCGTGCTGCATCTGCCCCACGATGCGCCGGAACACCCACAGGTAGCGCCCAAGCACCGAGGTCTGGTTCATCAGCCGGAAGGCGTGGGTCTGCCCTTCGGCCGCCTGCAGCATCTTCATGAACGTGGCGCGGTTTTGCGGATCGTGCCGCCATTCGCTGTTCATCAACTCGCGGGCGTTGTAGAGCGCACGCAGCGTCCGCGCCGACAGTCCCTTGGGGCCGACGGTGGTCTGATAGGTCAGAAAAGTTTCGAGGATGGCATGCGGATCGCGCTCGTACAGGTCGTCCGTCGCCACCTCCAGCATGCCGGCGCGCTCAAGGAACTTCTCGTTGATGGGACGCATCGGCGCGTGGTGCAAGCCATTCACGCGCTCCTCGATGTTGAGCATGAGGATGAGGTTCAACTGCGCGACTGCCTTGGCCGCCCAGTAGTAGCGCTTCATCAACACTTCTGAAGCGCGCTGCCCCCTGGTCGGCAAATAGCCGAAGCTCTCGGCTACCGCGGTTTGCAGATCGAACACGAGGCGGTCTTCGCGGCGTCCGGCCACCATGTGAAGGCGTGCGCGGATCAGCTTCAGCAGGCCTTCGTTGCGTTGAAGCTGCTTGGCTTCGAAGGGGGTGATGAGGCCCTTGCTCGCAAGTTCGGTCCAGGTTCGTCCAAGCCCTGCCGCCTTAGCCACCCAGATCACGACCTGCAGGTCGCGCAACCCCCCTGGGCTTTCCTTGCAATTGGGCTCCAGCGAGTAGGGCGTGTCTTCGAACTTCTGATGCCGCTGCCGCATTTCCAGCGTCTTGGCCCGCAGGAAAGCCTTGGGGTCCATCGCCGCTGTGTTGTCGCGACGAAATTCGTTGAACACCCGGCGCGATCCGCAGAGATAGCGCGATTCGAGCAGAGCCGTCTGCACGGTCACGTCGCGATGGCTTTCCTCGATGCATTCAGCCACCGTGCGCACGCTGGAGCCGATCTCGAGGCCAATGTCCCAGCAGGCGGTGATGAAGCCTTCGATCGACGATTTCAGCGCATCGTTCGCATGCTGCTCGTCGGGCGGCAGGAGCACCAGCACGTCGACGTCCGAATGCGGAAACAGCTCGCCGCGCCCATAGCCGCCGACGGCGATGAGTGCCGCGCCAAGCGGCATCATCGCGTCGTCCCAGAGGTCTTGAAGCGTCAGGTCGACATGCTTCGCCAGCGACTTCACCAGCTTGCTTGCCGCCGTGGACGTCGCGCGCGACTCGCGGAAATGATCGAGCAGGGCAGCCTTGCCTTGGCGGAAGCGGGACCGCAACTCACCGACGCTGCGCGGCGCCGCACGGCGTGGGTCAGAGGCTGAGAGTTTTTCGAGCATGTCCGAGCAGCGCGTCAAAAGGCACCTGATCTAGGCGCAAAGCACAGCCATAGCCCGGGCTATGGCGAGCATTCGCAACGACGAGCAGGGGTCTTTTGGCGTGATGAGCGGGCATGATCGAAATACTCTCAGCCTCTCAGGCAGGGCAGACATCAGGACTCCCGCAGGACCGCCATGGGTCGCAAAGGGACCTTCGTGGCGCCCCCGCGGGAGGGCAGGAGCGAAGCGACGTGGAGGGGCATCTCAGCCTCTCAGCTGGCGACGCCCGAGGTCGCCTGCCCGGTCACGAAAGATGGCGGCGGCGGACTTCCTTCGGACAAGGTCAGGACCTCGTAGCCGGTCTCGGTGACGAGCACGGTATGTTCCCATTGCGCCGACAACGACCGATCCTTGGTGACGATGGTCCAGCCATCCGTCATTTCACGAATCTCACGCTTGCCAGCATTCACCATCGGCTCGATGGTGAAGATCATCCCCGGCACCAGTTCTTCCAGCGTGCCCGGGCGGCCGTAGTGCAGCACTTGCGGTTCCTCATGGAACTTGCGGCCGATGCCATGGCCGCAGAACTCGCGGACGACTGAAAACCCGTTGTTCTCGGCAAACGTCTGGATTGAATGCCCAATGTCGCCCAGTCGCGCGCCGGGCTTGACTTTCACGATGCCCTTCCACATGGCGTCGTAGGTGAACTGGCACAGCCGCTTGGCGGCGATGGACCCTTCGCCCACGATGAACATCCGGCTCGTGTCGCCATGCCAGCCGTCCTTGATGACGGTAACGTCGATGTTCACGATGTCGCCGCTCTTGAGCGGCCGCTCGTTCGGGATGCCGTGGCAGACCTGGTGATTGATGGACGTGCAGATCGACTTGGGGTAGGGCGTGTAGCCCGGCGGCGCGTAATTCAGCGGAGCCGGAATGGCGCCTTGCACGTTCACGATGTGGTGATTGGCCAACTGATCGAGCTGGTCGGTTGTCATGCCGGGTTTGACGTGCGGGGTCAGCATGTCAAGAACTTCCGAGGCCAGTCGGCCGGCGATTCGCATGCCAGGAATATCGGCTGCGGTCTTGATGTGGATCGTCATGGAAAGAATTATCTCACTCGCCTCGTGAGGACATGGCCCGAAACAACTTACCGTTTTGGGGGTGCTGGGCGGGCGCGCTGCGGCGTTGCTCCTCACTTGTGTGGCTCGCCACACTGCGCTCGGAGCGCCTTGCATCGCATCCCGCCCAGCGCCCCCAAAACGGGAACTTATTCCGGGCCAAATCCTAAACGCGACTTTTCCGGGCATTTGTCAAACGTCCGGCGCGAAACGGACCCCAACCGGCCCCGACCGTCCTTGATGGACCAAGCGGGGGGCCGGCATTCAAGGAAAAATAATTGAACGTGCTATTCGCCCTCATCGCAGGCGGCACTGCTGCAGGATTCCTGGCCGGGATGTTCGGCATTGGCGGCGGCGCGCTGGTAATTCCGATTCTCATCTATATCTACCGGGATGCCGGGCTGAATTCGACCGAAGGAATTCGGCTTGCCTTTGGCACGTCCCTGGCCACCATGGCATTCACCGGCCTGTCCTCATTCCTGACTCATCGCAGGCGTGGCAACGTCGATACCCCATGGCTGCGCAAGCTGTTTTGGCCGGCGGGCATCGGCGCCACCTGCGGCGCCGTGCTGGCATCGCATATTCCGGGAATATGGCTGGCCCTCGGACTCGCTGTCATGCTCGCCTATTTCGGTTTGAAGCTTCTGTTCCAGCGGGAACAGGCTTCATCCCACTCGACTGTCTTGCTGCGCCTGCACCTGGTTGCCGGCTTTTTCTCGGGCATCGCCTATGCGCTCGCTGGCATGGGCGGCGCGTCCGTCGTCACCTTCTACTTGACCCACGTCGGCTTGCCATTGCGACGAGCCATCGGCACCGCGACCGGCGTCATCCTGCCCATCTCCGTAGGCACCATCATCGGGTTCGGAGTTACGGCGGGATGGCCGCACGGGTGGCGCTGGGGCTACATCGACCTGCATGCGTTGCTCGTCATGAGCAGCTGTTCGATCGTGGCGTCGAAACTGGGCGTATGGGCAGCCGCCGCGCTGCCCACTCAGCAACTCCGAAAGGCCTTCGGGATCTTCATGGTGGCTCTGTCGGTTAAGACGGTGGTTACCGTGTTCTCAGGCTGATCGAGCACAAGGAGATGCAGGCGCGCGGGAATTCAGCAGGATCCCGTGATTTCAGGATGCTGACGAATGGTGTCCTGGCCACGTGATCTCAAGTTCGTACCCGATGGATCGCGACAAGCCGTCGAGATCGGGGAACAGCGTGGCATGGGTAATGTTCATTCGGTAGAGCGAGAGCATCGCCTCTTCGCGGATGGACACCGGCAACACAAGCTTCTTGATGAGCTTGCGGCCGTACTCGTAGCGAAGGATGATCTCGTCGAGCGACTTGTCGAGCACGCCGGGCATGACGAATGTCCCAGATTGCGCGAGCAGCCGCCGATCCATCTCTTCAGGTTCGCCGACCCACACGATCTCGTTGCAATTCGCAGCGAAGTAGCGCTCGAAATTGTCGTTGACGCGCGGATCGATCATTTCTCGCCGCAGCGTCGAATTGTTCGAGGGCGCGGCCCGCCAGAGCGTCGGGGTGTCGAGCGCGAAGATCGCGGCGTCTCGAGTCGCCTGATTGAGCGCGAAGAAAGCGGCGACGAAGGGCGACTTGGTGAAATCCAGGAGACGGGTGGGCGCGCCATGATGTTGCATCAACGCGAGGCAGCGGATGTTGTCGGCCAGGACGCAGGCATTTTGAATGTAGTTGTGCGCCTTGCGCCTGAAGATCCGCAAGGCCCGCGCCTCCCGATCGCGCCATGAACCCATGTCGGGTACGAAGCTCTCCAGGTACCTCGACAAGGAACTCTTCAGCTTCCAGTCGGCGTCCTGCAGGCCTCGGAACGCCCAGCCGTTATGCACGGATGTCAACGCCACGAATTCGTTCCAGCTTCCTATGTGAATCACATCCATGCTTGTATCGTTCGCTGTCGGAAGGCTCATCGGCCGGTTTAAAGCCACACCCCTGGAAGCACCTGGTCGCTCCGGATGGATCCACGGGTGAGGTGTCCTTGTCCATTGTCGGTTCTTTCAAGCGGGTGCCCGGTTGAGAAGTAGGTGTAGCGGCCGTCGTTGTTACACGAAGGCGCTGCCGGACGTGGCGTGTGGCGTGGTTCAGTTTCTGCCGTTTTCGGGTAACACAGGCGAGCTGGGTCGGATTCCACGTGCCTTACGTAGTTCCCACGCTGCCTGATTCGGCTTGATCTCTCAGACTGGACACTTTTCTGGGAGATGAGTGTGTTTTTTGGGGAACCCCCTCACCCCAACCCTCTCCCCCCGCCGGGGGAGAGGGAGCCGAAATGCGTTACTTCGAAGCGGGCCACAGCGAGCTGGCCTGTATTGCTCCCTCGCCCC